>JBCBOT010000044.1:0-36750 GCA_039821165.1 Planctomycetota bacterium | reverse complement strand
GTGAACTTCGCCGTTTGGGCCCCGAACGCACGAGTCGTTCAAATCGTCGGCGATTTCAACGGCTGGGACGGCCGCGCTCACGTCGCCAAACTCGACGCGTCGGTCGGAATCTGGGAACTCTTTATCCCTGGCGCCAAGGCCGGCCAAAAGTACAAGTTTCGCCTGCTCGATAACGACGGACAGTGGGTCGACAAAACGGATCCGGTCGGATTCGCGGCCGAGATGCCTCCGCTCACGGCGTCGATCATCACCGACCTCAACCAGCACGAATGGCAGGACGCGGATTGGATGGAGCGTCGGCGTGAATGCGATCCGATGCACTCGCCGATGAACGTCTTCGAAGTCCACCTGGGGAGTTGGCAGAAAGGCCCTGGACGCGCGCAAGGCTGGCTCGACTACCGAGACTTGGCCCACCGATTGGCCGACTATTGCCACCGCATGAACTTCACCCACGTGGAGCTTTTGCCGATCACCGAGCATCCCTTCACCGGCTCTTGGGGCTACCAGACCGTCGGCTACTTTGCGCCGACGTCTCGACACGGCAGCCCCGAAGACTTCATGTACTTCGTCGACCACCTGCACCAAAAAGGCATCGGGGTCCTCGTCGACTGGGTTCCCGCCCACTTCCCGAAAGACGGGCATGGGCTTCGTCGTTTCGATGGCACCGCGCTCTACGAGCACGCCGATCCTCGTCAGGGCGAACACCCAGACTGGGGCACCTTGATCTTCAATTTCGGTCGCAACGAGGTCCGCAACTTCCTGATCGCGAATGCCCTGTTCTGGCTTGAGAAGTATCACATCGATGGACTTCGCGTCGACGCGGTCGCTTCGATGCTATATCTCGACTACAGCCGCGAAGACGGTGAGTGGGTCCCCAATGAGCACGGCGGGCGTGAGAACCTCGAAGCGATCTCGTTCCTACGGGAGTTCAACGTTGCCGTTCATGAGAATCACCCCGGTGCGATCACGGTGGCTGAGGAATCGACTGCTTGGCCCGGCGTGTCGCGTCCCACCTACGAAGGCGGTCTCGGGTTCACTTACAAGTGGAACATGGGGTGGATGAACGACACGCTGGCATACATGCAGCGTGAACCGATCTATCGGCGTCATCACCAGAACGATCTCACGTTCAGCATGATCTACGCGTTCACCGAGAATTTCATGCTACCGCTGTCGCATGATGAGGTGGTTCACGGCAAGGGCGCTTTGCTCAGCCAAATGCCCGGTGACATGTGGCAAAAGTTTGCCAATCTCCGATTGTTGTATTCGTACATGTGGACCCACCCCGGTAAGAAGCTGCTCTTTATGGGCGGCGAGCTTGGTCAGTGGAACGAATGGAACCACGATGACGGTCCGGATTGGTTGCTACTGGATTTCGAAACACACCGAGGTGTTCAGGAATTGGTGGCGGACCTCAATCAGCTGGTGATCGAGAACCCCGCGCTCCACCAACTCGACTTCGCGGGCGAAGGTTTCCAGTGGATCGACTGCATGAATGCGGATGACAGCACACTGGTGTACTTGCGCAAGGGTTTCGAGGGCGTCCCCCCGGTCCTCGTCTGTTGCAACTTTACCCCCGTGGTCCGACAGTCGTACCGCGTCGGGGTTCCCGAGAGCGGTCACTGGAAAGAGATTTTCAACAGTGACAGCTCCCGCTACGGCGGGAGTAACGTCGGCAACTATCCCGGTCGAAACACCTTCGGAGAAGGGCATCACGGGCAAGCGGACAGCATCCTGGTGGACCTCCCGCCACTTGCCGTCACCATGTTCCGCCTTGAGAATTAGTGGACCGAACGGTCGTTGGCTTGACACGGACGCAGTGCAACAGAGTTAAACTGAGGGTGCAGGGAACGGTTGCCCGACTCCTCAAGCAGGTCATTCGACCGATGCCAATTCAAATGCAGCTTGCTCGGATCATCATTTCCGAGCTCACCGAAAGCCAGGTCATCTACCTTCGTGAACTCGATGGGGATCGCGAGTTTCCGATTCTGATCGGAATCTTCGAGGCGACCAACATTGAGCGTCGCGTGAAGGATGACGGGTACGATCCGCCTCGTCCGCTAACGCACGATTTGGTAGTCGGAGTTGCCGATGCGCTCGGCGCGACGGTGAACAGCGTGATCATCAGCGACCTCAACGATCAGACCTACTACGCGCACCTGCGCTTGGAGACGTCCGATGGCGAATTAGTTGAGATCGATTGCCGGCCTAGCGACGCCATCGCCGTTGCGGTCACGTTTCGGCCGCCGCTGCCGATCTATGTTGCCGAGCACGTTTTGGAAGAGGCGACGTCGAACGTCATTTAGATCGAATGGAGTTGATCGAATCCGCCGACGAAGCCCGTCGGTTTGTGGCCGAGCGAACGCGTTCCGGCAAGACGGTGGGGCTCATCCCCACGATGGGAGCGTTGCACCGAGGCCATCTCTCGCTTGTCGAAGCATCCAATCGTTGCTGCGATTTTTCGGTGGCAACGATCTTCGTCAATCCGACTCAGTTTGCTCCCGGAGAAGACCTCGCAAAATACCCGCGCACGATGGAAGCCGATTTGGATGCGTTGCGGGCAACCGGGACCGACGCCGTTTTCTGTCCCACGGTGGACGAAGTCTACCCACCGGGCTTCAGCACCTCCGTCAAGCCGCCGAAGATTGCTGAACGATGGGAAGGTGAGTTTCGTCCCGAACACTTTGAAGGCGTTGCGACCGTTGTCCTGAAGCTGTTTCAAATGCTTCCCGGGACACACGCCTTCTTTGGTCAAAAGGATTACCAGCAACTTCGCGTCATTCAAACAATGGTCACGGACCTTAACGTGTCGATCGAAGTCGTTCCGTGCGAGATCGTGCGTGAACAGGACGGATTGGCAATGAGTAGTCGCAACCGCTACCTAGACGATGAGGAGCGATCGCGATCGTTACGATTGTCCGCTGCGCTAGAATCCGCCCACGATGCGTTGCGGGCCGGCGAAACAGACACGTCGAAGGTCCGTCAAATTTTGCATCAGCAATTGCTTCCCGGCTTATCCGGTGGCACGTTCCCTCGCGTCGATTCGATCGACTACGCCGAGGTCGTTGATGCCGTCACCCTTGAACCGATTTCAGTGGTGGATCGGCCCGTGGTCTGTCTGATCGCGTGCTACGTCGGAAAGACACGGTTGATCGACAACCTCATTTGGGATCCACCCCCGCTTCACTCGCTCCCAGAAAGTCAGGCATCATGATTCAACGCATTCTCGTCACCGGCGGCGCTGGTTTTTTGGGTTCCTATCTCTGTGAAAGGTTGGTCGACCAGGGACACGATGTGATCTGTCTCGACAACTTTTTTACCAGCCAAAAGACAAACGTCTCTCACCTACTCGAGAGGCCCAATTTTGAACTGATCCGGCACGACATCACCCTGCCGATCTTTCTCGAAGTCGACCAGATCTACAACATGGCGTGCCCCGCCGCACCGGGTCACTACCAGTACAACCCGATCAAGACGATGAAGACCAGCGTGATGGGGTCGATCAACATGCTGGGCATCGCGAAACGTTGTGGCGCACGAATCCTGCAGGCGAGCACAAGCGAAGTCTATGGCGACCCCGAAGTCCATCCTCAAGTGGAATCGTATCGTGGAAGCGTGAATCCGATCGGCATCCGTGCGTGCTACGACGAAGGCAAACGTGCCGCCGAAACGTTATTCATGGACTACCACCGCAGCAATCACCTAGATGTCCGGATCGTTCGCATCTTCAACACGTACGGTCCTCGGATGCACCCATTCGATGGGCGTGTCGTGTCGACGTTTATTCGGCAAGCACTTGCGGGAGAAGACATCACTTTGTTTGGCGACGGCAGCCAAACACGCTCGTTCTGCTATCGAAATGATTTGGTAGACGTGATCATCGCGATGATGAATCAAGATGGTTTTGTCGGGCCGGTCAATATCGGCAACCCCGACGAATTCACGATTAAGGAGCTTGCGGAGAAGGTGATTGAGATTTCCGGTTCGTCGAGCAAGCTCGATTATCGCCCTTTGCCATCGGACGATCCGACTCGTCGAAGGCCGGATATTTCACTTGCCAAAGACAAGCTGGGTTGGACGCCCAAGATACCGCTGTCCGAAGGGTTGCGGCACACGATTGACTGGTTTCGCGGAATCGACTTGGGCGACTATCGACCACCGACTCCCAACTTCACCTGAGCTTGAGAGGTGCGTCCGCGTCCCAACGGAGTCAAGCGTCGGAGTACAGTGTTGGCAAATCCCATTCCCCGATTTGGCCAATGTTGTGAAACGAATTTCGATTGTTCTCTTGCTGGTGTCGTTCCTGAGTCCCTCGCTCTGTGCTCAATCGAAAGCGAAGAAGGCAAAGGACGAGAAACCTCAGCCTGATGAGATGGTCGCCTACAAGACCGTTGGCGACGTCACCTTGTCCCTGCACGCGTTCATGCCACAGGAAGAATCCCCGAGTCCGCGGCCGGCAATCGTGTTCTTTTTCGGGGGCGGCTGGAACGGCGGAACCCCGAGCCAATTCTACGGGCAGAGCCGACACCTCGCCGACTTGGGCATGGCGTGCTTCTGCGCGGAGTACCGCGTGAAGAGCCGCAACGGGACCACTCCGAAGGATTGTGTTTCCGATGGCAAATCGGCCGTGCGATGGCTGCGAGCGAACGCGAAACGCTTCAACCTGGATCCGGATCGAATTGCTGCCGGGGGTGGTTCGGCAGGCGGACACGTGGCGGCCGCAACGGCGACCGTGAAAGCTTTTGATGATCCGAGCGACGACTCAGCAGTCAGTGCGATTCCTTCCGCCCTCGCGCTCTTCAACCCCGTCTACGACAACGGGCCAGACGGATACGGACACAGCCGCGTCAAAGAGTATTGGCAAGACATCTCGCCCATGCACCGACTCTCCAAAGACGTCCCACCTTCGATCGTATTTCTTGGAACAAAAGACAAACTGATTCCCGTATCGACCGCCGAGTCGTTCCAACGCAAACTCCAGGACTTGGGTGTTCGCTCGGACCTGCACCTTTACCAAGATGCTCCCCATGGCTTCTTCAATCGTGATGAGGCCTACAAGGACACGTTGAAGAAGACAGAAGAGTTCTTCCGATCCCTCGGCTACATCGAGTGAACCAACGAAAAACGCCGCGAACTTGAGGTCCGCGGCGTTTTCGAATTCGATTCGGCTATCAGAACTAGTTTCGCAGCAGTTCTTGGATACCGAAGGTGAAGAAGGTTCCGAGACCGAAGTTCAACAACTCTTCTTCTGGCTTGTATTGCAGGATGAGTGTGTCGCCGGCTTGGATCAGTGGCCGGGATCGGGGATCGTTGATCGCCTTGGTGAGGTCGACCTCGATCGCAATCTGGCCGTTGCAGTCGGTTTGACGCAGAATGTAGATTCGTCCCGGCGGCACGGTTGCAACCGAGTTGCCGAGCTGTCCGATGCCTCGACCGCCACCGCCTGCCTGCCCGTATGCACCCTGGCCGACGAGTGCCATCGCACCGAGAACGTTCAGGTCGTAGTCACGCGGGAGCGGGAACTCGCCACCGGGTAGTAGACCACCCGTGTAGAACACCTCTGTGTCGCGAGACTCGATGTAGACGATGTCGCCTTCGTTCAGACGGATGTCGTCCTCGGTCAACGCCGAGGGTTGCCCGGGGGGCAGACGCAGCGGAATCCGCAGGATGCTTGGGTCTTCCGGCAACTTCGGCGGGCACGCACACGGATCGAGCGCGGCTGCTTCTTGCTGGTGGCGGAACTCTTCGAGGAACTTCTCACGTGCCTGTTTGTCGGCGCGATTCGCCCGCAAGACCTTGACTTGGTTCTTTGCGTTCAAGCCGGGCAGTCCACCGGTTTCGACGAGAGCATGGAGGATGTCATTCTGGTAAGCACGCAGCTTGACCAATCCGCCGCTTGCACTTCGGTCGCTACCGCCCCGAATAAATTGTGACGAAAGGTTCTGAACGCTCAAGGCGCTTCCGCCGTCTTCACGAACCACGATCACGTCGATCGTTCGTTCCTGAATGATGGTGACGATCGGACGAGCCTTGTCCGGACGGAGGATATCGTTGTCGATGTAGGTGTCACGAATCGCGTCGCGGACTTGATCAAGTGTGAGTCCGTCCACGTTGAGCGGTTCGATGAGCGGCAGGGCAAGCGAGCCGTCTTCCTGTACTGCGATCGGATAACCAATCGAAGGCGGCAGCACGCTTTCCGCATCCGGGAAGTTCACGGGCGGTGGTTCAGGCGGCGCGTTGGGCGGGTTAAACGGCAACACGCCTTCGATGTAGACACCGAGGATGTCGCCCGGGCCGATCAGGTATTCGCGTGGCGGCTCGAGCGTCAACTCTGAGATGTCGACGGGCACGAGGTTGTTTTTCGGCGACGCGAAATACTGAGATG
Organism: Planctomycetota bacterium; assembly: GCA_039821165.1. GTDB lineage: Bacteria > Planctomycetota > Planctomycetia > Pirellulales > Pirellulaceae > Stieleria. Next base: position 30,365 of record JBCBOT010000044.1, on the reverse strand, counting down.
GCACTCGGTCGGCGGGAACACCATCGATCGGTTGCGTGAGCGTCGAGCATCCCGTTGCGGACACAGCGAGCAAAGCCGAGGCGATCCACTTACCGCTTCCCGCGATCAGCGAACCGAGAAATCCCCTTCGGCGGTTTGCCGTGGACCGACTGGAACCGGCGTTGAAAAGTGTGGTATTCATCCCTGAACTCATCAGTGTGGTTTTCGGCTTGTATGAAGCGGGCTACCGCTGGCGTTGGGGCACGCCTCGACTCAGCGGTGAGCGATGATTGGTTACTCGAGCTTGAACGGAATACCACCGGTTGCCCGAGCGGTTTCCACGGCTTCTTTGAGTTGAGGCAGTTCGCCGGCCTTGGTTTTTGAAACGGTCGCATCAGCGGGCAGGTTTGCCACGTCTCCCGGGATTTCGATAGCTCCGAAGATGTCTTCGATTGCGTCGTCGCCCAGATCGTTCAACGTGAAGGTCTGAGCATCGCCCGTGGGGACAAGCGTCGCCGTCTTGTCTGAGATCGGCGAACGGTCGCTGCTGCTAACCGGGACCGCCATGTCCGGAATGCGGTCGGACGCCGAATCCAAATTGATGGGTGCCGTCTCGATGGGGGCCGGGGGCAGTGCTTCGGCCTCGAGTGCACGCTGCAACTCATCTGCGGGGATGATCCTTGTTGAACCAGGAACGATCATCTCGTCAACAGGACCGTTCGGCCCCATCAGCTGACCATTCTGGATCGGGATTCCCTCGGCAGTGGTCGGCATTTGCTTCGGCGGCTGTGCGACGTGTGTTGTCGACACGGCACCGACGTTGCCCCAATACCCGACGCCGTCTTGCTCTGCAGCCTTGACACCGATCGGATAACCCGCGAACCAAGCGTCGACAGCGGCCTGTCCGCCGGGCGATTGGTATTTCCAACCCCAGTATTGGTTGGGCGCCACGCAGGGAGCACAGCCATCGGCACCATTGGCGATGTCCGAGTACCCCTGCAGGAAGCCAGCCTTGAACTCGTCAAGGTAGCGCTCGTTACAGTGGCAATCCTGCTCGCGGAACCACGCCTTGGCTGCCAAGGCTCGGTTTCGGTGGGCAATCATGAATTCGTCGAGATACTCGGTCCGCGTCAGGTAGCGGCGAGCACTTTTGACCCAAGTGCATCCAGTCCCCCCGATCATCAGGGCGGCGACGCCGAAGAGGATGGCGTTGCGCCAATGACGGCGCCTCGCTTGACTGAGGGTCTTTGATGGTTGGTTCTGGGCGCGTACGGCCTTGTAGCGAATCGCCATTTGGCCCCCCTTGGCTGCCGGCGGAATTCGAATCGGGATCAGGCATTGCACCGTCTGCTCATAGACAGACCGGTTCTAAGGGGTGTTATCGCCGTAACGGTGCGAGGGATTTAGCCAAAACTGATGGAAAGACGGCCTGTAGCGGTTTTGTGCATCCGTTCGCGCCTTCAAACCTGATGGGCGGATTTATGGAAAAGAGGGTAAGTCCTCAGCCGAGATCCGCCCGATCGGACCAGAGAGAGGGCTGATTTCCAAATCCCACCAAATTGCTTTGAGACGACCATTTTGGCTCTGGGCGCCGCTAGTCGTCGGGTAAACTGGGGAGGCGGCACAGATGGGACATGAATGAAATGGTCAGGTTAACCTTGTCTTCCGCCGTACTCGTCACACCTCGCCGATGATCTGGTTGACTTTCGTATCGCTGATCGCGTCAGCTTGCTCCGCCCTGGTGCTCGTTCCGGTTGTTCGATTTGTCGCGCTGCGATTCAACATCGTTGACAATCCGGATGCGGAAAGAAAGCTCCACGCGAAGCCGATCGCGTTGTGTGGTGGCGTCGCGGTGTTACTCTCCCTGCTCTCGGGTTTCGCGATCACCATTTGGTACGATCGCACGATCGGCAATTTCGATCTTGGGGATGTCTCGATGCGTTGGTACAGCCTCGTGCTGTGCGCATCCGCGATGTTGATGGTCGGCTTGATTGATGACGTTTGGGCGATGCGCGGTCGCCAGAAACTCCTCTTGCAGATGTTGATTATCACGGTGCTCGTTGGGAGCGGTACCGTCGTCGATAAAATTGGTGTCGGCGCGTTTGAACTTCATCTCGGCTCGCTTGCACTACCTGTTACCGTTCTCTGGCTGCTGGTGTGTGTCAACGCTCTCAACCTGATCGATGGCGCTGACGGTGTTGCAACGACCGCAGGTTGCTTCATTAGCCTCGGGCTTGCGGCTCTTTGCCTCGAACATGGTGAACCGCTGTCTTGCATCCTGGCGTTCGCGCTCGCGGGTAGCCTTTGCGGATTCTTGATCTTCAACAAACCCCCGGCGTCAATCTTTCTTGGTGACGCGGGAAGCATGGTCATCGGCTTGTTGGTCGGTGTGCTGTCGGTCTGGGGCAGCGTCAAGGGCTCAACGCTTCTAGCCTCGGCGCCGATTGCGGTTCTCGCGATTCCGCTTTTCGATTCTGCTGCTGCTATTGCTAGACGTTGGCTCACCGGACGAAGCATTTACACAACCGACCGGGCGCACCTGCATCACCTGCTGCAGAAGAAATATGGTGACTACGGCATGCTCGGCATTGTCGCGCTGCTGTGTGCGTTAACAACAACGCTTGCGGTACTTTCTTGCCACTACCAAATGCCGTGGCTGGCGTTGCTGGGAATCGTCCTTTCTGGAAGTTTCCTCGTGCTCACAAGGTCGTTCGGTCACGCCGAATGCCGTCTCGTCATGATCAAGGCGGGCGACATGACTCGCTCGTTCTTTGTGACCCCCAACCCCAATCTCGCCTCAGAAAATTCGAGCTGCGTCAAACTGCAGGGCGACGGGAAATGGGATCAGGTCTGGGAACCGTTGGTGGAGTTTGCGAAGAGTCACGATTTGGCAAAGATCTGCATCGACCTCAACCTCGCATGGTTGCACGAAGGTTATCACGCGACCTGGTCCGCCATGCGATTGCCGGATCGGACCGAGCAGGTTCAGGTACGTTGGCCGCTGGTGGTCCGAGCCGGACAATCGAGTCAGCCCGTCAATATTGGTACTCTTTTGGTCGTCGCGAGAGCCGATTCACCGCGGGTTCATGATCGGATCGCCGAGCTCAGCTTGACTCTCGCGGACTTGTGCCCGCAGCTGCAAAAGGTCATCGACGATCTCGAGCAGGAACGAAGCGGAAACGCTCCAGCGAAGCCACAAGACGCTGTCGTCTCGACATTCCCGAAGCGGGATTCCAAGCGTGAAGCGACGGCGTTGGCCAGTCGCGGTTGAGTCCGCAAAATGATGCGGGTTTAACGGTTAGTTGAGATGCGAGCATTGCACCTAAGCGTGACGACGATTCGTTCGAAACGCGTCTTCGCTGTGCTTGTTGCGCCCCCAAAGGCCGATCATCCTTGCTCGGACGGACTCAGGAAACAGCCGTAAGGCGTCTGAGTGCAGGTTGCTTCTTGACAGTGGTGTTCTGATTCGAGAACAAATTCAGGTGGTTGGCGAGTCAAAGGCCTCAAACTTTGCTTGTCACCCAGATGGACGAAGTCTGCCCTGATAGTTCTGATAGGGGGACGAACGCCTACCGGAGAATGTCAAATTGCCTATTCTTCCAAAAGAACCCGACCGGTTTCCCGCTGATATTTTGGAGCAGGAGCTTGCGATCAATTCGAACTGGTGGCTGCTCTATACCAAGTCACGGCAAGAAAAGCAGTTGATGCGGCAGTTGCACAAGCTCGGCATCGCACATTTTGGTCCCCAAATCGAACAGCGCCGCCGTTCCCCAGCGGGTCGCGTGCGAACAAGCTACGCGCCGCTCTTTAACAACTACGTTTTTCTCTGCGGGAACAACGACGCACGTTACGAAGCTATCTGCACAGGCTGTGTGCAAAAGGCAACCGAGATTACGGATGTCCCGCAGCTTGTCACCGATCTGACGCAAATCAGCAACCTCATCGATATCGGTGAACCACTTTCCGTCGAAGGTCGGTTGCAGCCGGGCCAAGTCGTTCGCGTCAAGAACGGATCGTTCGCGGGTTTCGAAGGCGTTATTTTACGACGCGACCAGGAAACACGATTACTCGTCGCAGTTCGTTTTATGGACCAGGGAGTCAGCGTCAAACTGGATGACTGTCAGCTAGAGCCACTCGGCGAAGTATCAACGGACTCGGCAGAAGTTTGAGCATTCGTCCGCACGGGATTCCGAATCCGTTTCCGCAGTAATGTCCTGAGACACTGCAACCAACCACTCACACACAACAGCAAAACTTTTCCATCAGGCGACCTGAGAGTCTCGACCACTATGAGCACAAACGTCGAACCCGTTTCAAAAATCTGCTGCATCGGCGCCGGCTACGTCGGTGGGCCGACGATGGCAATGATCGCCCACAAGTGTCCGCACATCGATGTGAATGTGGTGGACATCAACGCGGAGCGTATCGCGCAGTGGAACTCGGATGAGCTGCCGATCTACGAACCGGGCCTCGATCAGATTGTTCGTGAATCTCGCGGCAAGAACCTCTCCTTCACCACTGAGGTCGAATCGGGAATCGAGCAGGCTCAGATGGTTTTCATTTCCGTCAACACGCCGACAAAGACGTTCGGGGTGGGGGCAGGCCGAGCCGCCAACCTGGAGTTCGTCGAGAAGTGTGCTCGACGGATCGCCGACGTTTCTGAAGGTCACAAGATCGTTGTTGAAAAATCGACGTTGCCCGTCCGTACCGCCGAAGCCGTCAAGCGGATCCTCTCGAACTCGAGCAAGAACGCGACCTTTGATGTTCTGAGCAATCCCGAGTTCCTCGCCGAAGGAACGGCCATCGATGATCTGCTATCTCCGGATCGCGTTTTGATCGGAGGCGAACGAAGCGAAGCCATCGAGGCACTCGTGCAGGTCTACGCCAATTGGGTTCCGCGCGAACGATTGCTGACCACCAACCTCTGGAGTAGCGAGCTTTCCAAGTTGACGGCCAATGCGTTCTTGGCTCAACGCGTTTCATCAATCAACGCGATCAGCGCCCTCTGCGAAGCGACCGAAGCCGATGTCGATGAAGTCGCGGCGGCCATCGGGACCGACTCACGAATCGGACCCAAGTTTCTGAAGGCCTCCGTGGGATTCGGTGGCAGCTGTTTTCAAAAAGATATTTTGAACCTGGTTTACCTATGCGAATACTTCGGGCTCCCCGAAGTGGCCGAGTACTGGGAACAAGTCGTCAAAATGAACGACTACCAGAAACAACGTTTCGTGACGCGCATGGTGCGGACCATGTTCAACACCGTTTCGGATAAACGGATCGCCATCTGGGGCTTCGCGTTCAAAAAAGACACCAACGACACCCGCGAGTCGGCTTCGATTTACGTCTGCCGCGATCTATTGCTCGAAAAGGCACGGCTCTGCATCTACGACCCCAAGGTCTCGCCCGAACAAGTCAAACGAGATTTGGAGCAAGTCTTCATCGAAGGCGACGGCGTGTTGAGCGATGCAAAACGCCGCTTGATCGATGAGCACGTGACCTTCGCGGATTCCTGCGAAGACGCGTCTGATGACGCACATGCCATTGCCGTGCTCACCGAGTGGGACGAGTTCGCCGGCGCCGACTTCGATGCGATACACGGCTCGATGAAGAAGCCCGCCTTCATTTTCGATGGCCGCAACCGCCTGAAGGATAGCGGGCTCAACGACCGTGGCTTTGAATATCACGGGATCGGCTTCTAATCATCGCAAACAATGCCGCGCCAAGAGTTGCACCTGAGGAAATCATCAACGTGAGTGAGATCGTCGCCCCACAAGGCCGAATCTACGTCGCCGGACATCGGGGAATGGTGGGCGGAGCCGTCGTCCGCAAGCTGCGCGAAGCCGGAGTTGCCGAGACCAACATCGTTACCCGCAGTCGCGATGAATTGGACCTCACACGGCAGACGGATGTCGAAGCATTTTTCGAATCGGAACGACCCGATGCGGTGATTTTCGCCGCCGCAAAAGTTGGCGGCATCCATGCCAACGACACCTACCGAGCCGAATTCATCTACCAGAACTTGATGATGGCGGCCAACGCGATCGACGCGGCTTACCGCAGCGGAACGAGTCGCTTCCTTTTCCTTGGCAGCACTTGCATCTATCCAAGAGAAGCCCCGCAGCCGATGCCCGAGTCGTGTCTTCTCACGGGGCCCCTCGAGTCCACCAACGAGGCCTACGCCCTGGCGAAGATCAGCGGACTCAAGCTTTGCGAGCATTATCGCAGTCAATACGGTGTGACGTATCACTCGGCGATGCCGACGAATCTGTACGGTCCGGGAGACAACTATCATCCCGAAAATTCACATGTGTTACCCGCGCTGATTCGCCGCTTTGACGAGGCGGCACGGGCGGGGGTGAATGAAGTCACAATCTGGGGAACCGGGACGCCACGGCGTGAGTTCTTGCACGTCGATGATCTCGCGACGGCCCTCGTTCATTTGCTGAGCGTGAATGATCCTCCCGACCTCGTAAATGTTGGTACGGGAACGGACATTTCGATCCGCGAGTTGGCCGAACTGGTTGCCGAAGTCACTGGATTCACGGGCACGATTTCACAGGACACCGGTAAGCCCGACGGTACGCCCGTGAAACGAACCGACATCAGCTTGATCCAACAAACCGGTTGGTCTCCAACCATCGATCTCAAGACAGGTCTTGCGTCGACCTACCAAGACTACCTATCCGCAGTGCGAACCGCCGAGCTTCGGTCCGTCTAGCGGTCGGCCATTCAGAGGAAAGTAAAACAAGATGAGCCCGTCAACCAATTCGAAAAAAGCACTGATCACCGGAATCACCGGTCAGGACGGATCGTATCTCGCGGAACTCTTGCTCGAGAAGGGATACGAGGTTCACGGTATCGTTCGCCGAAGCAGCACGTTCAATACGGCTCGCATCGATCACGTCTACGTTGATCCTCACGATGAAGCGGCCAACATCTTTTTGCACTACGGCGACCTGACGGACGGTCAGAGCCTGACCAATTTGGTGCTGAACATTGAACCGGATGAAATCTACAACTTGGGCGCACAGTCACACGTGCGAGTCTCGTTCGATGCGCCGGTCTATACCGTACAAACCACGGCCGTCGGCGCACTGAACGTGCTTGAAGCGGCGCGTCAGTTGAACCAAAAGAAATCAACAAAGGTCTACCAAGCATCGAGCAGTGAGATGTTTGGTGACGTTCACGAGACCCCGCAAACGGAAACCACGCCGTTTCGACCGCAAAGCCCCTACGCTTGCGCAAAAGTTTACGCGTTTCACCAAACCGTCAACTACCGACACGCCTACGATTTGTTCGCGTGCAATGGAATCCTCTTCAACCACGAATCGCCCCGGCGTGGGGAGACGTTCGTGACGCGGAAAATCACCCGAGCCGCGACTCGAATCAAGATGGGACTTCAGAACAAGCTCTTCCTGGGTAACCTCGACGCCAAACGCGACTGGGGTTTCGCAGGAGACTACGTCAAAGGCATGTGGATGATGCTTCAGCATGACACTCCCGATGACTATGTTTTGGCGACCGGAGAGACCTTCACCATTCGTCAATTCCTCGATTTCACGTTCCAGTACCTCGATCTGGACTGGCAACAATACGTGGAAACCGATCCACGCTATTTCCGACCCACCGAAGTGGATTTGCTCTTGGGTGACTACTCAAAAGCCAAGCAAAAACTCGGATGGGAACCCGAAACGAGCTGTAAAGAATTGGCCGAGTTGATGGTCGACCACGACTTGGAATTGGCCCGAAACGAAGCGGCCAGCCAAGCGACTGCTTAAAGCACCTCGAGTCCACTCAAACGGCATCCGCTGGCGGTGCTTGACCGAAAGTCACCCCGCTTCAAGATCAACCGCTGACCCTGATTTGAATCGACTACGTCTCATTTCAACCGCATTCACGTGGGTTGCGGCGGTCACGATGACGACCCTCCCGGTGGTCGCATCGTTCGACTACGGCGGTGTGCTGCATTGGACGGAATTGATCGCAACGTACATCCTGCTCGTTGTCGCAATATGCTCTTTCTTCGGTCTCGTCCATGATGAGACCAATACCGGCCGGCAAACATCGCGTGGGTCTGCACTCCTTGCAGTCGCGACCACGTGGATGCTTTTCGTGTGCCTGCAAACCTTCACCGTATCCGCTTCGCTAGCGGAAACCTTGGTTCCCGGCATCGCGTCGGCATACAGCGATTGGTCCACACCGTTGCTCGCGGGTGCCGCACCCGACCAGCTACCGTTGTCGATTGTGCCTGAACAGACGCAGCATTTCGCGGCGGTCGCGTGCGTGATGGTGATGCTCGCTTGGTGTGCGTACTGGGTTTTTGACACCCCGACCAAAGTGGCGTGGCTTCTCCTAGCGATCTCGATCGGTATCGCCTTGCAATCGACCTATGGCCTGTGGTGCACACTCTTTCCCGAGTACGCGCCCGGCTTTCACGCGGTGCGAACGCTTTCGTTCGGGTCCTTCATCAACCGCAATCATGCGTCACTTTTCTTGAGTCTCGGCTTCGGAGCGAGCCTTGGCGTGGTCGTCTGGCGAGTCAATCTGCTCAGGATGCTCGTGGGCGAGGACGACTTTGAATGGGACGACCTGCTGAGCCTCTTCTACGACAGACTCTGTATCGCGGGCGCTGTTTCGGGTGCGACTTGTCTCGCCGGCATGGTCGTCAGCGGCTCGATGGTGGGCCTGCTGGGATGCATCGCAGGTGTCATCGCCACCATCCATTGGTTCCAGTCACGCTACCACGTGATGGCGATGATTTGCGGCCTCGTGATTTGTCTCGGCGGCGGCGTCTTTATTTGGTCCTCAAGCAGTTCCGCGGACCCGACACAGTCACCGTTTTACTCTCAAATCGGGGAGCAAACCCCGGTGTGGGAGACCGACAGTCGGTGGAGGCATTGGCAAGATGGAGTCGCTGCCGCGCAGGCGTATTTGCCACTCGGTTCCGGCACCGCAACCTACGAATATGCGTATCTGCCGTACCAACAAGTCGGAGCCCCCTACTGGTTCCGTCACGCAGACAACCTTTGGCTCGAACTGACTGTCGAGCAGGGTATTGTCGCGCCGCTCTTCATCTTGCTGGTTCTCGTACTCGCCTGGTTGCCGACTCGCTTCCTACGCGAAGACGTCGAGCCGATCGACATGGGGCTTCGTGTCACCGCGACGTTCACGATCGGCACCATCATGGTGACACAGCTGTTTGATTTTGGACTGCTGCTGATTCCGAGCTTCATTGTGGGCATCCTTCTTGTCATGGCCGCCGTCGCGCGGGGGCACATCGCCGGTTACCTCGCAACCGTCGATTTGAACCAGGAACCTGAACCCGCGAATCCTCGTTCGATATGGTTCGCAGCGATTGCCGGAGCGGCCCTTTTCATTTTCAGCGTCTTTTCCGTGCCGACCTTACTGGCCGATGCACGGACCGAGGCCGCTGTACGAGAGTGCCAGAATTTGGTGACGCAAAAATCGACGGATGCAGACGCGATCGATGCGGCACTTGAAAAAGTGGACGCTTCGCTTCAATCCCAAGTCACGCATGCGGCGGCCAGTATCGCGTCTCAGCTCCGTCATCGACGGGCACGCCTATTGGATATTGAGGAACAAGATCTTCCGGCCGAGGAAATGCAGGAAGCGTACCGCGAGACTGGAAACCTTCGGAAGCGTTTGCAATCTCTTGACTCCGCCGACAACGAAAGGGAGTCCTTCCGCCTGTATCAACAAGCCCGCGTCGATGCGGAGGTCTCGTTGATTCACAACCCGCTCGCGATCGATCCCCGCGTTCAACTCGTCTACCTCGATTTTGCGGGCGGCTCGAAGGAAACAACTCGGACAACTATCAAACAGCTCGCGCGGTTGCAAAACCGTGATGCAAAAAACCTGATGCGGTTTGCGGCAATGGCGGAAACCGGAGGCGACCTTGAGCTCGCATCCACCATCCATCGCAACGTCTGCGAACTCGACCCCAGGTATTCTGGCCTTTCCGTTCAGTATGTTGAACGCAACCCTTCGGTGTCGCTGAGTGAATTGATTCCGGACACAACCGCGTGTCGCGTTGCGGCCGCGAAACACCTTCTCAAGTTCGACGCGAAAGACTATCCGATCCACGATCAAGTGGAGCAATTCCTCACACAGTCGCTCCCACGATTCAATTGCGAATCGATGACCTCCAAAGCGCAGCGATCCAATTGCGAGTTTCTAGCCGGCGACATCTGCTTTCACATTGGTGATGTGCCTCGAGGACTCGGGCATTACGCACAGGCGGTTCAATTGACACCGGCTGATGCAGCCCGTCGGCTAATCTTCGTTCAAAAACTCTATCAGTCTGGACGCGAGGACATCGCGCTGGTCGAGGCCCGTCGGGCTCGATTCCAAATTCCGGGTGACACGCGTTTTCAATCCTTCATCGACAAGATGGCGAAAGAAAACGTCGAAGAAGCTCTGCAATGACGCTGTCGAAGCCAGCACGTTGATTGTTTTTTGCGAACATGGCCAACTCGGCAATCAGGTCTTTCAGTACGCTGCGCTTAAGACAATCGCTCCGAGTGAACGCATTGTGTTGTTCGGTTTCGATGCGTTGGGCGATACCTTTGATGGCATCAAAGCGAAACGGTTTTTCCCTGGGTACGGTCTGCGGTTTCGCGTCGCAAAACGCTGCCTTCCCGTCGTCGAGCGAGTGATCCGGGCCACGCGCCTTGTGACATTGATCAAGGAGCGAAAGGAAACGCCCCGAGTCGACTCGCGACGTGGGATTTTGAATCAGGTCAAATACTGCTCAACCAGCTATTTTCAATCGCCTGAATATTTTCAACCGGAGGCCCTGGAGGGCCTAGCGGTCCAAGAGCGGCATCTCGCCGAGGCGCGGCAATCGCTGGAACAGCACCTCGCCAACGATGACGTTCCTGTGTTCGTTCACATTCGTCGCGGCGATTACCTCAAATGGCCGTCACGCGAAAATCCCGCTGTCCTTCCATTTCGCTGGTACCGAGACAGCATGGCGGAATACGCCGAACGTTGGCCACAAACGCGATTTCTGATTTGCACGGATGACGTCCCCTATGCCGAAGACCTATTTTCCAGCATGCCCTGCGTGACTATCTGTTCAAAGTCGCTGGGACACGATTTCGCGTTAATGACGCTCTGCCAAGGCGGCATTCTTTCTGCAAGCTCCTTCGCTTGGTGGGCAACGTTTTTTGCCAAGCGGAATAACGCGACGCAGCACTTTGTCGCCCCGAACTTTTGGGCGGGACATCGTTTGGCAGAATGGTACCCGCGACACATCAAGATGTCAGGCGTTGAATATCGTCCCGTTGAATGGGGGACCGTTTGAGTTCCGACGTAGAAAGCGTTGCGACGACTCAAGTCGGGCGTGTTGCCTCATTGTTTCGGAGCTACCCGAAGCTTCGACGCGTGCTCGCCAACAGCGGGTGGATTATTGCGTGCGGCTTCGGCAACAGCATCGTCAACCTTGCGGCCGGCGTTTTCGTCGCGCGGTACCTGGGACCGACTGAACTCGGCGCCATCAATTATTCCCTCGCAATCGTGGCGATCTTGACGGCGGTCGCCAACTTGGGGCTCGATGGCGTGGGACTCCGGGAGATGTCCCGGAAGCCTCAGAGCGCGCATGAGTTTGTCGTCGCGTGCTCATTGCTTCGCGTGATCGCTGGGAGCATTGTGTTTCTTGGCGTGATGCTTGCCATGGCATTCGTTCCTCCCGCTGCGCTCGAAAATCGTGAGCTTTACTTGCTCGTTCTTGCGTTTGGCGTGTTTGCGCCGAGCATGCAGTCCGCAGCGATCTTTTTCAATAGTCAACTACGGTCCTTCATACCGAAGCTTTCACTTATTAGCGCAGCAGTCACCTACGCGGTGCTTGTTGTGGTTGGGATTTGGTTTCAATGGTCGCCTTTCTATTTTGTGATCGGACTTGCGATGCGTCAGGTACTCGGTGCCGCGGTGACGTTCGCGATCTATCTTCGCACACCAAGAAACGAACCATCTGAAGACGCATCGGAGGAGGAACGCGTCTCCGTCTCAGATGCCGCCAATTTACTCGTGCGAGACGGTTGGCCGCAGACCCTGTCCGGATTCGCGCTGCTGATCCAGGCCCAATGTGATCAGATCATGTTGGGGGAAATGCGTGACCTTGATTCGGTCGCGCAGTACGGTATCGCGCTGAAAGTAACGATGCTGATGACTTCAGTGCCACTTGCGTTGATCACGAGTTTCTCGCCCAGTCTCGCAAAGCGATTTCGTGACGATGACACCTCGTTTTGGGTGGGGTTTCATCAAGTGAATCGATTGGCCGCAATGATCTGTTTTGGGATGATCGCCTTCGCGCTGATTTTCGGCACCCATTTGCTGGTGTGGGCCTATAGCGAGTCCTACGCTTTGGCGGGGTCCCTCTTGGCGGTCATGGCCTTTCGATGTTGTCTTGCTTCGCTTGGTTCAATCCGAACCATCTTTTTGGTCAATGCGAACATTCTTCGCTATTCGATGCTTACCGTCGTCATAGGGTCCATTCTGAATGTGATCTTGAACGTCCTCATGATTCCTTCGATGGGAACATGGGGGGCGATCTACGCCTCCTTTATCTCGTTCACTGTAACGACCATCGTTCTCGACCTCTTTTACAGCCGAACACGGCGCGCAATCTGCATTGCGTTGGCGGGCTGGTTTTTTCCAATGGTCAACTATGACGGGAAACTGTTTCGAGTCTAACGAACTGACATGATTACTCCCTGGGAACTCTACCGAAGCTGTGGCTGGAGTGCGAAACGCATCTGGCGAGCCTCAAAACAGTATCGCCCCCGAAACTGGTTGCGATACTGGTCACAAAAGCGCGCCTACCTCGCGACGGGCACCGATGAAAAACTGATTCACTCGCCGTGCATCACGGATTGGTCGAGTCACATGCCGATGGAGCCGATCTACTACTACCAGGACTCCTGGGCCTTCGAACGCATTGTCGACTTCAAACCGGCAAGGCATGTCGATATTGGTTCCCATCACAAGTTCGTTGCGCTGCTCTCGAAAGTCGTGCCGACGGTCACTGTCGATATCCGTCCGTTAGAGTTGCAACTTGACAGCCTTCAGTTCATGGAAGGCTCGATTCTCGATCTGCCATTTGAAGACGGAAGCTGCGAATGTGTTTCAAGCATTTGCGTCGTCGAACACATTGGCCTCGGCCGCTACGGTGACCCGATCGATCGGGACGGCACCATTAAAGCCGCAAAGGAACTCACGCGAGTGTTAGCCCCCGGCGGGCGGCTATTGATTTCGGTCCCGATTTCGGAAGAGAACTGCGTCTACTTCAACGCCCACCGATCGTTTCAAGAAGAGACCATCCTGAGTTACTTCGAACCACTCAAAGTCACACAGAAACGCTACATCTATGGGGGAGAGTTCGGGGACAAGCGGCAATCACGCAATGGCACAGGATTGTACGAACTGACGAGAGAAGCCTGAATCGTCGCTTGGACTTCATGACGCAGTGCCCTCCCGTTCTGATCCTCGGTTTCAACCGCCCTGACTCGGTGCGTCGACTGGTCGAGTCGATTCTACCGGCGAAACCGGGAGCGGTTTTCGCCATGATCGATGGCCCGCGTGAGGACCGGCAAGACGAGGCTACCAAATGTGCGAGCAGTCTCGAGGCCGTTGAAGCGGCCGATTGGCAATGTCCGGTTCATGCGCAGCTACGCGAGAAAAACCTTGGTTGTCAGCGTTCGGTCAGCCAAGCCATCGACTGGTTCTTTCAAAATGTCCCTGAAGGCATCATCCTCGAAGACGACTGTCTCGCAGATCCTTCATTCTTTCGTTTCTGTGGCGAGCTGCTCGATCGGTATCGCGACCACGATTCCGTGGGGTGCATCACGGGAGACAACTTTCAGAGAGGCCGAAGCGTCACGCGCGACAGCTACTATTTCTCTCGCCACGCACACTGCTGGGGTTGGGCGACCTGGGCCAATCGATGGTCGGTTTTTGATTTCGAGATGAATTCAACGCGACAGGACCATGAGATCGCAAAGGGGATGGATTGCCCCGTTCTTGAAACCCGGTATTGGTGCCAGAAATTTGCGGAAACGCGGGCTGGATTGACCAACTCTTGGGCGTTTCGCTGGACGTGGTCTTTATGGAATCACAACTTGGCCACCATCACGCCCGACAAGAACTTGGTCCAGAACGTCGGGTTCGGCGCTGACGCGACCCACACGAAATTTCGGAAGCGAGTCCCGGAGGCCGAATCACTCGAGTTCCCGCTCCGTCATCCGAGTGAAATCACGCTGCACAAAGAGGCGGATCGGTTCGTGGGCCGTCAACACTTCGGAGCCACGCCGCTGCGTCCGCTTCGCTTGCTGATCAGCAAGACGCTCCAAACGGTCCGCGGACGTTAGGAATCAGGAACAGTCCGCATGCTTTCAAGACTCGCCAACCGAATCCTCGCTCCACTTTCGTTGCGAATCACCCGCCGGCCCTACAACAGGTTTGAGCGACTTCGAACCGCAACGCGACGCACTCGTGGTGAAATCTCGCTCCACGGAAAGCCATTCGAGTACATCGACGAAGCGTCCTTTCTACACAGTTACCGTGAGATCTTTCTGGACCGAATTTACGATTTCCCCTGCGAATCTTCCTCGCCGCGAGTCGTGGATCTCGGCGCAAACATTGGACTGAGTACGCTGTTTTTCAAACAGTTGTACCCTGATTCTGCCGTCACCTCCGTCGAGGCAGACCCCGCAATCTTTCCGGTTCTACAGAGTAATGTCGCTGCGGCCGGCGTTGGCAACGTCGAACTGCACCACACGGCCATCCACAGCGATTCACAAACGTTGGATTTTGTTCAAGAAGGTGCGGACGCCGGGCGTATCGCGTTGCCGGAGGACTACGACGCTGAATGCAAAATGATTCAGGTGCAGTGCAGACCGATAGACGCTTTCCTCGAACAACCGGTTGATTTCTTGAAGGTGGATATCGAAGGCGTCGAAACCGAGGCCTTTGAACAGTGCTCTCGTTTGGATCAGGTCGCTGCGATATTCGTCGAGTACCACTCCTTTCAAACGCAAGCGCAATCGTTGCCAAGGTTGCTCGACAAGTTGACCGGTAATGGATTCCGATATGCGATTCGTGATCAGTTCTGCACGGAACGTCCACTTCGGGATCGGCGCACCTATAGCGGCATGGATCTCGCGCTCAACATTTGGGCCTATCGCTAGTGCTTCGTTCTATTTCAGTTTTCAGGTTGACGAACCGGAGGGGTTGCGCCCCTACCGAAAAAAGTTTTAGCGGAACGGCGCAAGCCGTCCCTCATGTTCAATTGGAGCAAAGCACCACTTTCCCATGGATCGTGAGCGGCAGGGCCCTGCCGGCGGTTCCCCCAGAAAAACCCGCGGCTAGCTCCTGGCGGCTTTTAGGGGACAGTGCTTAGTCCGCAGCTTGAAATGACCTTGGCAACGGATTCCGATACGGCACCACGCGCGCTTTTGCTGAGCGAGTGCGATATTCGGGGTGGCGCAAACGTCGCCGCGAATCGGTTGCATGAGGGGCTCAAACGGATCGGAAGCCCGTCGGAAATGCTCGTTCGACGAAAGCTCGGTGACGACCCTTCCGTCCGTTCGATTGATGATCGAGACTATGAACGGCGTCATTTTCATCGCGGAATGAGTTGGTGGTTACAACGGAAGGTACGTCGCCACACTCTTGGGAAAAGCTGCGATGCCTTTACGGCGCCCCGCTCTTCGCATCGAACAACCGTAGATATCTGCAACCAGTACGACATCGTCAACTTTCACTGGATTACCTACCTCGTCGATTGGCCCACGTTTTTTCAACGTTGCAATCGCCCAATTGTCTGGACGACGCATGACATGAACGCGTTCACGGGCGGGTGTCACTACAACGGTCCGTGCGATCGTTACCTGACGGGATGCGGGCGATGTCCCGAATTGAATTCCGACCGTGATCACGACCCATCGAAAGAGATTTTTCGGCAAAAGCGTCGCCTGTTCGAGTCCCTGCCTGCCGAGAAGCTGACCTTCGTCGCACCGTCTCGTTGGCTTGAGTCATGTATTCGCTCAAGCCCGTTGCTTGATAAGTTCGAAGTCCACCGCATCCCCTATGGACTCGACACGGAGAGCTATCAAATCACCGACGCGGAAGCCGCTAGAAAGCATTGGGGGATCGAGCCAGGGCAATTCGTCGTTCTATTCATTGCCGCCTCGACGAAGAACCATCGCAAAGGGCTTGATCTGTTGGTCCAATCCCTGTCACGGCTTGAACAACCGGAGTCGGTAACGCTTCTTTGCGTTGGAGGATCGAAACCGGAGAACCTTCCAGAGAGGTCGCCGCTCGTATTGACGGGGCGGATTGATAGCCAGGAGGAATTGGTCCGCGTCTACAACGCCGCCGATTGTCTTGTGCTTCCTTCGCGACAAGACAATCTTCCCAACACCGTCCTCGAGGCAATCGCCTGTGGGACGCCGGTCGTCGGCTTTGAGACGGGAGGTGTCCCGGACATGATTCGCCCGGATGAAACGGGAGTCCTCTGTTCGCCAATCGGCGTCGATTCCTTGACTACAGGCATCGAGTCAATGCGGTCCATGATCCAGTCGGGTCACAACCTCCGAGACTCCTGTCGGCGGATCGCTGAATCGGAATATGGTCTGAAGACGCAGGCTGAATCTTATCGCGAACTCTATGCTCGTCTGATGCAAGACTGTCCCCAAGGCTGACATGCTCCAAACGCTTCACAAAATCGTGCTTTCCAACTCCGTCACGCGACGGATGCAGCGACGCATGATTCGCGCCGTCAAAGAGAAATTGGGATATTCCGATCCCTTCTTTGACCTCCAGCAGATCATCGAGGCCACCGATCCCATTGCGATCCTCGACATTGGGAGTCATGTTGGAAAGACGATTGCGCGGATTCTGGAGTTCAATCACACGCGTCCGATTCATGGATTCGAGCCCACGTCGGATTCTTATCAGCGTCTCTCCGCTCGATTCGCAGAACATAATTTGGTTTCCGTCCACAACTTGGCGCTCAGCGACCAAACCGGCACCGCGACGATCCATTGCAATCAGAATGAACAGACGAACTCGCTGCTCGGGAACGACCACGGCAATCGGACCGTACTCGCGGAGGCGACACGCGAGGTTGGTAGCATCGAAGTTCATACCGAGACACTGGATGAATGGCTCGCTGCGAACGTTCCAAACGGCAAGATCGTCATCAAGTGCGATGTGCAGGGCGCGGATGGTCTGGTTTTAACCGGCGGAAAGTCGGCATTCTCCGATCGAGTCGTTGCCTTCTACAGCGAGGCTCAAATTGCGCCGATGTATCAAGGTCAGCAGTCGTTTCACGAGCTGCACCATCGGCTCATTAACGACTTCGATTTCTCGCTCGCCAACATCTACCCGTGCTTTCGCGATCAACACGGCCGCGCCCTACAAACCGACGCGTTGTGGATACACAACGATCATTTCGGCGACCGTTGACCCACTTTTCTCACCAACCCGCTAAACAAGTGTCCCTTCGGCCCTCGACCAACACAATGCTCGTGCAGCGCCAAGATCGGAGCCAGAACCGATGATTTGGATGGCCCTCTTCGTTGCCATTATCGGTGGTACTGCGCTGGTCAGTATTCGTCGTCCCGGAGCGGCGATCGGGCTGATGGTCGTGATGTTCGGGTTGGAACAAATGCTCCAAGCCCAATCCGCGACATTTGTTAAGCAGGGCAGTCTTGTGCAGTTTGGCGTCGCGTTCGTGGCAGTGGTTGCCGCGAGCAAGATGTTGTTGAAAGACATCACCTTGATGGTGCCAAGCGGGTTTCAGGTTTGGACACTGATCCTTTACGGATTCGCATTTTCGAGCAGTCTCTGGACGATCGCACCAGACAAGTTTGAAGCCTATTTCCAACCCCAATGGCCGTATTTTGCATTGTATTTCTTGCTCGGGCCTGTCCTTTGCGCCCATCCGAAAGCCCTGAGTGACGCGTCCAAAAGTGCATTGATCATCGGGGTTCCCGTAATGATTGCGATCGCGTTTTTCTGCGAATGGACGGGCCGCGGAATTCGTCTGAGCGTGCCTGTCAACGAGGGAGGCCGGCTGAGGAACTACACGCCGCCGCTCGCAGCGGCGAGTTGCGCCGCGATGATCGCGATTCTTACGCTGGCAACGACAACGAAACAGGCCTGGCGCCGGCTTAGCGGGATTGCCGTGATGAAGCTATGCACCTACATCATTGTGCTCACGCAGTCGCGTGGGCAACTTCTGGCTTTCTGTGTGGTCGTGCTCTTGGTCTATCCGGCAACCCACCGAAGCACGAGTAGCAGGGGCCTCATCCAACTGTTCGTTATCTTGATGCTGGTCCTTGCCGCTGTTTATGGAGTCTTCCTCTATGTCGGCGAAAGTGCGGGCGCCCGTTGGCAGCAATCTTCGATGAATTCGGCGTTCGAGGGCCGCGCGATGATGGCGTCTCGCCTTGTGAACGTATGGCTGAATTCCGACCCCGTCGCATGGATGATCGGCCTAGGTGCATCCAGTTCGTTTAAGGTGTCTGGCTTTTACGTCCACAATGTGCCAATCGAAGTCCTTTGCGAGTTCGGAATCTTCGGTGCGACGATCTTCGCAATCTGCTTCTGGAAGTCGTTTCAAAACTCCCTCCTCTTCGCCGCGAGGATTCCGTTCCAATGGGAGCACCGTTGTCCCGCGATCGGGTTCATCGGGGCTTTTGTCTTCCTCGCCATTTTGACGCTGAAGGAGGGCACACTCTATGCGGTGCCGCATATGTTCTTCATCGCGATCATGATTGACCGTTTAGCAAGACTGAACCCGCAGTTCGATGAAGCGAACTATCGAAATGTCTTCTTGGATGACGACGACGACGAAGAAGACTTCGAGGGTATCGGTGAATACGAAGAAGACGTAGATGACTATGAGTACGAGGAAGACGGCGGAACGGTGGGGTACTACCACGCCTGATGTCGTCCCCCACGGTACTCGTTTTCGAACACTGCTTTCGAGTCGGTGGTCATCGCCTGCCCTACGCGAGTTTAGCGGCCTCTGCGTTTCCGGCTGCCGATGTCCTCGTTTCCTTACCAAGTTGCCTGCGTGATTGCCCGGAAATCGAGCACTATTTCGGTCCGTGTCGCCTCGGGTTTTTCGATGCCCCAACGCCTCCATCGTCTTGGCAGTCTGCAAAATCATCGATCCATTGGCTAAACCGGATGATCGCCGAACACTCGCCTGATCAGGTCGTTATCCCAACCGCGGATGGCATGGCGACGATGGCGGGAGCACCGTTCCTCGCATCGATCGAGAATCGACGAACGCCGATCCATGTCGGTCTCATGATCGGGCGACGGCCGAGCAGCGAACTGACACGATCAAGGCGGCTATTCAATGAAGTAAAGTGGCGTTCGATCCGACGGGCCCCGTTCCGTCACGTCGTCTTGATGGACCCACGTGCGTGGTCCGAACTTGAAGCGGCCGATGAGTTGCTTCTCGGTCCGGACCCTGTGCCGGCGTTGGGAGAGCGACATCGTGAGGAAGCACGACGCCAACTTGGTCTCGATCCAAATTCAAAATGGGTCGTTTCCGCTGGCAATCAAGACGAGCGAAAGGGAGTGCCAGAGCTTATCAAGGGTTTCTGTCACATCGACCGTCCTCCGAGTCATCGGTTGCTTTTGATTGGAAAGTGTTCTGCCGCTGTTCAATCCGTGCTGAGTGACGTTTCATCGCACCCCAACTTTGATCAGATTGAGGTCCGCGACCAATTTGTGAGTGAAGAGGAGTTTGTGTCTTCCATCGTCGCGGCGGACGTCGTCGCAGCGTTGTACCGAAATACGATGCGGCCCTCCGGAATCGTTTCACGCTGCATCACATGGGGTATTCCTGTTCTTGCTCGGGACGCTGGGTGGCTTCGCTGGGCGGTCAACACGTTCCAAGCCGGATGGAGAACCCAGCCAAACGATCTGGATGCACTGTCCAGCGCGTTAGAAAACGCACTCAAGTCATCCGACCGTTTCCAAGTTTCTGCTGCGGCGAAGGCATTCGGAGAATTCAACTCGGAGTCGAACTACCAAGCGTTGTGGCGTGGGTTGGTCGAAGGCACCGACGTTCCGCGGCCCAGCGCTGAGCTCTTGGAGGCGATCCGATGAGTGAGATTCCGGTCCGCGTTGTCGTGACCTATCGAGTCTGCCAGCACTGGCGGGCTCACATTTTCGCCAAACTCAATGCGCGAGATGATTTGGACTTGGCCGTTTTTCACGGCGCAAGTTTTCCGGGTACCAAATTGCTCAATGGCGAGAAACTGGAAGGATTTGAGAACCGAGAGCATTTCACTCTCAAAATCCCTGGTGGGAAGATCTGGGGAGTCCAGCCGGGCATGTTCTTCAGTCTGATCGCACATCGTCCCGACGTCGTGTTATCCGAAGGTGGGAGC
The DNA here is from genome assembly GCA_039821165.1 of Planctomycetota bacterium. GTDB lineage: Bacteria > Planctomycetota > Planctomycetia > Pirellulales > Pirellulaceae > Stieleria. Next base: position 9,951 of record JBCBOT010000044.1, on the reverse strand, counting down.
AATCTGCTCACCAATTTTTTTGTTCTGGCCTACGCAAAGCTATTTCGACGTCCCGTCATCTGGTGGACGCTTGGTGAACTTCGTGGCCAAGCTCCCCGCGGGCTGCTGAAACGAATCTTTCGTTCTCTGGTGGTGTTGCAAGAAAAGCTCTGCAATGTCTACCTCGGGTACAGCGACGTCGCGTTGAACTATTTCCGCCGTATGGGATATCCCGAGCGAGACTGCTTCGTCGCCGTCAATTGCGTCGACACCAACCGTGTGTTTGAGAACATTGCGACGCGCGGCGACAACGTAAAAGCTCTGAGAGAGCGGTACGATTTGGAGGACAAACAAGTCATCCTCTTCGTGGGCGCATTCACTCAACCGAAACGCATCGATCGTCTGCTTCGAGCTTTCAGCGAACTTCACACAACCTTTCCCGCAGCGAGACTAATGCTGGTTGGCGACGGTCAGTGCGCGGGAGATCTGAAAGAGCTGGTCGACGAACTGGAGATGAGCGACAAGGTTCTTTTCACCGGTGCGGTCGTCGAACACGTTTCAGACTACTACGAACTCGGCGACGTGTTCGTGCTCCCAGGACTCGGCGGTTTGGCAATCAGCGAGGCGATGGCGCATGGGATGCCGGTCTTGTGTACGTACGCCGACGGGTGTGAAGTCAACTTGGTCGTTGACGGTGAGACGGGATTTCGGCTGTTCTCCGATGACGACGACGAAGTCGAGTCATTTCTCGTCGACAAACTCAACGGGTTGCTCTCTGACGAGGATTTGCGTCAACAGCTCTCGGACCAAGCTCGGGAACGAATCAAAAGCAAACACAACGTCAACACCTACATCGATAAAATCGTCGAGTCGATTCATCACGCCAACGGCACAGCGACGTCAGGGTGAGTTTGTGAGTCTACTTCGATCAATGCGACGATCGGTCATCATGCTGTTCCGTCGCCACATTCAACGCCTTGGCGGTATCGATCCCAGCGCTTTTGTTGCGCCTGGTGTTTGGCTCCGTAAAGATTTGCGAATGGAGCCGCACAGCTTCGTCAACCGTGGCTGTTATCTAACGACCGGTGTTCGAATCGGACGCTACTCGCTGCTCGGGCCGAATGTCGCCATTGTCGGCGGCGACCACCTCTACGAAGTCGCGGGCACGCCAATCGTTTTTGCGGGACGTCCCGAAAACGAAGAGACGACGATTGGCCGCGATGTGTGGATCGGATACGGCGCGACTATCCTCAGTGGCGTCAAAATTGGCGATGGAGCCATCGTTGCTGCAGGAGCGATCGTGACGAAAGACGTTCCACCGTATTCGATTGTCGCTGGCGTTCCCGCACAACACATCCGAGACCGCTTCGATGAGTCGGAACGAGAGGCGCACCAGGCAATGCTGGATGGGCCAATCGTTGATGGCAGGAAGTGCGAGCCTAAAAAGCCAATCGTGTAAGACACATGCAACAAGTGGTTCAAAATATTCGCACGGGTGATACCTCCGTGCAGTCCATTCCCGCACCGGCCGTCGGTGAGGGGCAACTGTTGATCATCAACCAATCGTCACTCGTGAGCGCGGGTACCGAAAAGATGATCATGGATCTGGCGAAAAAATCACTGATCGGGAAAGCTCGAGAACGCCCCGATCACGTGAAACGCGTCCTTGAAAAGATTCGCAACGAGGGCCTCTTTGAGACGATCGATGCGGTTCGCAAGAAGCTCAACGAACCAATGAAGATGGGATACTCTTCGGCTGGAATCGTTGCCGCTTGTGGCAAGGGCGTACAGCACTTTAAGCCGGGTGACCGAGTCGCGTCCAATGGCCCCCACGCCGAAGTTGTTGCTGTCCCGCAAAACCTTTGCGCAGCCATCCCGGATTCGGTCTCGTTCGATGAAGCGGCTTTCGCAATGCTGGGAAGCATCGCGGTGCAAGGAGTCCGACTTGCGGAAGTCCAGCTCGGCGAAACCGCGATGGTGGTCGGGCTGGGACTCGTCGGCCAATTGACGGTCGCGCTTTTGAGTTCGGCGGGTGTTCGGGTCATCGGTACCGACCTCGACGAAGCAAAATGCGAATTAGCGCTCAAAATGGGCGCGACGATCGCATCACCCAATCTCAACGGGGATCGCATTCGCTCGTTGACCGGCGATCTGGGGGCGGATGCAGTCATCATCACTGCAAGCACGAAGTCGAATGGTCCAATCGAGGTTGCCGCCGAGGCGGTTCGCAAAAAAGGGAGGATCGTTCTGGTCGGCGTGGTTGGTTTGGAAATCGATCGTCGTCCGTTCTACTTCAAAGAATGCGAGTTCGTCGTCTCGTGTTCCTACGGCCCCGGGCGATACGATCCATCTTACGAAGAGCGTGGTCAGGACTATCCCGCCGCCTACGTGCGCTGGACGCAGCAGAGAAATGTGGATGCTGTGCTGAGACTGATGGGCGAAGGTCGACTCGACGTGAAATCACTGATCTCGCATCGATTCGGAATCGACGAAGCCGAGCAGGCCTATCGATTGATCGAAGAGCATAGCGAACCGTACCTCGGAATCCTTTTATCGTACCCAGAGACGACCACGCACACGGTTCCCAGCTCACAGCGAACGATCCGGCTCAACGAGCCGGCTGCCGGCAGCAATGCGAAGGTCCAACTTGGTGTCATCGGTGCGGGCAACTTTGCACGACTGGTGTTGTTGCCCGCAATCGCAAAATCGAAAAAGTTTCGATTGAAGTCGATCGCAACCTCACATGGACTGAGTGGAACTTTCGCGGGAAGTGAATCCGGATTCGAGAATTCGACGACCGATGTCGATTCGCTTTTCGACGATTCCGAAATCCAAGCACTTGTTTCCATCACGCGTCACAACGAACACGCAAGCCACGTGCTTCGCGCACTCCGTGCGAACAAGCATCTTTTCGTCGAGAAGCCGTTGTGTTTAACGGTAGACGAACTCACCGAGATTGACACGGCAGTGGCCGAATCGGCTGCGTCGGTGACGGTCGGATTCAATCGCCGATTTTCTCCCGCGGCGGTCGAATTGAAACAGTTCTTTCATGATTGTGAGGAGCCGCTTTCTGTTTCATTTCGTTTCAATGCCGGGGACATCCCGTCGGACCATTGGACTCAAGATGAACTCGAAGGCGGTGGCCGAATCATCGGTGAAGCGTGTCACGCGATCGACCTTGCATCGTTCTTGGTAGGGTCGCAACCTGTCCGTGTGTTTGCTGAATCTGTTCGCAACGCGTCGCCGGGAGCAATTTCCGACGACCGTTGTTTCATTACTCTCCGGCATGCGAACGGATCGATCTCGAATATTGCTTACCTCGCCGGCGGCGATCGAGCGTTTCCGAAAGAGCGAATCGAAGTCTTCGGTGGAGGGAAGGTCGGAGTGATCGACGACTTTCGAGAGATCACGCTTTGCTCAAAAGGCAAATCCAAGACGAGTCGAATGAAGCGAAATAAGGGACACGAAGCCGAAATTCTTGCGTGGGCTCAGTCGCTATCCAAAGGCGGCCGCGCACCAATCGACTGGGAAGATCTCCGGGCCACGACACTCGCATCCATCCTGGCTGTCAGGAGTCTACGCGAAGGCGAGCCGATTTGGCTCGATTCTTCGTTTGCCCAAGCGCACTCCGAGTCACCTTAACCGGAATCAGTGTCGCGGTGCGGAGTGGATTGATACGAAAACACCCGCAAAATCCGTGTTTCTGGTGTCTAGAACCGGCTCAGGCGAGTGATAATGTAGTCCCGCGTCAGGGATCAGCGTTTCCGGGCTTCATTCGACGTAAAACTGACCATCCGGGGAAGCACGGCCAAACAACAGTAGTGTACAGATGAAGTCTTTGACGGCTTCGTCGATTTCGATTAGCTATTTGTATTCGTCCTTGTAACCCGATTTCAATTTTCCCTCCGTGAACGTCGTCTTCTTCTCTCACTACTTTCCTCCGGAGGGAAACGCGCCCGCATCGCGAACCTATGACCATTGTTCGCGCTGGGTGAAGGACGGCGCCCGGGTCCAGGTCATCACCTGTGTTCCAAATGTTCCCGACGGTGAGGTCTACGAGGGGTACCGAAATCGGCTTTGGCCTCAGCGTGAGGTCGTTGATGGAATCGAAGTCATTCGCGTTTGGACGTATCTGCGAAAGAGCCCTGGCAAGCTCGATCTCATACTGAACTACATCTCGTACCTGTTTGCGGCATTGTTCGCGTTTGTCTTCTTCGTCCGCAGACCGAAGGTCATTGTGGCGACGACACCGCAGTTTTTTTGCGGGATCGCGGGCGTCGTGGCGAGCTGGCTGAAGTGGTGTCCGCTCGTGCTCGAAGTCCGTGACATCTGGCCCGAGTCGATCGTCACGGTGGGGGCGATTCGTCGCGGTTTGGTCATACGCATCCTCGAGAAGATGGAGCGTTGGATGTACCGCAGTGCCGCGCACATCGTTGCCGTCGGGCCCGGCTATCGGGAGAACATCATCGGTAAGTGTGACGTGCGAGATCGAATTTCGATGGTGACCAACGGTGTCGATACCACTCAGTACGTGCCACTTGACGGCTCCGACGAGATCGCCAAGCGTTACGATCTCGGAATGCGATTTGTGTGTTCGTACGTCGGTACGATTGGGATGGCGCACGGGTTGGACGTGGTTGTGCGGGTGGCCGAACGCCTTCGAGACGAAGGCCGCGAAGACATCGCGTTTCTGTTGGTGGGTGGCGGAACGAAACTGGACTCGCTGCGAGCCACCGTTGCCGAAAAGCAACTCGACGACCTGATCAAAATGACGGGACGACTCGACAAGTCCGATGTTCCTGACGCGCTGGCCGCGTCGGACGTTTGCTTGGTGCACCTGAGCAAAGTCGACCTCTTTGAACACGTGATCCCATCAAAGATCTTTGAAACCATGGCGATGGAACGTCCCATCATCATGGGAGTGCGGGGACGGGCGAGAGAAATCGTGATGGCCGCAGGTTCCGGAGTTTCCATGGAACCCGAAAACGACGAGCAGCTCCTCGCTCTGTTGGACCAGCTCTCCGAAGACAGACAGGCGACTCGGGAAATGGGAATGCGAGGCCGACAGTTTGTCAGTCAAAACTTCGAACGCGACCAACTCGCCGCCGATATGCTGGAGATCGTCAAACGCACCGCCCGCGGCGAGATCTTTACGCTGCCTGATCGTGAGTGGCAATCCTCAGAACACGTTGCGGCACCGGTTCAGATCGATTCGCTGACCGTGGCAAACAACGCCGTGCAATGACTCGGCAGAACCGGCTGGCCCGACGTTTCTCGCGCGGGTTGGCGCTCATTCGCTATCACCGCCCGAGTCAGTTTCTCTGGCGGCTGATGAGCATCTCCCGTCGCGTTCTGCGACGAAATCTTCCCCCGCATTGGGTCTTTCCTGAGACGCGTCGCATGGCGCGATGGAAACCTCAAGCCCGCGAGTCCTTCCGCGCAATCGCGCAGTACCGACTCGGACTGTGGCCGGGGCGCGCTCAGCATCACTCCAAGATTGCCGAAGGCACCTTTCAATTTCTCAACGAGCAACGATGCCTCGTGTCGGGAAACGATCGGGCAATGGATTGGAACCCGAATGCGCCGCGGCTTTGGCGATTCCATCTGCAATGCCATGAGTATCTTCCCGAGCTTGCAGACCACGAAGGCGCAAAGATTGCCTACGACGTTCTTCAGTCTTGGCTGGATGCTCCCCGGCATCGGTCGCCGACGTTGGACCCCGATGCATGGCACCCATTCTGCATTTCAAGACGCTTGCCTGCGTGGCTTTCATTGCTTGCCGATCATGACCCGCCTGATGAACTTTCGGATCGGATCTGGAGTTCCATTGCCGGTCAAGTGAGTTGGCTCAGCCGAAACTGCGAATGGGACTTGGGGGGCAATCATTTGCTTGAGAACCTCACTTCGCTGCTGCTCGCCGATTGTTTTCTCGAGATTGAACCGGCATCCGATTTAGGGTTTGTCTTGGAAAGGATCTTAGGTGAGTTGGACGAACAGATTTTGCCTTCTGGGGAACACTTCGAACGAACGCCCACCTACCACGCGCTGATGATGGTTTGTGTGGCCGAGTGCGCCGAAGCGTTGGACTTTGCAAATCGGCCGGAAAAGGAAAAAGTCGTTTCCACACTCCGTCGAATGGCTTCGTTCACGGAGTGGATTCGTCAGCCCGATGGTCATTTGCCGTTGCTGGGAGACTCAGCCCGAGACGAGACGCCGGACGTCTCTGGCATGCTACGCTGGGCTTTGGCTTTTGCTCCGAGTGAGCGGCACCACCCCGAGATCAGCGATTATTGGATCGCCGAGACCGAGCGAAAGGATCGGCTTTTGTTCGATGTCGGCCCGATCGCTTGCGACCATCTTCCCGCCCACGGCCACGCCGATTTGACACAACTCGTCGCCTCGATCGGAGGCCGCGATGCGATTGTGGACACGGGGAACTACGACTACGAAACGAGTGAGATTCGCAGGCATTGTCGTAGCACCGAAGCTCACAACGTCATGCATTGGCGACAGCAGTGCGACTTGTGGTCCACGTTTCGAATGGGACGCCGCGGACACCCCGTTTCGTCGCAAGCCGGATCGACTAGCGATTGGACTTGGAAGGCTGTCTGTCACGATGCCTACCCAGCGCTCGCGGGACGGGTTGTCGTCGCCAATACCGAACGATGGATTGTCATCGATTGGGCGGATGCCGACCCGAAAGACAAGGACACACTCACCAGTCGCTTGCATTGGCATCCCGAATGGGAGTTGCGCATCGATGAATCGGAAAATCGCGTGGCCGCGACATGCGCCGAGCAGGATCGCCATTACTTCATCGACGCGATTGCCTCGCAAGTGACTATCGAGTCAGGAGTCTACTGCCCGAACTTTGGCGAACGTTTTGAGAACGAACACCTCGTGTTCGCAAAGCAACTCAGCGGCTCGACCGAGTTCGGCTATCAGATCTCGCTGTTGCCGGGCGAACATCTTGCCCCACCGCAACTCTCGCGACGAGGACGAAAGCTCGTCCTCGAATTTTCTTCGGGGCCCTCTTTGACCTGTCAACTGAGCTAGCAGATTCGTTTATGAACTGCGGAGCTCGTTCGCGTTTCCGATAGCAGGCGAATCACTCCGCCGCTTCACTTCTTTTTCGGTCGAAACGCAACGATCCGATCCGGATTCGTTTCCAAACGCGGCCCCTCCATCAAATCGATGCAGTAGGGGATCGCGGGAAAGACCGCGTCAAGACACTCGGCAATCGCTTTGGGATTGCCAGGCAAGTTGACCACCAAAGTATTACCGATCAATCCGGCGGTCTGCCGTGAGAGGATCGCCGTCGGCACTTTTTCGAGCGAAACCTTGCGCATCAACTCGCCGAAGCCCGGCATCATTCGATCGCAAACAGCCTCCGTTGCTTCAGGCGTCACGTCTCGAGCCGAAGGTCCCGTCCCGCCGGTGGTCACAATCAAGCAACAGCGATGCTCCTCGGCGAGTTCACGTAGCGTCTCAACGATCCCGGCCTTTTCATCGGGGATCACACGAGCAACACCTTCCCAGGGGTTCGTGAGGACTTCGCTCAAGTAAGACTCAATCGCGGGCCCGCCTCGGTCTTCGTACACACCTTGGCTGGCACGATCCGAGACCGTGACGATCCCGATGCGCGCGACCCCCTGTTCTTCTCCCTGACTCATCGCCAATCCAATCCTTCCGGTAGTCGATTCAGGTTTTGAGGCTCGCCGTCGCGAACAACCAGCATGTCCTCGACACGAACACCGCCATCGACACGTCCGTACAACCCGGGCTCGATGGTGAAGACCTCATTCTCCAAAAGCTCACCACCACCATGATCCAAGAGGATCGGTTCGTGAACTTCGAGTCCGATTCCGTGGCCCGTTCCGTGTTGAATCGAAGGGTGATCGGTGAGTGTACCCCGAGAGACTTCAAAGCCGTCCTTGACCTGACTCTCCTCGGTCGCTTTGTGGACGGCATCGCCAGTTGAGCCAATGGTGAGCTTCGCCGTCGCGGCAGCTTTGGCGGCGACCACTGCGGCGTGCATTTTGCGAACCGTATCGCTTGCCTCGCCATTGACAACCGTGCGTGTGCAATCGCCCCAGTATCGGGTTCGGTTGTTCATTGGAAACAAGTCCACGATAACGGGCACACCGGTTCGCAGTGGGCCGCTACCGCTGTGGTGGCAGTCCGCGACTTCCGGTGCCGTTGCCACAATCGCGCCGTGACTCATCGCGTAGTCACGTTCCAAAAACTCATTGGCCGCGAACGCCCGCACGCGTTCACTCGTGAGGGGAGCCCCATCGGCAACGAGAATGCCGTCGCTGCCGGCCTTGGCATTCGCGATCAAGCCGCACGTCCGCTTCATGACCTCCTCCGTCACGGCCTGTGCTTCGGCAAGGAATTCAATCTCTTGTTCCGATTTCTGACGCCGATCCAAAACGCCAAGGTCGGAGTCGTAACGTACTTCGATTCCCGCATGACCCAGCGACGACGTGAAGATCAGGGGAAACGTTCGATCCGCATCGACCGTATGATGACCCTCGCGACGAAGCAACTCCGCAAGCGCTTGCGCCGTCGCCGTCGCACGATCCGCATCGAGACCGCCTTCGGGTTCATAGTCCGCGGGGCAGCAAATCTGATCGCAGCCGCTCTGCGTTTTCACCCGGTCCATTTCAAGGTCACGCACAAGCGCGATCCGTCGATCGCCGATCTCAATCCAGGCGGCCGGGTCGCCGAGCGCGACTCGCAAACGGCGGTAAAGAGAGGGATTCGTCGCCGCGATCCCAGCAAACACACGTACTTCACTCACCGATTTGGTTCCCAGCTTTCGAGTCGAAAATCATCCGCCACCGCGCAAACCCACGCATGAGATGTGGCAAGCCGGTTGATATCATAGCGAGTGCGTTTGTTACCGATAATTCGGGTAGGTACGAAAGGATTCAATTGGCGGAGCATCCAAGACGAAGCTCATTTCGTTGAGCCAGGGTCTTGATCGCCCCGGAGTTTCACGCGGAGAGGTTTCCCGGACTCAAAACGATCTTGCAAGCAGACCCCTGAAGCTGCAACACCAACCTCCTACCCCCTCTACAACCAAGCGGTTGTCACGGAAGACTCGCCATGAACCGTCCATCGATTCGCGTGCAGCTGACGCTACTTGCCCTCTCGGTGATGAGCCTGACCGGATGCCATGCACTCCCGCAACGCGATGGTTTGCTTGCGGTGCATCATACCGACTGCGATGCATCGTTCTGCGATGGTGCGGGATGCGACACGAATTTGGATGTCGACTGCCAGGATGGTTCGTGTGACGTTTTGGCTTGCGACGGAGTTGGCTGTGACGGCTGCGACTCGATTGGCGGCGGGCAGTCGTCGCAACTGGTGCGGGGCCGGAGAATCAAGTGGCTCGATAACACCGGTTCGGCACTCGGTTTCGCCAACAAGATCGCGCTATGGGACCGGCGGGCGGACAATCACGAAATCAGCCCCGGTACCGAACGCGCCATCCTCACGTATCTGCACGACAACAATCTCAACACCACCCTGGTTCGTTCGAATCAATACGATCCGTTGGGTGAATTCAAGCGTTTGGTTGCCAACAAGCGGATGTCGGCACCGTGGAAGTACACGTTCGGTGCGTACGACCTGATGAAGTACACGTTCATCCCCGGCCGATTGCTCGGCGGAGACTGGTACAACCCATTCACCGATTCGATTCACATCTACTCTGACATTCCGTCGATCGGACTCGCAAAAGCCGCGTACGCCAAAGACGTTCACAGTCGTGAGCGGCCAGGGATGTATGCTTCAGCCCAAGACACGCCCATTCTCGGTCTTTGGCACGAGACGCTCGCCAACAACGAGGTGCTTCGCTATCTGAAGCGACGCGGGAACTCGTCCCAAATCGCTGAAGCCAAGCGAATTCTGTATCCCGATTTCGGTGGAGCCGTCGGAGCACAGGTCTTGGGCTTCCTTCCCTAT
>JBCBOT010000043.1:0-37484 GCA_039821165.1 Planctomycetota bacterium | reverse complement strand
GATCGACGTCTAACCGGTGTGCATGTTCTTCGATGAACCGTGGTCGGATCGCACCAAAGACAGGTTGTTCTGGTTGGAACGGCCGATCGAATTGTCCGTAGCACCACAGAATGCCGCCATAGGACGAGGGGCTCCGCCCGTCGAGTGCGTAACGGTGGTTGAGATCGATCGTGGTCGCGAGCGCCGCGTTGGGAGACCGGATCCAAGTCAAAAACGCTTTGCCCCAAGTCATTCGGAGATTGTTGTGCAGTTCGCCGTGCCGGAACAGACTTTGTTGGGCAAGGTCCCAAAGTCGTTTTCCCGTTCCGGCACGGGAGAGGGTCTCCCAACTGTAGTTTTCTCGAGGATCGTTGAGGTGCTTGTCGAGCGTTTCTCGGGCCCAGTCTGGGATCGCGTCAAAGCAATCGATGTCGTTGTGTCGGTGGTAGCAGAAATGGAATGCGAGTTCCCGCCAGACGAGTAGTTCGTCGAGGTACTTGTCCGCACCTGCTTCCGCCGCTTCTCGAGCGATTCGAAACGGGCTGACCATTCCATAGTGCAGGTAGGCACTCATTCGGCTGACACCGTCATACCGGGCCGCGTCGTTGCGGACTCGCGGGTACTTGCGGAGGTTCTCCTCGCGAAACGCGTCCCATCGTGCATAGCCCGCACGGCTGCCGCCTGGCGTGTCGGGAACTGGAGCGACGGTGTGATCGATTTTGCATTCACCAATCAGCGTCGCCAGATCGGCCGTTTGCAAACAGAGCGACTGGAAATCTTCAAGCTCTTCGATCGCGTCGACCGGCATGCCCGGGACATCCACCACCTGTTCGCGATAAGGTTGCGAGATCCGTGTGGCATGAAGGCTTTGAACGCGTTCGCGAAATTCGAACGCACGTTCAAACGCTCGATCCAGTGAGTGCACCGGTGCCACGCAGCTGGTGTCGACCACGGCGATCGGTGTTTTGGATTTGAGTGCCAATCGCTCAAGCCAGCCCGTCACCGGCTGGAGCGGCATTTCCTCCGTGACGACCACGGCAGCCGCACGCGTCAGATCGCGCAGGTAGCTTCCACGATTACCTTGACGCTGGAGGTGGAACGCGGCCTGGATGCCTCGATCGGCGAGCTCGCGTTGGGCGTCCCGATGCCCTTGCAGTAAAAACGTGTGATGGCGGTCGCTGGCGTAGGGATATTCCTCGCTTAAACCGTGGTAAACCAGGAGCGGCAAACCGAGTTCGCGAGCAAGACAGATCGCCGAATCGAGCGCAGGGTTTTCGTGGGCCCGAAGTGCGCTGTGCATCCAGTACAGCACAAAACTGTCTTCGAACGGATGCCGCTCGGGCGGAACCGCCCAGCGCAAACGTTCGGAGAGGTGATCGGGGAATGCAATATCCATGCATCGACTCTGGTGGTGGAATGATCCAGAGTGATGTTACGAGGGGGGCAATCTTTCAGCTCCGAATGAGCCGATTCGCAAGCCATCCACGCGGTAATCCGGGCAGGACGAGACACCGGTCGTTGCCTGGAAAAGGGTTTGAGGGCAAATCCTCAAGGACTGCGGTCGCGGCGAGTCGCCCACTGATGACCGCGCTCTCCATTGTCGAAGGCCATCCCGTCGCAACCCAATCCCCCGCGAGTTTGAGCCAAGGAATGCTCGTTCTCGTTTCCGGGCGTGCGGCATCGATGTCGGGTGAGACGGAGTACACACTTTTAGGATCGGTCACGAGTCGGTGACGGAGCAAACGAGCCTCGCGTGCTAGGGGAAACGCGTGCCGTAGCTCTTGCTGCACCGTTTCGATCAAGCCTTCTCGATCGGTCGTCACCTCGGCAGACGCGCTGAGGATGACTTGAAAATAATACTCTTCGCGGTCGTTGCGATTCGTCTCGATCGGGTCACGGAAAACCCACTGCGCGGTTGTGCCGACAAGCACTGCGTGTGGGCGTTCCATGATGGGTCGGTCGTACCAAAGATGGACCCCGCTGATAGGCGAGGTCGAAAATTGCTCCCAGGCGGTCAAGTTCGGTAGTGAAACCGAGGCTTTTTCATGCCAACCCGCAAACAGGGCTCCGATCCGATACCAAGGCACTGCGCAGATAACATGATCGGGTTCAATGCGTTCCTCGCCGGTGTGCACCGATCCGTCGGCATCGATTTGGCGAACCGGACTGGAGTAGCGAAATTCCACACCGCGGTGACGGAGCTCTTTCGGGACACGTTCGCCGAACAATTCGCTGAGTGGACGAGTCGGAACAAGGACGTCGCTCGCGCCATGTGCGGCGGCGAAACCATCGATCAAGACCTTGCGGGCGGGGGACATCGCGACCCGTTCGCACTTTTCACCGAGCGCGCTGACGAGAATGACTTCCCAGAAGTCACGGATGGTTTCGTCGGATTGACCGATTGCCTGCAGCCACTCCAAGGCAGTGACGGTGCGCAGTTCGGCTTCCGCCGTTCGCATCAACCGCCAGAGTCCACGACGAATCTCGCGCTGCTGTGATTTGGAGAGGTATCTCTGTGCGGCGATGGTGCCGAGCAAATGCAGCGGCGCCGGCAGCCATGGATTTGCCGCAAACCGACTCGGTGGATGTTTCGGGTGCAGAAACGTCAGCTCGCGGTCTCGGCGGACATACTTTTGGAGTCCGCAACGTGAAACGAAATCGATCCAGTTGGTGCAGCAGCCCATCGCGACGTGCTGGCAATAATCGATCTCATCACCCGAGCATCGATCCTGAAAGGAGCCCGCGCGTCCGCCGGCGAGCCGTTTGCCTTCGAGGATGAGGATTTCAAGCTGCGGTGCGACGCGCGAAAGCGCTTCGGCGGCAGCGAGTCCCGCGAGTCCCGCCCCCACGATGACGACACGTTTCTTGGCAGAAACGCTGCTCACGGACGTGCCTCGGTGACTTCGGCCGGTGGGACCGGTAATCGCTTGAAGATTGGCTTGAAGAAATGACGGGACACAATCCCGAGTCGTTCACCCGTGGTGAGCCGAACACGACGGGTTGCGACCGCGCGCGGGTCGTTGGCGATGCGTTCGAGCAAACGCCGGTAGGTCCGCCACATCATCGAGAACATCGGCTTGCCGTCGTCTCGCAGCGAGTCCCAAACGTTCCATCCACTCGCGTACAAGGTTCGCGCACGGCGAACTTCGTCTTCGATCAAGCACCCCAAGCGATCGTCGGCGCGTGGCTCCAGCAGGTCATCTTCGCAAAGACCATGTTGTGAGTAGTGCTGTCGTGGGAGGTAAATGCGGCCTCGTCGGGCATCTTCAGAAATATCGCGGAGAATGTTTGTGAGTTGAAACGCGAGTCCGCAGTCGATCGCGGATTCGATCGGCAATTCGCCGTCGAACTCCCAGATGTGCAAACAAGCCAAGCCGACGGCGGAAGCAACGAGATAGCAGTAGTGCTCGAGTTGTTCGTAAGTATCGAAACGGGTTTTTTGTTGATCGGCCAAGACCCCATCGACGATTTCCAAAAGGTATCGGGTGGGGATCGAAAAGCGCTCCGTCGTGTCGCGGAGCGCCGGAAGGATCTCCTCGGCACGGCCTATGAGATCGATCGGCCAATCCGAGGTGTCCTCGGCGACGCCGGGCGGCAGAGGCACTTGCTCGGGTTGTTCGCTGATCAAATACCGCGCGGTCGATTGCCGCCACCAATCGAGCCACCGTGTGCGGAGCGCGGCCGGTTCGTGACAGTCACCGATATCGTCGGTGGTGCGAGCGAAAGCGTAAAGCGCGCACATGGCGTCACGTTTCGATCGCGGCAGTAGCCAAAACGACCGATAGAAGCTGCTACCGCTGCGACGGGAAATCCGTCGCACGTTGCGATAGCTGGCAGCGATGGCGTTGGAGTGCGTCATGGTCGTCAAAGCAGTCCGAACAGTGCGCGGGTGACAAGACGGACCTGTTTCATCTTTCCGACCTTGGGTCGCACCCGAAGTACATCGTATTGAATCTTGCGGATGGCGTTGAGGGTCTCTTTTCCACCGTGGGCGAACAGTCGAATGTCGGTCGCCAGCCAATTCGGGACTTGATCCGCCAGCGGTAGCCCCCGATCAAACAGCGCATCGGCTTCTTCGCAAAGCTCGCGGAGCAGTTCGCGGACGGGGGGCGGAGTCTCGGTGCCTTGGAGCATCGTGGCGTCGACCCCGTATTTATCACGGCGATCAGCGGGAAGGTAGATTCTGCCGATTTTGAGGTCCCGCGAGACGTCTTGCCAAAAATTCGCCAGCTGCAAGCCGGTGCAGATATGGTCCGACAGCGGCGCGGTGTTTTCGTTGAGTGAGTCGCCCAGCGCGAGCACCAATCGGCCGACAGGATTGGCAGATCGCGTGCAGTAGTCGATCAATTCCGCGTCGCTTTCGTACAGTGTCTTGTGCTGATCCTGGCGAAATGCCGAGAGCAGGTCATCGAAGGGCTTTTTGTCGAGACGGAATGTTGCGATGGTCCCCGCGAGTGCGGGGAAAAAAGAGTCCTGAGGCGTTTTTCCGGCGAAGGTGTCGTCAATGCGGCATTGCAGGTCCCTGAGGCCGCCGAGTGCGGTTTCGGGGTCCGGAGACTCGTCGGCGACATCATCGGCGGTGCGACAAAACGCGTAAATGTTGTAAAACGGCTGGCGGAGTCGACGGGGAAGTAAGATCGAAGCAACGAGGAAGTTCTCGTAGTGTGAACGCGCAAGCCTGCGGGCGAATCGTTCACTTTGCCGAAGCGTGGCTCGGGTCGACATAGAGGAAGGGTCAATGAAAATCGTGTTAGCGGCTCCACGCGGATTTTGCGCCGGAGTCAACATGGCGGTCGATTCTCTGGATCTGGCGCTTCAGCATTTCGGTGCGCCGGTTTATGTGTACCACGAGATCGTCCACAACCAGTATGTGGTCGATAGCTTCAAGGAAAAGGGTGCGGTCTTCGTCGACACACTCGAAGAGGTTCCTGAGGATAGCGTGGTCATGTTTTCCGCCCACGGGGTTTCTCCCGAGATCCGACGCATCGCCGACGAGCGGCGTTTAACGACGTTGGACGCTACTTGCCCGCTGGTTACCAAGGTGCACCTCGAAGCGATCAAGTACGCGAAAAAGGGTTACACCATCATTCTCATCGGTCATGAAGGACACGACGAGGTGATCGGGACGATGGGGGAGGCACCAGAGGCGATCGTCCTGGTCGAAGATGAGGCGGATGTTGAGCGTCTGGAAGTTGCCGACACATCGAAACTGGCATTCTTGACACAAACCACACTGAGCGTCGATGACGCAAACCGCATCATCGATGCACTTCGTAAACGGTTTCCGGCGATCGAAAGTCCGCCGAAAGGCGACATCTGTTATGCGACTCAAAACCGCCAAGACGCGGTCAAGACGCTTTCCCCCGACGCCGATGTCGTGGTTGTGCTTGGAAGCCAGAACAGCAGCAATTCCGCTCGACTGCGTGAATTGGCCGAGCTGAAGGGCAAACGTGCGTTTCTCGTCGACGGGCCCCAGGATTTACAGCGTGAGGACTTCGCGGATGCGGATAACGTTCTGATCACTGCAGGAGCGAGCGCACCCGAGTCGGTCGTTCGCGAAACCATCGACTGGCTGGTCGCCGAGTTCGACGCCACTGTGGAGACTTCGGTCGTCCGCGAAGAGTCGGTTTATTTTCCTCTACCCAAACCGCTGCGAGAGATTGCCGCCGGATAAGTGACCGTCCGGCGGTGGTTCTTCAACGTGACACCGCGAGCAGATGGATGTCGGTCGCAGCGGGACCTGCTCAGGACCGACGACGTCGAAACGCGAGCGTTCCGGTGAGCGCGAGTAACGCGACCACTGCCGTCGGCTCGGGGACAACTGAAATCGTGGTGGCGCCTGCCGCCAGAATCGACGCGCCCGTGGAGTCGCTGAGTGAGTACGAGCCGGTGAAATCAAAAATGGTTTCGGGGCCGATTTCTGAGAGGACTTGATCGATCCTTTCTTGGTCAGAGCCGCTGAAAGGGCTGGCATCAAACGCGTTGCCAACGCCCACGTAGATCAGCTCATCGACGAATTGTGTCGCCGCTCCGCTATCGATGATCGTGTCATCGCCGCCACCTTTGGCCATGTCGGCACCATAGTCGATGCCGATTCGAGTTCCGGAATAGCTGCCACCCGCGAAACTGCCGGAGAACCCGAGACGGTTGCCCGAGTCGGTGCTCGACATCTCGTAAGACAAGTCTTCCAGTCGAAATCGCATCGTTCCGTCACCAACGATATGCACGCCGAAGTGAACGCGGTTGCCGAATTCGTTGTCAAACGGTGCGGATGGATTCGCGACGCCACGCCAGGAGTTAAACGGGGACACGATCAATTCGTTGAGTCCGATCGTCGCGCCGTCGGCGAAGACTTCATAGGCCGTGGGATCAAGACTCCGATCTCCGATGCTGCCCAAGTCGTTTTCAAGAGAGTTCAATGCGTTGGCGAGGTAGCCGTTCCAACTGGGTGAGGCCGTGAAGTTGGGCGCCGGAGACGCATAGACGTCCATCACGACTTCCGCCCTCGCAAAAGGTTGGTCGATGAGCAGGACGAGCGTTGCAAAGAGAAGCGAAAAGCGCATGAGAATTCCCCTCGAGCGATGAGCGTTCGGACGGCCTGATTCTAGCCACCTGGACCGTCTGTGAAACGCAAACTCGAAAAGATTCCCGAGTCGAATCGATGACGCGTTACTTGATCTCCGCGGCTCGCAGATTGCGATATAGCAAATCCGTCTTCGGGTCGTGGGCCTGAATCATGATCGTTCCGGCTTCGTCGCGCCGTCCCCGTCTCGGATTCTCGTCCGCTTTGCGAACATCTTCCCAGTCACTCACCGCTACGCCGTTGACCCACGCACCCATTTTGTTGCCCTTGGCATGAAGCAAGACCGTTGACCACTGGCCATCTTCACCGGCCACAACCCGCGCGTCTTGGCGACGAAAAATGCCTCCGGTGCCGCAATCAGCGGGAGAAAGCCGTGACCCCTCGAACGCGTTGTTCACCTGACATTCGTATCCCATCAATTTGTCGCCCGGGATGCAACGAAAGAACAGGCCCGAGTTGGTGGTTGGGTCTTCGATCTTGTATTGGGCGAGCAGGAAAAAATCCCCGTAGGACGAGTTGGTTTCCAGTTGTGCGAGGCCGCCTTGAACGTGCAAGTCGCCGTCGTCGTTGATCGTGAACTCGCCCGGCATCTCAGGATAGCGTTTCCATTTCGAGAGTTCTTCGTCCAGCAACGATTCGAGACCGAGTGGACGGATGCGAATGTCTCGAAAGGCGATGCGACCCGAGTTGTGCTGAAGTCCGATCCGCATGGCGGCCAGGTCGACCGGATCGGTGTAGCTGCAAACCAATTTGTCACCGAGGTGAACGGTGACGTCACGGCCTTCGGCGCGAATGGTCATCGAACGCCACGTTCCCGGTGTCTGGTCGCCCGCTGCTGCCCCGTCGACTTTCTCGCGTTGGACAATGCTGCCTGTTGGGAACGGATTGTCGTCCGGCGCGATGTTGATCTCGTAGCACTCGTCGGTGACGTTCGTTGGATCGAGAGGCGTGCGAATGAAAACGCCGCTGTTGGTTTTTTCGTCAGCGTTGAATTGGAATTTCAATTCGAAGTCGCCCCAACTACTCGACGTGCATAAGAGACACTGTTTGCCACGGTCGACAACGATCGTCTCGTCTTCGACACGGAAATTGGCCTCGCCGGTGATCTCCCAACCAAAAAGGCTTTGACCATCGAACAGTCGTACCCAGCCCTCCGCCGTTTCTTCTTCGGGAAGTCTTGCTGCGAGTAGCTCGTCGGCACTCACTTCGTACATTCGAGGTTCGAACGACTCAGCGACCGGCTCGGGTTTCGGTTCCGAATCGGCCGAGGCATTTTCTGCCGTCGGCGTGACCGCTTGTTTTGAATTGCACCCGAGCAAGCTAAACGCAATCAGCAGTGACAAAACGGCGAAGGCGCCACGAGATGAATTTGCGAGGGTCATGGTCAATAGCCGTAAGTCTCAAAGTAATCGTTCCACGCTTCACGGATGTGTGCTTCATCCGCAGCGCTGAGTTCGTGTTGATTCGTGCGGTAGTCTCGGTGTTCTGTTTCGACCCATTCTTCGATGACGGGCTTCACCGATTCAAAGTCACTCAGATGGAGAGTGCGATAGACCCGCTCAAGCGTCGACGTCGGGTCTTTGATCAGATCTTCGTATCGTACATCGACCAAGCGATTGGACTCGACGGTTTGCCGCGCCCGATGAAACGAAGCATACATTCGGCGAAGACATTCGATGACATACTGTTTGTCTTCTTCGCGTGGCGTCTTGGACGGAACATTGAGTGCCTGGAACTCTTGCAGGCTCTGCCACAACCGAATGGTCGACGGAAAGAGCGAACGCGGATCACGTGTGACGTGAATGAATCGCGCTTCGGGGAATGCTTTCGCAAGCAGGCCTAGTCGACCGGTGTGGGTAGGGCTCTTGATCACCAGCGGCCGGCCGGTCGAAACACTGACGGCAAGCATGAATCGACGCAGCGTGGCAAGCCATCCCCGCGTCTGCTCTTCGCCGACGTCTTGAAAGTCGAGATAGTCCATGTCGATCTGGCCTTGGCCTGGAAAGGCGATGCGTCGATACGGCGACGGTTGGCCGAGATTCATTAACGCGAATTCATCTTCTTGTGGTCGTTCCCATCCCGTCGCCATGTTGTCCATCGGGCGTTTGCCGGGAAGCAACCAACGGAGAAAACGGCGAAAGAACCACTCGGTGATTAGGAAGTGATGCGGCGCAAAGCACTGAAAGGTGTTGGGACTGCTGTACCGCTCATCGAGGACCATTAACTCGTGGAGCAGTGTCGTGCCGCTTCGCCAGTGGCCGATGATGAAGACAGGCGGACCGTGAAGCTCCGCTTTGGCGAGTCGGCGTCCCGCCAGCAATCGCTGCAAACCCGCGAGTAGCGTGTTCACGGGCGTGGCGAAGGAGACGCCGATCAAATAACCGAGGCGGTCGAGTTGGATTCGGAATCGGCCGAGTTTCAGGAGCCGATACCACGCACTGGGCCGCATCCCGTGCCAGAAACGGGGGGCATAGAAGGGGTAGCGGTGAAATCCAGCCTTCGCGGGCGACTTGACCGATGAATCGGTCGCGGGCTCGGGAGTGGATTCAACTTCGGTCAACGGATGGGCTCCGGTCGGATGGATCGCTTGAACCCGGAAGTTTGCCGGGAACCAGTTTCAATGCCCGTCGTATAAGCACAGGTTACCGTCGGCTTCGATCGATTGAACGCACAACCCTACCGGGGGCGAGCGGGTTCGTGAACCCGGATCGCGGATCGAACGGCGGTAGCTACAATACTCGACTTGCCGGCGTGCGAATCGTGCAGAGGTCGGATCTTGGCCGGAACGGAAGATGAGTGAGAGCAACGAGTTATCCTTCACGGACCTGCAGCGGCACATTCGCGAGATGTACTTCGAGAAGGACGCCGCGAGGGGCGTCGAAGGGACGTTTATGTGGCTGATGGAGGAGGTCGGCGAGCTGTCGTCGGCACTTCGCGGGCAGGATCGAGAGAACCTGGCCGAGGAATTCGCCGATGTCATCGCTTGGTTGACCACGATCGCCAACGTCGCGGAAGTCGATCTGAACGCGGCGCTGGTGGCGAAATACGGTCATGGTTGTCCCGGTTGTCGCAAGTTGGCTTGCGAGTGTCCCGATTCGGAAAAGCCATGATTCGCCCGCACCGAGTTTCCGTCGCACTGCACCGCCTACTCTTCGTCTTCCTCGCGCTCTTCGTCGTCCCGGCTTCGGCTCAAGAATCCGAGTCGAGCGACGTCCACGATTCTTTCGTGGTTGGAATCCGGGGGCATTACCGAGTCGGACGCACCACGGCGATTCGTTTTCTCGGTGACGCGTCGAATGATTCGGATGCGATCACTTTGGAAACGCTCGATGGCGACGGTGTGCGAGTCAACATCGATGGTTTTCGCCCGCGACCCAATGGCGAGGTCGGATATGTCGTGCCGGGCTCGGAAGCCGCACCGCTTGCGTTGACTGTGGATGGGAATCGGTACGAGACACGGTTCCCGATCGTGGGTGTTCCGTCGCGCGGCGCCTCGATGATCCCCTCGGGCATGCCTTGGGTGGTTGCGATCGGTGATCCATTGGGGGTGGATCGGATCGGTGCGTCGGACTTGCTCGATCGCGAATCGAGAATCGGCGTCACGCGAGTGGAATCGGCTGACAGTCTGCCGTCACGGGTGTGGGGCTATGACGGTGTCGATCTCGTGCTGATCAACGGATCCGGCGCGGATGTCTTGGAGTCGATGACGGCCGCGCAGCAGGAAGCCTTGTTGCAATGGAATCGGCAAGGCGGACGATCCTTGTTGTGTCTCGGCGAGTCTTCTGAGCGGCTTGCACAGGTCGCACCTTGGTTGACCGAGTTGCTTCCACTGGACGAAGTGGAAACGGTCCGTATCGATCCTGCGGCGCTCGAGACATTTACGACCAGCCAAACGCCACTCGATGATTTCACCGGAATCAAGTTGCCGCGTCAGGCCGGCAAGATCTTGATCAACGGGCGGACCAAACGTCGAATCTCCACGGTGCTCGCTGCTCAGTACCCGTTGGGTTTCGGACGCGTCACCGTGATGGCCGCGGACTTGGATTCCGAAGCCTTCGCGAACTGGCCGGAGCGATCGGACCTTGTGTCGCGACTGACCGGCGATGTGTTGGTTGAGCTGGATGCGGATCAACTTTCGCGCGATCGGACGACCTCGTTCAACGACTTGGCCGGTCAGATGCGAGCGACATTGGATCAATTTTCAATCAAGTCGCATTTTAGTTTTTCGCTGATCTCCCTGATCGTGATGTTGCTGGTGGCCGCCATCGGACCGCTCGACTATCTCTTGGTCAATCGGGTCCTCGGACGACCGCTCTTGGGTTGGCTCTCGTTTCCTCTGATGGCGATCGGTCTCTCGGTCTTTTTGGTGAGCCAGTCGCGGCCCGTGCTGACGTCAACCGCGGAGCAGGGTGATGAGGCGAGCGACGGTCTGCTTCGGTCCAATCAGATTCAGGTGGTCGATCTGGATCATGTCGACGGGGTGGGACGCGGTTTTGCGTGGAGCTACACCTACTCTCACGACCCAATTGACATTGATTTGGCCATGCCGCGTTCCGAAAGGTTGCGGTCGATGGGTGCCGAAGAAATGCAATCGATGCTGTTTCCGATGGGTTATCCCGGGCGGACATTCGGCGGCATCCAACTAGCGGGCGAAAACACGCTGCTCCCGAGCTATCGAATACTGCGTGAGGATTCCCAGAATCCGATCGTCGAGAATCTTGCGATCGCGTCCCGCAGTAGCAAGTCCATCGCAGCTCGTCTTCAGTTCGTGCCTCGGTTGGAGGAGTCCGTCGAGATGATGCGACGCCCCGGCAGCGAGCAATTGCGTGGTGAGTTACTGAATCCACTTCCGATCGACTTACTCGATGGGATGTTGGTTTACCGGAATTGGGTTTACCTGTTGCCGACGCGATTCCAAGCCGGCGGTCGCATTGCGGCCGTTCAAGACTTGCGACAGAAGAACTTCCGTTGGTTGCTGACGAAGCAGCAGGCGATGGAAAAGAACGCGACCGAGACGACTCCCTGGGTGGTCGGTGATTTCTCGAACGCTCAACGCGTTGCCGAGATGTTGCTCTTCCACCGAGCGGCGGGCGGAACCCTTTACACCGGACTGAAAGACGAACCGCTTTCGCGACTGGATCTGTCCCACGTGTTGGTGGATGACCGGTGCATTCTCGTCGGTCGCACGGAGCAGCCGCTGGTCGACTTCGGTGTCAAAAAGCATGACAGCGATGACGCTTCGTTTGTGCCGCCGCAGGGCACGAGCCTCTCGATGATCCGAGTTGTTTTGCCCGTTCGATCGACGCGATTGGACTAGGTCCTTGAACTCTTCTCCCGATTCCTTTTTCGCCCCACCGAAGCCGTGATCAAAACCGCCGACCTGACCAAGAAGTACGGAGACGCTTTCGCGATCAAGGAGATCGACCTGAACCTGGAGGCTGGAGACCTCTTCGGCTTTATCGGGCCCAACGGTGCCGGCAAGACGACCACCATGCGTATCATCGCGACCCTGCTGGAGCCGAGTTGGGGCGAAGCCTACGTGTGCAATCATTCCGTCCACACGGCGCCCAAAGAGATTCGCCGGTTGGTCGGTTACATGCCCGACTTCTTCGGCGTCTACGACGACATGACCGTCGTTGAGTATCTCGAGTTCTTTGCTGCTGCGTATCGAATCAACGGCGAGAAGCGACGGACCCGAGTGAATGAAATGCTCGAGATCGTCGACTTGGAATTCAAACGAGACGCATTTGCAAACACGCTGTCACGAGGGCAAACCCAGCGGCTCGGTTTGGCAAGAACACTGTTGCACGACCCGCAAGTGCTTTTGCTAGATGAACCGCTGTCGGGTTTGGACCCGCGAGCCCGAATCGAGATGCGAAATTTGCTTCGAAAGCTGGGGGAGATGGGCAAAACGATCATTGTCAGCAGCCACATTTTGCCCGAGCTCGCGGATGTTTGTAATAAAGTCGGAATCATCGATCGGGGTGAGCTAAAGCAGAATGCCGAAGTCACTGAGGTGATCCGAATGGTGCGCGAACACACCGTCCTGGTTGTTCAGCCGAATCAACGTGATCAATTGCAAACGATAACGAACCTGCTGTCGGATCACCCGAAAGTGCAAGGATGTGAACCTGGAGATGCCTCGATTCGAGTCGTGTTAAAGTCTGATGTTGAGAACTACGGCGATCTAGCGAAACTTCTCATCCAAAACGACATCGATTTGAAACGGTTCACGGAGGAAGAACTGGACCTTGAGTCGGCGTTCATGGCGCTGACGAAGGGGACCAGCACTCGAATGTAGTGCTGGCGGGTGAGACGCCTTACCTTCGCGTTACGGTGGCGTGCCTTTGCCGATGCGTGATAGGATCCATCGGCGACGAGACAGCTTCTCACCCATGTAAAGCCATGACGACAAACCAGTGGTACATCAAGACGGCGAGTGGTCAACGCGGCCCCTATTCCACCGCCGATTTGCAGCGTTATGTGGACGCCGGTGCGATCCGTCCCAATGTCGGTATCGGTGATGGCGAAGGACGTTGGAGGGCTGCGGCGGCGATCGATGGCTTGGTCTTCTCGGACGAGACGATCGCACGCTTCAAAGCCGGCCTTCGCGATTCGCGCGGCGCGAAACAATCGGCCGAGAGCGGTATCATCCGCCGAGCTGATCGTGGCACCGGTGCACGAGAGAAAGCCAGCGAGCAACGTGATTCGGAGTTCCAACAGCGCGAACGAGAGCTCGATGCGCGAGCGGCCGACTTGGAATCGACGTCGGCGCAGCTCGAAACGCTACGGAGCGAACTTGAGGAACGAGCGGCGACGTTGGAAAGCCAACACCAGTCCGCCGTCGCTGACCAAGACCTTTCCGAACGCGAGCAAGCGCTCGCCGACGCGGAGCAGTCGTTGGCCGAGCAACGTGAGATGCTCGCCGACCGTCAGGAAGCACTCGCCGCAGAATCGCAGGCGCTGACCGACCGTGAAGATTCGCTTGCCGAGCTCCGCCAAACGATCGAGGCTCGTGAAAGCGAACTGAGTGATCGCGAATCGGCCATCGAGGCACGCGAGCAACAAGTCGATGAGATCCGCAGCCGCGAAGATGTCTTTGCCGAACGAGAATCGGAGCTTGAGCAGCTTACCGTCGACTTGCAGACACAACGCGAACAACTGGAACAACGTGGGATCGATTTCGAGACGCAGCTGGAGGCTTTGAAGACTCGGGTCGCCGAGCTCGATTCTCGGGAACAAGAGCTTGCCGACAAGTCGGACCAACTCAACGAACAGTCCGAGCAATTGGAGCAACGCGAGGCCGCACTTGGGGAGCGTGAAACAACGCTCGACGTCCGCGAGCAGGAGCTTCAAGCGACGCAACAAGAGTTGGAAGCCAAAGGCACAGAACTCGCGATGCTCGACCAAGCGACATCTGCGGAGGAACAGAAAGAGGCCGAAATCCGCCTGGACGATTTGGTTCGTCAGGAGACCGAATTCGCCGAGCGGCTCGCAAAACTTGAGCTGTCCGAGAGTGAGGTCGACTCCGCTCGCGCCGACCAAGAGTCCAAGATGGAGGAACTCGCACGCGAGCGAACCGAAATCGACGACCGGAAGCAGTCGCTGGTCTTGCAGGAGCGAGAGTTCGAAGAACGTGAGCAAACACTTCGCGATCGGGAGCAGGAACTTCAACGAAATGAGGTTGCCTTGGAAGAACAAGGCACGCTGCTGGCTGAGCGTGAGAAGGAGGTCGGCTCGCGTCATGAGGAGGTGCTGCACTTGAAGCGGGAGGCCGAACTCAATGCGGCAACGGACGATTCTGTTGAAGGCGAGGCGGATCTCGAAGTGCGTCGCTTGCAATCGGAGCTGACCGAAATTGAGACCGAGTTGGAATCGACGCGGCGGCAATTGGCGGCACGTGAAGACGAGCTTTCTGCGACCCGTCATCAACTCGAACGTTCGTCGAAGGAGCAACCCCAGGATGTTGTCGACGAAGACGGCAGAGTCGAGAAAAATCGGTTGCTTGCCGAGTTCGCCGACCGCCAAGAGTCGCTCGCGCGGCGAGAGGCGGAACTGAATCGTCGGGAAGCCGAGTTGACCCAGCGCGAACTGATGATTCAGGACGACCCACCGAGTGGCTTTGAGTCCGACGATTCATCGCCCAGCAGTCCCGGGCCCGAGGCTGACGTGGAGGTCGGATTCCGCAGTTCGGATTCGAATGATCCCGCGAACGCACCGCGTGTCGCATTGGTCGACAACCTCCGTTCGATCGAAGGTTCGCCGATGGATTCGGTACCGTTCGAGTCCAATCGGACGGACGTCGGTGGGATCGATTCAAGCGCCGAGGCTGCAAAACGAGTGGCGGAGTTTCGAAGCAGCGTTTATGAGTCCAGGTTCGGTCCCTGCGACGAGTACTTTCCGGATGACGATCCCAAGATGCGAGTCGACGTGTCGGTGCACTTGCCGGGTGGCTCGAGAGACTTTGCGACAATGGTGACCAGCGGAATGAGCGACTACGCCATTCCGATGCCTAACGGCCAGCGATCCGTCCGTGCCGAACTGCTACTGTACGTGACCCACATCGATGAACTCGCGATCCAGTTGTTGCGATCCGCTGCCAAGATTCCGTATCGCAAGAAGCAAGGGCTGTCGATCGGAACCACCGGCCGGCTTGGTGAGGATGAATTATTGCGGTCTTGCGAACAGAAAGACTGCGTCTACATGTTGCCCGTGGTCGAAGCCGACTCCAAACCGATTCCCGCCAAGGAGCATCTCGGAAGTTCGATCCAATTGTTCTGGTTGGTGACCATTACTGCCGCCGAACGCAAGTTGATCGAGTCACACGGCATTCATCGCTTCCTGTCGCTGCTCGAGAAGAACAATCATGCGGTCTTCTTTGACATGACGCGGGAATGCTACGCGAAGCGGCGTGGCTGGTTCCGTCGCTAGCGCGAGCGGATCAGCCGCCGGCGAGGCGGGTGACGAATTGCTCGAGCATAAACCGGTCCCGACCGTCGGCACTGTGGGTGCCCTTGAGCCGCAGGTCGGCATCGAGCAGCCATGGAAGAAGCTGGATCGCTTTCTCTCGCTTCATCCGTTTCATGTCGCTGACGGCACGCGGAATCTCGTGAGGCCGCAGGCCGGCCTTCGTCAGTGAGTCTTCGAGCGGGCGTTTGCGTCCCAGCCTCTCGCCATGGACGTGCGAAGCCGTCGCGAGACCGATGCGCCGGAGCGACCATGCTATCTGCGGAAGCAACGCGATTGCCGGTTGGCCACCCGCGATGAGTTTGTCGAGTTGGCGAATCGCCTCCGCGGCGTTACCCGCCGCAATGGCTTCGGTGATTTGCCAGATCGTTTTGCCTTGCCAACCAGCAACGACATCACGGACCAATGCTTCATCGATTGTTTCGCCCGGCTCCAGGTAGAGCGAAAGTTTGGCGATTTCGGTTTCGAGAAAGCCGATATCTTCACCGAGCATTTCGACGAGCGTGTCAGCCGCACCGGCCGCGAGTTTGCAGTGGTGCCGGTCGGCAACGAATGATTGAAGGAACTTTCGCCGCGAGCCCGCTGTCGCCCCTGTTTTTTTTCCTGTCTCGCCGCTGCAGCAGACAAGCGTGTGAGCCTTATCGAGCGACTTGTAGACTTTTGTGTTGGAGGCGAGGGATTCGAATTGCAATACGAGCCGGGTAGAGCTCCCGGGCGTAGCGAGGTACTTCTCGATGTCTGCCCGATTGTTGGAAACGAACTTGTCGGCCTCGCGAATCACAACGGTTCGTTGCTCGCCCATATCGAAGAGCGACGCGGTACGAAGTTCGTCGCGGATATCGACCCATCGCGCCGTCGGCCCATCCACCGAGAGAACGTCCGCGTCCCCGGTCAACCGCGACGTCACCCACCCCATCAAGGTGGAGTCTGCACCGAACAGGCCCGCCACCGCAAAGTCGATCGGACCTTCGGAGCCGCCTGTCAGAAATTCGAATGCGTGTTTGCGTGACATGGTAGAAGGTTATCGAAGCGGGCCGTGAGGAGGTAGGGGCTTGGAGGAGAATGGGGAAGGGTAAGACGATTGGGGCAAGACGATGCGGGCAAGACGATGCGGGCAAGACGATGCGGGCAAGACGATGCGGGCAAGACGATGCGGGCAAGACGATGCGGGTGGTCTAGGAATTGTTCTCCGATAGATTCATTGTTTTGCCCCCATCGTTTTGCCAATTTTCACGCAAGTCATGCCTATTCATGTTCACGCCGACATGCGCCGCCTAACGAACTCCGAATTTCATCAGCTCGCCTACAAAGTGATGGGCGTCATTTTCCAGGTGCACAATGAGTTCAGCCGGCTCATCGACGAAGCCAACTTTAAAACGATTATCCGGCAACGTGCCTTGCGAGCGGGCATCCCTTGCCAACGGGAGGTTGAAATCGAGGTTTCTCATGGACGTTTTCGAAAGTCCTACTATCTCGACTTTCTATTTGCTCGATCACTCATCGTCGAAGCGAAAACGGTGGAGGCACTCAACGAAGTGCATCATGCCCAGACGCTGAACTACCTCCTTCTCTCAGAAATGCGTGACGGACTCCTCGTCAATCTCCGATCGGAAAGGGTTCGCAAGCGATTCGTTTCGACCAATCTGAATGAGGAGAAACGTCGCGAGATTGAATTCGATGATTCAGGGTACCAAGCCGACTCTTCCCATGACGGCTTGTTAAGCATCGTCAAGGAGCTTCTCGATGATTGGGGGCTCTTCTTGAGTGCCGAACTTTATCTCGAGGCGATCGTGTTCCTCAATCGGATTGGAGCCCAGGTACCTTCACGGGTCGCCGTCTATGATGACGGTGTCCACGTGGGGTGGCACGAGGGTGGTTTCATTTCAAATCAAACCATGGTTTCGGTGACGGCACTCGTCCGTGGCCAAGATGAAATGAAGCAACAACTGCGCAAATTGGTCCGGAACACAAGCCTCGAGTCTGTTCAGTGGCTCAACCTGGATCACCATCAGGTGACGCTACAAACCGTTGCTTAGCGTTTCTTTTTACCGTTTTGCTTCCGACGCCGCTTGATCCAGTTTCCGTACTCCCAGCGTTGTTGCCATTCTTCGAGGTACGGTTCGTATCGCTCGGTTTCAACCCAGTGCACCGGTTGGGGGTGATTCGGCTCGACAGTTCCTTCGGGGTAGTCTTTTCCTTCAATGCTTTCGTCAACCGATTTGTGCCAACGCGTCAATCGATCTCGCAATCGTTCGAAGACATCGGGGTTTTGGTTCGCCACATTCGATGTTTCCGTCGGATCGGTGCGGAGGTCATAGAGTTCCCATTGCTTGGGGAACGTGTTCGTGAGCAGTTTCCAGTCTCCATCGACGATTGCCGCCTTGTCGCGGTAACGAAACGCGAGTGGTTCTTGTCGCGGCGTACTCGGGTCCTGATCAAAAATGCGGACCAGACTGACACCATCTCGTGGCCGCGTCGCGCTCGGGTAGTTCACGCCCGCGAGTTCGAGCAGCGTCGGCATAATGTCCATGACGCATGCCGGGTATTGTGTTCGTCGGGGTGCGATGGTGTCGGGCCATTCGATGATCCCCGGCACTCGCAATCCGCCTTCGTAGATCATCCCCTTGTTGCCACGTAAGTTTCCGGTGGTTGGCGGATCGATCTTGGGTAACCCTCCATTGTCGCTGCAGTACCAAAGCAGGGTTCGTTTTTCGATTCCGAGCTTGCACAGTCCTCGTCTCAGCGCGCCGATGCTGCGGTCGAGTGCAGCCAATTCGCCATAGTGATGCATGGAGGATTCATCGAGGTGTGCAAACGGTCGGCAGTCTTTGTCAGAGGCTTTGAATGGTGAGTGGGGTGTGCCGTACCAAATGACCGTCAAGAAAGGCTCGTCGTTCTCCGCTTGTTCGGCAATGTGCTCGAGCGCGGCTTCAACGATCGTTTCGGAAGAGTCACCCTGTCGCGGTTCAAAGGTTCCCATTCGGCTGAGCAATGGATCACGGTCGTAAAAGTTGGTGACCGAGAGCCAGTGATCAAAGCCGAAGATGCCCGGATGAAATCGGTCCGACTGGAGGATCGGAACGCCGGGACCCCGCAGCCCGTTCAAGTGCCACTTGCCGAAGTGTGCGGTTTGATAGCCGGCTTGGCGGAGCAGAGCAGGAAGGGTGATTTCTTGATGGCGTAATGCGTAGCCGTGTTCAGGAACTCCGGTTCGACAACTTGCTCTGCCCGTGAGCACGGCGGCACGCGTCGGCGAACAGACGGGGGCACCGGCATAGAAACGGTTGAACCTCAGACCGTTGCCCGCCATGGCATCGAGCTGGGGTGTTTTAAGAAGCGGATGACCGTTGTAGCTGGTTTCACCCCAGCCCTGGTCGTCGGCCATCACAAGCACAAAGTTTGGACGGTCCTCTGCCCAAGCTGGCAGGGGACACAGAATAAGTAGCACGAAGAGCAGTCGCATGGTTTTCACTCCGGGAGAGCCACGATTGTAGCTCGCGTCGGAGTTGCCGATGCGATTCGCTATCGGGTTCGCAGTCCGAGGATTTTCGCGCGCGGCGCGAGGCCTTGCGTTTCGATTGGCTGATCGAGCAGGTACTTGCCGCGGTTGCCGGCTTGATCGGTCGCATCGACCCGCAAGTAGATTCGGCGGGGAATCTTTGGATCGGCGGGCCAGACGTAGAGTCCGTCATTGCGGAGTCCTGAAACGATGGTCGACCAAGGGCCTTGCAGCGATTCACTGAATGCAATCGCGACAGGACGGTTGGTCAGGTTCTCATCTTCGCAGGAGTATCGAATTTCGAGTGAACCCGTTCGGTCGCCTTCGCCGTAACGCGCGGAGGTGATTTTGATTCGGGGTTCGGTTTGGTCGACGACGATGACAATGTCTGGGTCGTCGCCGTCGAGTGGTCGCGGGCTTGCGAGGCCGTTGTTGCCGAGCACGACGACTCGAAAACTGAAGACGCCTTCGCCTTTGGTTTCGATGTCGAAGGGGCTGCGTGCGTCGGGGTCGGAGCCCCAGCGTTTCCAGGTTTTGCCGCCGTCGAGACTGCCGTACAACTCAACGGCTTCGACGCCCGTCGCAGCGACGGCTTCGAGTTCGTAGTCGAGGCTGAACCGATTGGAGTTGCTGTATCGAATCGGTAGATCACGAAGCTGCTTCGCCAAGTCGTACTTGTTTTGTTGCAAGCGAGATTCGGTTTCCGCCTTTTCAGCTTGGTATCGCCCCCGGTCTTGGGGTGTTTGACTTGGCGTTGGTGTAGGAATCGTTTCCGGTGCATCGGGGCTTGGTGGCTCATTCGGCGTTTCCGTCATCGGACGGAGCGCCTCGGCGAGCGTTCTTGACCGCGACTGCGGAGCGGAATCTGTCTCCGAGGGCGCAGGTGGAGTCATCCCGCCATTGTTGGCAGGCGGTGTGAGTTCGACGGCGGCCGGAGGCGTGACGGGAGCGTTGGTGTCGGTTTTTGGTGCAGGGAGTTCCTGGTATTCGGTGATCTCTTCAACCGGTTCCGGGGCCGGTACGACCTCGATGCCGTCGGGTGTGATCTTGGCGGGCAGGCCTCCTGGTGGCAACTGTGACGGCGTGGTTGAGGCCGGTGCCTTCGGCGTCGAAGTCTGTTGCGCGAGAAAGAGGTTGCCGGGGTGGTTGGGGCCGTCAACAAATTGGGCTTCGAGGTCGGGCTGGCTGCCGTGTGACTCATGCGTCGCGAAACCGGTTTTCGGCGGAATGCTCGCGATGCGTGGCCTTTCGATCTTTTTCGCTTCCACGGAAACGTGGCCGAGTGAATCGATCGCGGTGATATGGACCGAAAGATTCGTCCAATCCTCCCGAATCGCGATCTGGAACTTCCCATCAGGTTTGATTGCGCGATGATCGACTTGGCGCCATTGCCGGTGCACGTTGGTCGCGTAGAGGACCCGCAGCGATTTCACGTCGCTGAGGTCCGAGAGTTGAATCGTGCCGGAGAGTGTTCCCTGAGTATCTGCTGAGGCCTGAAGCTGAATTTTGGGGCCGAGCGAATCGATGAGGACTTTTTGCTGAGCGGCGAGTGTTGCGGGGTCGACTGGATCAGCGGTCGAGAGTGCGAACCAGTGTTCGCCGTCCTCGGTCCCTTCAAAGAGCAATTCGTTGCCCTCGGGTGGTTGTTCGGCGCCGACCCGCCAACTCGCTCCTTGGTCGGTTGAGACGTACAAGCGAACCCTGCCGCTGGTTTCGGCGTTGGCGGTGAAGGGGATCTTGAGTTTGCGCTTCTTGAGTACGGGTAGGTCGGCCGTACGCCGGACACCGCCGGGTGTGCCATCGTTGGCCGGAGCACTGCCGGCGAAGAAGACTCCGCAAAGTGTCACGATCGCGAGTTTGCCGAGAGCTTGCATGGGTCGATGTTATTGGCGAAGCGAGATTACCACGTTTTCGGCTTCGGCAAATCGGCGGATGATTCTTGACGAGGAAGTTCCCAAACGAGTTTCGCGTGTTTCACGCGAGGACTAAATTGGTCCGACTATGAACCAATACCACTATGACGTGATTGTGATCGGAGCCGGCCATGCCGGGACCGAGGCGGCGGCAGCGGCGGCCCGGGTCGGCGCGCGAACGGTGTTGCTGACCACGAATCTGGACACGGTCGGGCAAATGTCCTGCAATCCTGCGATCGGAGGCGTCGCAAAGGGGCAGATTGTTCGTGAGGTCGATGCACTCGGTGGCCTGATGGGAGAAGCCATCGACGCGACGGGGATCCAATTTCGCTTGCTGAATTGCCGCAAAGGGCCGGCGATGCACAGCCCGCGAGCGCAGGCGGACAAGAAGGCCTATCAACAGTTCATCAAGCACCGCATCGAACTGCACGACAACCTGGATCTACGTCAGGAAACCGTTGAAGACTTGTTGACCGAAGACGTCGAGCGCGACGAGCGCGGCATCGAACATCGCATCCTGGGTGTGAGCGTTCGCGGAGATGCCGAGTACCGCGCACCGACGGTGATCCTCACGACCGGAACGTTCTTGTCGGCCGTGATGCACACGGGCGGTTCCAAGACGGCCGGTGGACGCGCCGGGGAAGGAACAACGACGGGGATCAGCGGGTCGCTCAACCGACTCGGCTTTGAGATCGACCGATTCAAGACCGGGACGCCGGCGCGATTGAATCGAAGAACGATTGATTACGCGGGATTGGAGGAGCAGCCTGGGGACGAGACGCCGCAGCCGTTTTCGTTTTTGAATGATTCGCTTTCCGTCGAACAGGTCGCGTGTCATATCGCGATGACGAATGAAGCCGTGCATGATCTGATCCGCGCGAATCTGCATCGAGCGCCGATGTATAGCGGCGAGATTCAATCGCGCGGCCCACGCTACTGTCCTTCGATCGAAGACAAGGTGGTTCGTTTCGCCGACAAGTCTTCGCATCAGCTGTTTCTCGAGCCCGAGGGACACCACACCGAAGAGGTTTACGTCAACGGGATTTCGACGAGCCTGCCTCGTGATGTTCAGGACGGGATGTTCCGATTGATCCCGGGCTTGGAAAAGGCATCGATCATGCGCTACGGGTACGCAGTTGAATACGACTACTGCCCACCGACTCAGTTGTGGCCCTACCTGGAGTCCAAACGCGTGGAGGGTTTGTTCTTGGCGGGGCAAATCAATGGAACGACGGGCTACGAGGAAGCTGCCGGGCAAGGATTGATTGCGGGGCTGAACGCGGCCCGCAAGGTTGCCGGCCAGTCCACTTGGTTACCGACCCGCGATCAGGCTTACATCGGGGTATTGGTCGACGATTTGGTCACAAGTGGCACCGACGAGCCCTACCGAATGTTTACAAGTCGGGCCGAGTATCGATTGCTGCTGCGACAGGACAACGCGGATCGGCGTTTGACGGACGACGCCGATCGTTTGGGGCTGCTCGATGCGAGCCGCCGCGAGAGGTTTCAAGAAAAGCTTGCCGATATCGAGCGAGCGCTTTCGCTATTGGCGGCGGCGCGGGTCTCAACGGCCAAGGGCGAAGTCCGCGGCGACGTTTATTTGCGTCGACCCGAAATCGATTGGCCCGCGATGTGCGAAATTGTGCCCGAGTTGGAGTCGATCGGCGATCAGGCGGCTCAACAAGTGGTCTACGACATCAAGTACGAAGGGTACGTGAGTCGCCAACGCGACGAAGTCGAGCGTCAACAAAGAATGTTGAAGAAGAAGATTCCTTCTTCATTCGACTACGCAACCATCACCGCGTTGCGAACGGAAGCTCGTGAAAAGCTGAGCGAAATCCGTCCGCTGACGTTGGATCAAGCGCAGCGTATCAGTGGGATCACACCTGCGGACATTGCGTTGGTGTTGGCTTATCTGGAATCGCCGTCGCGTTAGTTGCGAGTCGGCGTCGCGCTGAGTCTTGGATGCGGTGCGGCTGTCGATCTTTTTGCGATGTTGCGTGAGCGGATGTTGATGGCGTGGCGTGAAAAGAAAACGCGTGCACGAAGTTGAATTCGTTGAAAATCGTGGGTTTACCCCTTGAAAGCCGAACCCATCCTATCTTGACGCAACCACGGAAAACGATAAGATTCGTCGGTCGGGCAAGGTTGGCAAACTTGAGGGTCTCGGTGTTTGCTGCTGCTTACGTTTTTCACGCAAATTAGCACTGAAATGCTCTTGTGCGGAAACGCGGTGGTTTTGCTAAAAGGATCCGAGTTCAATTCGGTTTGTGATTTGTCCGGGCGATGTCGGCGGTAGGCTTGCATCGTTAAGACGCGCTGGGTTCGCGAGAGTCATCGAGCGGACCACATGTGTTGTACGGTTGGGGAACAGCTCGTCCTGCAGGGAGGATGGTTTCTGCAATGACCACCAAAACGGTCTTTACGACAGGCGAAGCAGCCAAAATTTGCAAAGTCAGCCAGCAAACAATCATTCGTTGTTTTGACAACGGGTCGTTGAAGGGCTTCCGCGTCCCGGGTAGCAAGTTTCGCCGCATTCCGCGCGATCAGCTGTACCTCTTCATGAAGGACAACGGGATCCCGACCGACGCGCTGGAGAGCGGGAAGAAAAAGTTGTTGATCGTCGATGACGACCAGGACTTGGTTGATCTGATGAAGGACGGGTTCGAGCGAGACGGACGTTTCGACATTCGAACCGCCAATAACGGATTCGATGCCGGGATGGGTGTCAAAGAGTTTCGGCCTGATCTGGTCGTGCTCGATGTGATGCTACCGGATATCAACGGCAAAGAGGTATGTCAGCGAGTCCGGAGTGATCCGGCTCTCGATACCGTGAAGATTCTCTGCATCTCCGGGATGGTCGAGCACAGCAAGGTCGAGGGCCTGCGTGCCGCGGGTGCCAATGACTTCATGCAGAAACCTTTCGCGATCGATGACCTCGTCAATCGTGCTTGCGATTTGCTGGAGATGGAGCGAAACGTCACCAACTAGATGAGTGCGGTGACTCAGCTTCACGATCCAAAGAACGGTCTTGCGATGTCCACCACGGATCGTCGTCTGGGATGGTGGGGCGTGTTTCCACCGATCGTTCGCGAGGGGAGTCGTTGGTGGCTGCCTCTTTCTGATACCGCAACGATCGCGGTCGGTCGCGCGATTGTCGCGAGCCGCCAAGGCGATGAGCCGAATCCGATCGAGGTTCGGTCCCTACTCTCGGGGTTCCGCTCGGACCCGCCGCTGTTGATTTACGCCGCCTGTCACTGGCCGGGTGAGGAAATGATCACGGCGGAGGAGTTGGCCGAATGGTTCATGGTCTCCGCCGCGGATCATTTCGCCGGGGGCGACTGGCTTCTCGCCGCGCCGAAGATTGAAGAAGAGCATCAACGGCATTGGTCGCGTTTGATGGCGGCAACTCAGCGGCAGCATCCATCGACGTGGCTCAATCGGGCCGCGGACTGGATGCGTATCCTCGGTGCGTCTGTAGACTTCGAGTCGTCGCTTCCGACACTGATTTGGGACGATCAGCCCGCGAGCAACGACGGACTGCGGGGAAGTAAGTTGCTGCAGCAGATGGCTCGTGCGCGGAAACGCGAATTGGTGGTCACGTCGAGTCTTTCTAAGTTGGCTGACAAACGGAAACTCGCGGCTGCAAAACAACTGGCTTACGGTTTGAGCCACGAAATCAATAACCCCCTCGCGAACATTTCCGCTCGGGCCCAGCAGTTGAAGCACGGCGAGACCGACGCGTCGCGTTTGGCAAGCCTTGATCGCGTGATCGAACAAGTGTATCGGGCACACGAGATGATCGCGGGTTTAATGTTCTTTGCGCATCCACCCGAACCCGAGTTCAGTCGCATTGATTTGAATGCGGTGGTTGTCGAAGCCGTCGATGATTTTCGTGAGTCGGCCGCCCAGTGTGATGTTCGGTTGTTAGTCGAAAGCAAACAGGCGGAGGCGTATGCGTTGGCGGACCGCGCGATGATGGTCGAAGCGATCCGCGCTTTGATACGCAACGCGATGGAAGCGGTGGATCACGGTGGAACGGTTGTCGTCTCGTTGGAAGCCGAGGACGAGTCGGGCGGTGACGAATTTTGGTCGGTACATATCGCCGATAGTGGCCCAGGTTTGGATGCCGACGCATCGCAACATGCGTTTGACCCGTTTTACAGCGGACGCGAAGCGGGCAGGGGACTGGGGTTGGGGCTGTGCCGCGCCTATCGAGTTGCCAAGCTGCACAACGCGACCGTGCATCTCTCCGGTGGGCTTGCCGGTTGCGTCTCGACGATCCGCTTGCTGCGATCCGAGTAACGCGTCTCGCGGGGCGAACCCTCGGGCACGATTGACGTCTGAGTTGTAGAACGCTTTGGGTCTGAATCCAGACGCTTCACCAAATGGTTGCCAGCAGTCGGGAGAATGAAGTCGATGACATTGAGCCACCAAGTCGCCAAGCATCTACGCGAGGTTCATTTTGGCGGAACTTGGACTGCCGCCGACCTCCGCGGCAAGTTGGACGGGGTGACGTGGGTGCAGGCGACGACGCAGGTCGCGAGTTTCCATACGATCGCATGCCTCGTCTATCACATCAACTATTACATTCACGCGGCAATCGAAGTCCTCGAAGGAGGCCCTTATCGCGGCGACGATGCGGAGAGTTTTGATTGTCCGCCGATCGCTTCGTCCGAAGACTGGGAGCGACTCAAGGGCGAGAGTTGGCGAGATGCGGAGAGGCTGGCCTGTCTGATCGAAGAGTTACCGGACGAGAAGTTGAAAGCGTTCTTCGTGGATGAGCAAAGCGGCACCAATTTTCGATGTTTGCACGGTCGGGTCGAGCATGCCTACTACCACTTGGGGCAAATATCGATGATCAAGTCGTTGCTCGCCGGTGAGTTGCCGGCGTGACGTCGGATGTTGAGGACCGGTCTCGACGCTGGAACGTCGCAAACGGATACTGTGGGTGAGACCGACCACGCTGGCGGTCACCGAGTCCTTCAAACTACCGACTCATGCTCGATTCTGCTTTGGAAGTGTTGCGGTTGCAGGCCGCCGGAGAAGTCACTGCGGTCGAAGTCGCCGAGGCGACCCTCCGGGCGATTGAGGCTTCGCAGGAACATCACAACGCCTACACGCACGTCGACCGTGAGGCGGCCTTTGCGGCGGCGCAAGCGGTGGACGCCAAGCGGGCTTCTGGGCAAACCCTCGGTCCGCTCGCGGGTGTGCCTGTCGCGGTGAAGGATGTCCTGTGCACGAAAGACATGCCGACGACTTGCTCTTCGGAAATGCTTCGTGGCTTCAAGGCACCCTATGACGCCACCGTCGTTGAAAAGCTTCGTGCCGCGGATGCCATCCTCGTCGGCAAGACGAACATGGACGAGTTCGCGATGGGGGCGAGCACGGAAACCAGTGCGTTCGGTTTGACGCGGAACCCCTGGGATAGGGAACGAACACCCGGCGGAAGTAGCGGCGGCGCCGCGGTCGCGGTTGCGGCCGGCACGGTCCCGTTGAGCTTGGGTTCGGATACGGGCGGGTCCATCCGTCAGCCCGCTTCGTTTTGTGGAGTGACGGGATTGAAGCCGACGTATGGCCGGGTCAGTCGATACGGCCTCGTAGCGTTCGCGAGTAGCCTGGACCAAGTCGGGCCCATGGCTTGGTCAGCCGATGAGTGCGCGCTGTTGCTTCAGGCCATCGCCGGTTATGAGGCCCGAGACTCGACGTCTCTCGACCGCGAGGTTCCGGATTACGTCGCGGCGACGGAGTCGAAGGACTTGAGAGGTTTGCGGATCGGGATCCTCCGCGAGTCACTCTCCAGCGAAGGCCTCGATCCCTCGGTTGTGGCGGCCGTCGAGGAGTCCATCAAGGTCTTTGAGTCGTTGGGTGCCGAGACGATCGAAGTCGATTTGCCGCATCGAGAGTATTGGGTTCCGACGTATTACGTGATTGCGCCGAGTGAAGCGAGTAGCAACCTGTCTCGGTATGACGGGGCTCACTATGGACATCGGGCGGATGAAAGCGATCTTGTCTCGATGTACTGCAAGAGTCGCTCCGAAGGATTCGGCGCGGAAGTGAAACGCCGCATCATGGTCGGCTCCTACGCACTGAGCGAAGGCTATGCGGACGCATACTACAACAAGGCGCTCAAGGTTCGGCGTTTGATTCGCGGCGACTACGATGCGGCATTTTCACAGTGTGACTTATTGCTCGGTCCTGTGACGCCGACACCCGCGTTCAAGCTCGGTGACAAAGTCGATGATCCCATCCAGATGTATCTCTGTGACTTGTTTACCGTCGGTGCCAACTTGGCGGGTGTTCCGGCAATTTCATTGCCGGGTGGTTTCGACGGTGCGTTGCCGATCGGAATTCAGTTGCAGGCGCCGGCCCTCGAAGAATCGCGTTTGCTTTTCGCCGGTTCCGCGTTTCAATCCGTGACCGACCACCACACCAAACGGCCCGCCTAATCGGCTTGCCCCAATCGTCTCTCCGTCCACCGCTTTCACTCAACGTTCGATCGGCATGTCACAGCTTCCCACCCAGACGATCATCGGTTTGGAGGTCCATGTTCAGCTCAAAACGGACACCAAGCTGTTTTGCGGTTGCAGCACGACCTTTGGGAGTCCACCCAACACTCAGGTTTGTCCCGTTTGCTTGGGAATGCCCGGTGCGTTACCCGTGATGAACGAGCACGCGATCGAGTTAGCGATCAAAGCCGGGTTGGCGATTCATTGCAGTATCCCGCCGCTGACGAAGTGGGATCGCAAACAGTATTTCTATCCGGACTTGCCCAAGGGGTATCAGATCAGTCAATTCGATTTGCCGATCTGCGCCGACGGCTTCTTGGAGATCGCGGACCCGGCAGACGTTGACGCGGTGCGCAAGATCGGGATCACGCGGGCTCACTTGGAAGAGGACGCCGGGAAGAGTATGCACGACGAGGTGGCCGGTAAGTCGGACAGCCGCATCGACTTGAATCGTTGTGGCACGCCGCTATTGGAAATTGTGAGCGAGCCGGACATGCGCTCCGCCGAGGAAGCCAATGCCTACCTCGTGAAGCTGAGGGAAACGATGACGCACCTCGGTGTCTCCGATTGCGAGATGCAGGAGGGTAGTTTGCGTGTGGACGCGAACGTGAACTTGCACATCGACAAAGACGGCGAGAAGGTCAAAACGCCGATTGTCGAAGTCAAAAACATGAACAGTTTCCGCAACGTCGTTGCCGCGATTCACTTCGAGGAAGAGCGGCAGTACGACGAGTGGGAACGCACCGGCGAGACGATTGAAACTCGCGGCAAACGCACCTTCGGTTGGAACGACGTCAAGCAAATCACCGAGGTCCAGCGCGAGAAAGAGGAATCAGCCGACTATCGCTATTTCCCATGTCCTGATCTGCTGCCGATTCGGATTCCGCGCGAGCGTGTCGATGAAATTCGAAAAACACTTGGGGAGTCGCCCGAAGCCGCACGGGAGCGATTGCAAAGTCGGTACGGCATCAAGCAGTACGACGCCGAAGTGATCGTGTCCCAGGGAAGTGCGATGGTCGTTTACTTTGACGAGGTTGCGGAAAAGAGCGGCGACGGAAAGAAGGCCAGCAGTTGGATTCAGCAGGATGTCATGCGGACGCTCAAGGAGCGGGACGAGGAGGTGACGCGGTTTGGAGTGACCTCGGCGAAGCTCGGTGAATTGCTTTCTAAGGTTTCGTCCGGCGATTTGACGAA
Organism: Planctomycetota bacterium; assembly: GCA_039821165.1. Lineage (GTDB taxonomy): Bacteria > Planctomycetota > Planctomycetia > Pirellulales > Pirellulaceae > Stieleria. The sequence goes on along the minus strand of JBCBOT010000043.1, from coordinate 8,840 downwards.
CGACCGCGCACGCGATGTGTTCAAGCACCTGGTCGATCACCCGGACGCATCCGTGGACGATGCGATCAAGGCCTTGGGGATTGAATCGGTTGATACCGGGGAAATCGAAGCTCTGGTGAAATCCCTCTTGGCCGCCAATCCCAAAGTGGTCGATGATGTGAAGGGTGGCAATTTAAAGGCCGTCGGCGCGCTGATCGGTCAGGCTCGAAAGCAGAACCCCAACGCCAGTCCACAGGTCGTCCGCGAAACTGCGATACGACTGATCAACGAGATGTGAGATTTTCAGTTGAAGCGGGACCCGTTCTACATCGTGATTCTGGTGGGCCTCGGCGTCGTCGCCGTTTGGCTGCTGTTGACTCCGTTCGTGCCGAGTATCGCACGTACCACGATGAGCCGTTTTCACCTGCGTGGCAATTCGTTCCTGGCTTGGTCCGTGCAAGCGCCGATTCCTGCGATGTACAACTTTGCGAACCGATTCGAGATTCGTGAGGTCCCCGAAGATTTCAGTGACATGATGCCGATCTTCCAGTTGGAACCGGAGGCACCGGTGGAGCCCGAGTGGCGGTACATCAACCACTTCCCCGCCCGGCTTCTGACCTTCGCCAATGGGCGCTACAAAATCCTTCATCCCGGGGAGGATCGATGGGTGACGATCGAAACGTCGTATCGCGGGCAGCGGATTGAAACGAAGATCCACGCCAAGCCGACCGAGGATGGATTCGAGTGGGTTGCCGAAGCGGTCGAAGAGGACGACGGTGACTGATTCGAAACCAGACACGGGAGCAACCGAACTCGACGGCCGAGTCGTTTCGGCGTACTTGATCGTGCAGGTGGCCCTGTTCTTGGGGCTCGCGTGGAAGTGTGCCTATTTTTGGCTTGCCGACGGTGTCTATCACGAGATCACGCTCGAGCACGCGTTCTTTCCGGATTGGTTGCGTTCGGCCGACGTCGCTCGATGGACCTATCTGGGCTCAATGCTCTTGGTGGTGATTGGCGTTTTGAGCGTCGGCGTCTGGCCACGACGCGTCTTCGCGTTGGGCACACTCGGATGCCTGTCGGTATTATGCGTTCATCAAGCGAGTTACAACGACGCGACGTTTACGACCAGTTGGTGGACTGCGTTGTGGTTGCTGTGGTGGACGACGAGGATGGGCGTGGATGAGCCGAATGCTTCGCTGAGGCGAGGGGCGTTCCTCGCTCGCGCGATTGGTTCGATGATTTTGCTCGGCGGCGCGATCGGAAAGTGGACGCCGGAGTATTGGTCCGGCGAGGTTTTCTACGACATCTACTTCGTCGACCGAGACTATTGGACCTTCAATTGGCTCCGTGACCGTTACGATGAAGCGACACTACGTTGGCTCGCAAAATGGTACAGTCGCAAGGTCATCGCGATCGAGACGGTCGGCGGCTTCGGGCTGTGGCTTCTTCCGCCAAAGTGGGCGGCAGCAACAGGTGTCGTCATTTTCTTTTCAATCGCACTGCTCTCGAACTTCCTGCTGTTCTCCGTGCTCTGGAGTTTGATCGGTCTGTCAGCAGTGGGGTTCCTGGTGAGAAAAGTGCAGTCGAAACCGTCGCAAGGTGATGCTGCGTCCTCACAATGAGACGCACAACCACGAAGGCCGCAAGGAGCACAAACGGAGATGGCCATTGAGCTCCGCGGATTTTTGGAAACGCAGAGTCGCAGAGGCCGCGGAGGATCAGGGCATCCGGTTTGGGCCTGTAGCTTCTACACGCCGATGGGTTAGAGCCAATCGCGAAGCACTTGAAGGTCTCGTTCGATTGCTTCGAGGTGTTGCGGGACGAGTTTGGGGTCTTTGTGCGCGAGGTATTCTTCGTGCAGTGAGATTGGACCGGTGAAGTCGATGTTGTCGAGCATGTCGAAGAACTTCTTGGCAACACGGCCTTTCCCCAGCGGCACGTTGACGATCTTGTCGTCGTTCCACACGAAGTCTTTGACGTACACGGTGTCGAGATGGGGTTGGATACGACGGAATGTGGTCGGCCAACTTGTGCCGCCTTCGACGGTCGCGTGGCGGATGTCGTAGGCAACGCCGATATCTGTCGGCTCGATGCCCTCAAGCACCTCGGCAAGGTCCCAAAGCGGCGCGCCAAAATACTTGTTGCCAGCATGGTTTTGATACAGGCCGGTGATGCCGAAGTCATGGTTCATCGCGGCGAGGTCGACGAGTTGGTCGTGCCAATTGGCGAGTTGATCACGGATCGGCAGGTCGTCGTCGTACTTGAAGTACTTCATCCGGTAACGTTTCACACCGAGTGTTGCGGCGGCTCGGAGGATCTTTTCTGTCAGAGGGTCGTTAGGATCGTTGATGTCCGTCGCCATCAGCGTGATGCTGAGGTTTTGCTTGGCGAGAGCTTCAACGAGTTTGGGTAGTTCGTCCGGAACACGATCGGGTTCCACGTGCCCGCCCTTTCGGATCGGTGCTTCGATACCGTCGAACCCTAGCGCCGATATCTCGGAGGCGAGTTCATCAAATGAGAGTGAGTTGAATGGTTTGGTGAAGACGCAGATCGGATTGCCGGATTCGGACTCGGCAGCAACGAGTCGATTTGAAGTCGCGACGGCAAGTGCGGCGGCCGAGGAGGCGAGAAACTGACGGCGTGGAATCATCTTGTTTTGCGTTACGATGTGTCGCGGGTCGAAAAGCGCTGATCGCATGAGCACGAGTGACGTCGTCAACGCTCTCGGGGAAATAGACGGCGGAAGTGCTGTCGGGTTGAGTCCGTACTTTAACTGAAACGAATTGTCTTGGTCGATTGGGATGCGGGTCAAATGCTGCAAACACCCGAACGCTGGTACCGCACGGAAGACGACGGGCGGATCGTCTGTGAGTTGTGTCCGCGCGGCTGCCGAATGAAGGAGGGCGATCGAGGTTTTTGTTTCGTGCGGCAAAACATCGGCGGCCAAATGGTGCTGGATACATACGGTAAGAGCACTGGGTTTTGCATCGATCCGATCGAGAAGAAACCGCTGAGTCACTTTTTGCCTGGCACGCCGGTTCTCAGTTTCGGCACGGCTGGTTGCAATTTGGGCTGCAAGTTTTGTCAGAACTGGGACATCTCCAAGAGCCGTGAAGTCGCTCGGTTGAGTGACCGGGCAACGCCGCAAGACATTGCAATGGCGGCAAAGAACAGTGGTTGTCGGAGCGTCGCCTACACCTACAACGATCCCGTGATCTGGGCGGAGTATGCGATCGATACGGCGCGAGCTTGCCGCGAGCTGGGAATCAAGTCGGTCGCGGTGACGGCGGGCTACATCACCGAGGAGGCGCGGGGAGAATTCTTTGGAGAGATGGATGCGGCCAACATCGATCTCAAGGCATTTGAAGAGGAGTTTTACTTCAAACTGACCGGCTCACACTTGCAACCGGTGTTGGACACGATCCGCTACGTCTGCAACGAGACCGATTGTTGGGTGGAACTCACCAACCTCATCATTCCTGATGCGAATGATTCCAAGGAGGAGATTCAGCGGATGAGTGAGTGGTTGCTTGAGAACGTCGGCCCCAACGTGCCGATTCACTTCACGGCGTTTCATCCCGACTTTCGAATGACCGACCGGCCGCGGACCAATCCCGACACGTTGGTGATGGCGTATGATGTCGCTCGTCGTGCCGGTTTGAACTACGTCTACGTGGGCAACGTTCACGACGTGGCTCGGCAAAGTACGTATTGTCATTCGTGTAGCACGCTGTTGATCGAACGAGATTGGCACCAACTCGGGCGCTATCACCTCAAACGAAATCAGTGTTCCGGTTGCGGCGCCACAATACCGGGCGTCTATGAAGAGCAGCCGGGTGATTGGGGGGCGCGACGACAGCGTGTGCAGATCAAACCTTCGGAGCCGGAGGTCGTGACACTTGGAACGTCGCACCTCGGTCACGTGGAGAACGAGATGGCAGTGGAAGAGATGACCGAGCTAACCGACGATGAAAAAGCAACGCTCTACGAAACCGCGTCCGCGTTGGTCGCCGCCGCTGTCTACCGAGCGGATCCCGCACCCGTCCTCGCGAAGCTCGGCGATCTGGCGGAGCGGTCGATTCACGGGGTGTTCGTAACGGTCAAACGTGGCGAGACACTACGTGGTTGTTGTGGCCGTCAGGGTGGGGCGATGCGATTGGGGGAAGCCTTGGCCGAGAGCGCCGCTCGAACGGCGCGCGACCCAAGAATGGCTCCGCTCGCGGCGAACGAATTGCCGTTCTTGGAACTCTCGGTTTCGTTGCTCGGCGCGAATCGCCCCATCCATGCTCAAGGTGCGGCACGTGAGGGTGTGGTGAAAATCGGTACGCACGGTCTGCGAATTCAAATGGCAGGCAGGTCCGGTTTATTGCTGCCCCAAGTCGCCGTGGAGCAAGGTTGGGACGCGGCACAGTTTCTCGATGCCGTGTGCCGCAAAGCGGGGTTGCCCGCCGGGTCCTGGCAGAGTGATCAGGCGGATGTCCAATTGTTCGATGGCATTCACTTTGGCGGCGACTTTGTCATCGACCCTTCCACGCAGGACATTGAGCCGCGATTGTTGTCGCCTCAAGAACTGGTCGGCTATCGCGACTGGGTCAAGTCCAATCTCGTTGCGATTCAAACCGGCGCCACCCCGATGTACTACGCGATGGGGTTGAGTGATCTCGAAGTGCTCGGTGTCGCGATCACAATTACGCCTCCCGCGGGCGTTCCGCTTCAGAAGCTCCAATTGAGTATCAAGGACTCACGTCCGCTCCAATCGACGCTCTACCAAATGACGGATCAGGCGGTACGGGAATTGGTTGTTCCTGCGGATCAATGTGGCGTTGAATTGGCGGTTCTCGATAGCTGCATCCACCATGGTGGCGCGGCGCAATCGGATCTTCGAGGCATCGATTCGTCACGGCGGGCGGTGCTGGTGACCGATGGCCGACGCTGGGCCATCCGATTTGATACGACCGCGGACGTCACCGCGTCGGTCGCTTCCGCGAGTGGGTTGGAATCATTTCGAGGCGGCGAGCAACTGTATTCGTTGCGATGCGATAGCACTGCAAATGCCATCAGCGTTTCGGTCGGGCCACGGGCTGTCGCTGGCGTTTCGGCCCGTCCTCCCGCAGTGGCCGGCCGCTTCTATGCCGCGGACGATGCGGCTCGCGAAGCCGAAGTTGACGCGCTGATCTGTGGACTCCCCGAAATCGAGGTCACGCGTCCGTTCGCGGCAATGGTGCCACACGCGGGCTTGCGGTTTAGCGGCCGCGTCGCGGCGGATGTTTGGCGTCGCATTGAACCGGCCAAGCGTGTCTTGATGATCGGTCCCAAACACACCGCGGATGGGATGGACTGGGCGGTTGCCCCGCACGATCGATGGCTGATGACACGATCGGCTTCGATCGAAGGTGACGTGCAAACCGCACGTGATTTGGCCGAACGTATTCCCGGACTGGAGTTGGATGCCGGTGCGCATGCCCGCGAGCACGGCATTGAAATCCAGTTGCCGCTGATGCACCGTTTTTGTCCCGACGCCAAACTCACCGCAATTGCCATGAGTGGAGGAGCGGTTGAGCAACTGCAGCAGGCCGCGAAGGCGCTCGCGGCGTGGATTCGCGAGCAGCCGGAGCCTCCGCTGCTCGTGGTCAGCAGCGATATGAATCACTACGCGGAAGACGCCGAGAATCGACGCCGCGATCGATTGGCGCTCGACTCACTGGCAACGGGCGACGGTTCGAAATTGCTCGACGTCTGCGGCGCGGAGAACATCAGCATGTGCGGGCAGGTACCGGCGGCTTGGGTGCTGATGACCATGCGGGAGTTGGGGATGAAATCCACGGCAATGGAAATCGCATACGCGACGAGCGCCGACTCGGGAGGCGATCCGTCACGCGTGGTGGGTTACGCGGGTGTGCTGTGGGAGTGATCGCGGGGAAACGGGGAACACTGATCTTCTCTAATCGACACGAATGAGCGTGTGTAAGTCGAGGTGGAAGTTATCGGGGGAACCACGAAACACACCAAACATACGAAAGGGGAATGGGCCCGCGGTCTCGTTGGAAGTGTCGTGCGTTCCTCGGCTTAGTGGGTTCAACATCGTTCGGGGGACGCCTTCTAACTCGACGAAGAGCGTCAATGAGTGAAGATCCGTGTTCCCTCTTTCGGAGCCGATTCCTGTTCTGAGTTTCCCGGGTTTCACGTGGCGTTTTGTGGTCGGTTGGTGCACATTCGCCTTGCAGTCGGGACTCGGAATTTCTTAACCCGACGCTCTACGGAATTATTTCGCGAAAGGACTCGCACGCATGTCGTCACCACGCACCCGCAGAATCTCAACTTGGATCGCGCTCACATTGGCCGTTGGTGGACTGCTCACGCAAACAGGGTGCATGGGACTGGTTGCCAACCTGGTGCATGCTTCTGGCGCGGATAAAGTTCCGGCAGCATATGACGGGTTGAAGGGGGCGCGTGTCGCCATCGTGACCGTCACTGAGAATGGCATGTTCACGGATGATGAGTCGGCACGGATTCTTGGACGCAACGTCAGCCAGTGGTTGAACGAAAACGTCAAAAAGATTGAGATCGTACGCGAGGAAAAGATCGCGGATTGGCGTGACGTGCACGGTTGGGACCGAATCGATTTCGCGGAGATCGGGAAAGGAGTCGGCGCCGAGAAAGTCGTCGGCATCGATGTCACCAACCTGAAGCTTCGCGACGGAGCGACTCTCTATCGTGGGCGGGCGGATGTCGAACTCACGGTGATCGACGTGGCCACCGGCGAAACGGTTCACCAGCACAGTCTGGAAGAGTTCACGTATCCCGAGACCGCCGGCAAATACACCAGCGAGACGACCGAGAAACGGTTTCGCAAGTTGTACTTAGGCATTCTTGCGAAACGAATCGCGCGCCAATTCTTTCCCTACGACTATCACGAAGACTTCGCTCTCGACTCCATCGTCGCGCGATAGTGGTACCAGACCGTCGGCTAGCGACGGGGACGCTCACGAATTTCACGCGAGAAACGCTACAGCACGCCTTTGGTGCTGGGGATCGCATTCGATCGCGGATCGTCTTCGGCCGCCATTCGTATCGCACGGGCGGTCGCTTTGAAGACACACTCGGCGATATGGTGTGCGTTGTGTCCGTGATGGAGAAGCACGTGCAGGTTGCTGCGTGAATTGGCGGCGAACGATTGCCAAAAATGTTCGACGAGTTCACTGTCAAACGTGCCGATCTTTGCGGGTGCGATCGGGGCTTGATACTCAAACGCATAACGTCCGCCGAGATCGACGGCAGACGTCACCAGGCATTCATCCATGGGCAACGTGAAATGTCCGTATCGCCGGATGCCGGCGCGATCACCGAGGGCTTGGTCGACTGCCTGCCCCAATGCGATGCCGATGTCTTCGGTGGTGTGATGGTCGTCGACGTGCAGATCGCCCGTCGCGTGAACATTCAGGTCGATCAACGCGTGCTTGGCGAGCAAGTCGAGCATGTGGTCGAGGAAACCGATTCCGGAGTTGCGTTCGCCCACGCCGGTTCCGTCCAGATCGATGGAGAGCGAGATGTCGGTCTCACCGGTTTTGCGGTGGATATTAGCGGTGCGTGACATGGTTTGCGGTTGGTCCCGGAAAAGCCCGTTTGAGTGTGTGTCTCTAATTTATCGGAACACAGAAACGAGTCTCGCGGGGTTTGGGGAGAGAGAGCGAACTTGCCGTGGCAGTTCGTCCAATTGCATCGAGCGTTCGTTTTGTTTCGGCAGAGGGGGCTCGAGGTTTCAGGAAAGAAAACGTTCGATCAGCATCAAGCACGCGTCGACTTGATCGTCGGTGCCGACGGAGATTCGGATTCCGTCGCCCCAATCGGGAAAGTCCATGTAGCGGATCAGCACCTGATTCTTCTTGAGGAACTCGTAGAGTTCTTGGTGTCGGCCGCTCGGGTGGGTGCACCAAACGAAGTTGGCGTGGGAGGGCGTGACGTGAAATCCCAGAGCGGTCAGGCGGTGTTCCATCCGCTCCCGCGTCGCTTTCATGTTGGCGACGACTTGGGTGAGCCACGCTTGGTCATTGATGGCTGCCGTTGCCGCAATGGTCGCCAAGTAATCGCAGTTGTAGCTGTCCTTGATTTGACCGAGCTTGCGGATCAGGCTCGGTTGGGCGACGAGATAACCGAAGCGAATTCCCGCCAGCCCATACGACTTGCTGAGCGTTCGAGTGACTAAAACGTTCTCATGTTTTTGAACCAACTCGATGCAGTTGTGTTCCGTGAAGTCGACGTAGGCCTCATCCACGACGAGCGGGCAGGGCAGGGAGGCGGCGAGGGCTTCGATTTGATCGTTCGGAACGACCGTGCCACTGGGACTGTTCGGATTCGGGAGTAGGACCAAACGGAGGTCGGAGTCGCCTTCGCCGAAAAGGGTTGGCAGATGCCAGCCGTCGAGGAACGGAACCTGCTCCCACGTCGCACCTTGGATGTCGGCGAGTGTCCGGTACAAGATGTAACTCGGATAGGGAAGTCTCAGCCGTTGCCCTTCGCCCACAAACCCGCGCACCAAGATCGTAAGGATTTCATCGCTTCCATTGCCGGCGAGGATCCAGTCGGCCGAAGGCAGCCCCAACACTTTTGCGGCGGCACGCCGAAATGCGGTTGCGGTGGGATCGGGGTAGCGGTTGAGCGGGCCCGACGCGGCGGATTGAATGGCAGCAACGACCGACTCCGGTGGCGGGTAAGGATTCTCGTTCGTGTTGAGCTTGATGAACTTGCCCGGCGGCGGTTGTTCGCCGGGGGCGTAAGCAAGCATGCGATCGAGCGCGGGGCGGAGAGCGGATTTGGTCAAGTTGAGTTGCGAGGGGCGAGGGGCGAGGGGCGAGGGGTTAGTT
>JBCBOT010000042.1:0-37673 GCA_039821165.1 Planctomycetota bacterium | reverse complement strand
GATGTTTCGGGAGCCGACCACCTCGTTGTTGACGCGAACGCCTCAGGCGGCACGGTCGCACATGGTATCGGCGCAGGCCAAAACGCCAACGGCAGCGTGTCCGCGACGGCCTCCTTGGGAGACGGCGTGACGGTATCGGGAACCACCGCGACCATTCAATCCGACGCGTATGATTACACCTCCGCTGGATCTATCGATGATACGTCTGCGTCAGCCACCTCCACGAGCACCGCGACTTCGAACGCCAGCACCGGGAACGGTGTGAATGTGTCGGTCAGCGACTTCCGCTTGGACGCCTGGGCAAACGCGTTCAGTGACAACGGGGCCCGCTCCAACGGCGGTGCTACCTCGAACGCAACATCGACGCCCACCGCATCGGTGACGGTGAACCCGGGCGTGATCAATGCGTCCGACGACATGTTCGTCATGAGCGATGCCATTGGATGGGTGTCTTCGGGTGCCGGTTCCTTCACCGCCGGAAACCTTGGTAACGCGACCGCCAATTCCAGCCCCACGGCGACGACGACGGTGGCCGATGGTGTGACGATCAGCCATGGAACGGGAGTCCTGTGGATCGGTACCAATACCGCTTCAGGGTTGTTTGCCGGTGACGGTGCGAGCGCTAGCGCGGATGCCGTCAACTCCAGTTCGACCAGCATCGGTAACGGGACGATCAACAGCTACGGGGACGTCACGATTTGGGCCGACGACCAAACCGATGGAGAAGTCATCGCTCAAGGCGGGGCCGCCTACACGGGAACGGGTACTAACAGCATGACGATCGCTCCGTCGGCGACGATCACCGGGAACTCGATCTCGATCTGGGCGGACCTCGCGCCCAACCGAACGTGGACGAATCTGATTGTCGCGAAGTCGATCGACTTGACCGAATCCAACACGGTCACGGTCGGTAGCGATGCGACATTGACCGCCAACGGATCGCTCTCGATTGCCGCTCAAGCAGCCAACAGCTTGCAAGCCGACACCATCACGGGGAGCACACAGTGCACGGTGACGATCGGTTCCAATGCGACGCTCTCTGGCCAATCGGTCAGTCTGAGTGCATCGGGTGGATTCGTCGACGGCACCCACAACAACCTCGTACTGATGGATTCCAATGCGACCGTGTCGGCGAGTTCGAGTGCGTCGGCATCGGCTTCGGGAATCGGTGACACCGGCACCAGCACGGTGCGAATGGTCGGTGGATCCACGATGACGGCCGACGGCGTCTTTCTCTCGGCGACAAGCCTGGGGACGGCGCTGGTGCTTGTCGAATACGGAGCGAGCGCTGCTGCCAACTACAGCCTTTGGGCCATGTCGTCAGACACCGTCAACGTCGAGGGCACGTTGGCGGCAACCTTGTTGGCAACACCACCCGACCCGGTTTGCGCTTGGACGCCAAACAACCTGTACGTCGATGCGGCAGATTTGGTCGGAAGCGGCACGCTGTCCGCCCCGAACGGACATTTGATCTACAACGGAATCTGCGTCGAATACAACACGCACCCGACGGAGATCGACATCAACGAGATCAACGTGAGTGGTGGAGGAGCCAACTTCAACCTGGGTGTGCTGCCCTGCGATTGCACTCCCACGCCAACCCCGACACCGACACCGACACCCACGCCAACACCGACTCCCACGCCCACTCCGACTCCCACACCAACCCCGACCCCCACACCGACGCCAACCCCTACTCCAACCCCCACCCCAATGGGTTTCTCTAGTCAGGCCAAAACGAATTCCAAGGATGGGGACGACGACAAGTCCTCACCCAAGATGGATTCAGTTCAGACAAAGTCGACCGCGACACTGTCCCCAGGAACCTGGGAGCCGGTGTCTGATGAAGATGATCGCTCAACCGAAACTTCGACGAACAAACAGGCTGACAGCAGTTCGAAGTCTCAGGAACAGTTGATTGGTTCCATGCTGGAAGAGCAAGCTTGGTTGGCACCCCCGAAGTGAGCTTCGTTGTTGTCGCCGGCCGAAGTCGGGTCCATCCAACCTTTTCAGATCGCACAAGTCCTTTGCAAGTCATGAATGGGATTGAAAATGCTAACTGACGTCAAAACGGAACTTTCGCCCGAGTGGATGAGTTGGGTCGCGCACAACACCCTCGTCGGTGGTGACCCGGTCCGCATGGCTACCATCCTGGTTGAGAACGGCTTCGACGAAGTCACCGCGCGGGCGGCAATCGACGATGCGAGGAACCATCCCTACGTCACGGCCGGTAAAAAGTTGGCTAACCAAGTCGCCAAACGCGACTGGCTACTCCACACCACGCGAATGATGCGTGAGAGCGGCGATCAATTGATCGACGAAGTCTGGGACTCGATTCCACTTGCGGAATTTCACCGTGACTACTATCGCCAGAATCGGCCACTCATCATTCGCAACGGAATGAAGTGGGCCGCGCGCCAGCGTTGGACACCGGAATACCTGCGTGAAACCATGGGTTCGCGAACCGTTGAGGTTCAGGCGAACCGTGAATCCGATCCGGACTACGAAGTGAATTGCCGCGATCACAAAAGGGCAATGCTGTTCTCCGAGTTCATGGATATCGTTTACTCGGACGTCGAGACAAACGACTTTTACATGACCGCCAACAACTCAGGCGTGAATGCGGATGCACTCAACGGATTGTGGGAAGACCTGAACCCACTTCCCGAGATGCTTGATTCAGCCACGAAGGACGAACGCATGTTCTTTTGGATGGGCCCCAAAGGGACGGTCACTCCCATTCATCACGACTTAACAAACAACTTGATGGCCCAGGTCTCCGGCAGAAAACGCATCAAGCTCATTGCCCCGGAGTATTTGCCGTTCGTTTACAACCATCGGCATTGCTACTCTCCGGTCGATCTGGAGAACATCGACTACGAACGATTCCCACTGTTTCGGTTCGTGAAAGTCATTGACATCACGATTGGCCCCGGTGACCTGTTCTTTCTTCCTGTGGGTTGGTGGCATCACGTTCGTGGGTTGGACACAACGATCACGATCACGTGCACCAATTTTCGGGAAGTGAATCACTTTGTCGATCACTACAAGACGTTCGGCATGATCTAGCCGCGGCGAGCCGTTGCTGAATCGTCAATCACCGTGCAACTGGCGGAGTCGGCCTGAGAGGCGGAGCATCCATTGGATGCGTTCAAACTCGTTGAGCCAATCCTGAGTGACTTGCGAAAGCAAATCAGTGTTCACAGCGCCAATGCCGGTGGGGCAGCTCGGACCAAGCTGGGTTTCGGCCATGTGTCGATAGGTGGCGAGCGTGCGGTCGCCGAATCGTCCACAGACGTAGTCGTCTTCGCTGAGAAATAGCACCGAGGGTACCCGATGCCCGCCACAGGTCGAAATCGACTCGGCGAATTCGGAATAATCATCGCGGTCGAAGAACCGCACGATGATTCGCTCGTTCGCCGCAGCAAAGTGATCGAAGATCGGACACTGGTTGATGCAGTCTCCGCACCACGCTCCGGCGGATACGAGAACTTTCATTTGCCGCGAAAACTTGCCGAGCAATTCGGCTTGCTCGTCCGACAGCGTGACCGCGTCGTGTACCTTCGCCCAGCGTTCGGCCTGAGTCTCGTTGGCATACTTGCCGAGAAACTCCTTGTAGCTGAGTCCCTGGTCGACCAGTGCGGCGAATTCAATGGCCATGATCGTTGCTATCTCTGGTCGGGAGAAACAAATTGTCGCTCGGTTTCACCGGTGTAAATCTGCCGCGGGCGGTAGATCCGCTTGGCCGGGTTCGCGTGCAGCTCTTTCCAGTGGGCGATCCAACCCGGCAGCCGACCGATCGCGAAGAGGACTGTGAACATCTGCACGGGAATCTCCATCGCGCGGTAGATGACGCCCGAATAGAAATCGACGTTTGGATAGAGCTTACGCTCAATGAAGTACTCGTCTTTGAGAGCGACTTCCTGCAGCTGCTGGGCGACTTCGAAGAGCGGGTCTTGGCGATTCATCTTCGCGAGCAGCTTGTCACAGCAGCCCTTGATAATGGTGGCCCGGGGGTCAAAGTTGCGGTACACGCGGTGACCGAAGCCCATCAGACGGAAGCCACTCTTTTTGTCCTTGGCCATGTCGACATACTTTTTCACGTTGCCGCCGTCGGCAACGATTTGCTCAAGCATGTTGACGCAAGCTTCGTTTGCACCGCCGTGCAGTGGCCCCCAAAGGGCGCCGATTCCGGCTGAGATCGACGCGAACAGATTCGCGTTGCTGCTTCCGACCATTCGAACCGTCGACGTGCTGCAGTTCTGTTCGTGGTCGGCGTGAACGATCAACAGAAGATTGAGGGCCTCGGCAAAATCCGGGTCGACGAGATGTTCGTTCGCAGGCGTCGCGAACATCATGTGCAAGAAATTCTCGCAGTAGTCGAGATCGTTGTTGGGGTACATGAAAGGCTGCCCCATCGACTTTTTGTAGCTGTACGCCGCGATCGTGGGCAGTTTGGCGATCAAGCGTGCGATCGAAATTTCGACCTGATCAGGATCATCGACCCGCATGGAATCCTGATAGAACGTCGACAACGCGCCGACGACGCTGCTGAGGATTGCCATCGGGTGTGCATCCCGCGGGAATCCGTTGTAGAACGATCGCATGTCTTCGTGAATCATCGTGTGATGACGAATCAGACTGCGAAACGCTTCGGATTGGTCGGCGGTGGGGAGTTCGCCGTTGATCAGCAGGTAGGCGACATCGACAAAGTCGCAATTCGCGGCGAGGTCTTCGATGGCATAGCCACGATAGCGAAGGACGCCGCGTTCGCCATCTAGAAATGTGATCGCGCTGCGGGTGCTGCCGGTGTTAACGAATCCTTCATCGATGGTGACCAAACCGGTTTGCTTGCGAAGGGCGGAAATATCAATCCCGCGTTCACCCTCGCTGCCTTCGACGACCGGCAACTCGATTTCTTGATCACCGAAATGAATACGGACGGTCCCGGCGTCCTGGACCTCCAAACTTGCGGATGACATTGCGTACTCAGGCGAAAGCGATTGAAGAAGACAGGGACTTCGAGGGGCTCGATCCAACGCGGCCTTCGAGGCCATTTTTTGCTGACGCCGGCTCCGTCAGTGTTTGTCGATCGATGTCCCGCCACGTCGGGCGTCCCAACGTCGGCAGTGTAGCGACGTGTCACGCCCTCCACAATTACGGGCGATCGGCCGCAGGGTGCTTTCAGCGTGCGTATTTCCCGCGAAAACTTATCGTTTGGCGTTGCGCCGCCTAGCCTGAAGGGCCCGGCAAAAACGTCTCACTACTGGATCGGTAAGACCGTCGACTTGATCGGTTCGCAGCCTTTGCAGTAGGGAACGTCGTTGCGTTGGCGTCGCATGTCCTGATAGATCGGCGTCTCGCGTTTCACGTCCGGCAACCGAGGTTCCGAAGGCCGACAGTTACGGTTGAGCGGACCGTTGAAAAGCCGCTCCTCGGTGCGATCGAATCGGTCTTGCTCCAGCTGTGGATCGCGGCAACTGGGGAATCCCTCACCTTCGATAATGTGCGGCACGAGCGCGACGATGATCTCGCTCCGTGTCCGAACGGACTCCCGTCGCTGGAACAGCGGCCCAACCAATTTAAAATCGCCTACCCAGGGAAGTTTGCGGATGACGACGCGGTCGTCTTCCTGGATCAACCCACCGATGATCATTCCCTGATGGTTATTGAGCATCACCGAGGTCTCGACCTGACGCGTCGACTCTTCCGGCAGCAGCGTGTCGGGGTTGATGGCTCCTGAACTCACCTTTGGCTTGACCTGCATCAAGATCCGGCCGTCACGCGCGATGGTTGGGGTGACGTCGAGCACGATGCCTGTATCCAGAAAACGAACATCTTGAATCGTCGCGGTCTGGGTGACCGTTGCGACCGCAAAACCGAGTTGTTGGCCGACCTGCATCTTTGCGTTTTGACCGTTGACCACCATGACCTGCGGCGTGGCCAGCGTCTTGGCATCGGTTGTTGTTTCGAGCAGCGTTAACGCCGCATCAAGCTCGGAGCCGCTGATGTTGGCGAAGAAGAAAGGGTTCGTTGAGGTCGACAGCGAATCACCCAAATTGAGCGCACCGACTTGGAGATCCCTTCCGAAGAATTGTTCAAAATTGATGCCGTGCTCGTTGTTGTCACGCAGTTCGATCTCCAGGACCCGCGCCTCGATGAGCACTTGCCGGGGAGCTTGGTCGATTTGTGCGATGTAGTAGTCGACTTGTTCCAAAACTTCAGGAATGTCGATCACGACGATCGATTCGCGTGCCTTGCGGTTATCCAGCTCATCGACGGCGGAGACGTACGCGTTGCCGACCGGCGAAAGGATGCCTTGCACCGTCGCCTCAACCACCTCGGATCGGGCGAAATCAAGCGGAAACACACGCAACTGCCGAGCATCCCGTGGAAGACTTTCTGCGGGATAAACCAACGTCACATCGCCATCGGTTTGGATGGCAAGGTTGCACATCTTCACCACGCTTCGAAGTGCCTGTTCGGGCGAGAGCCCCGAGACGTTGGCAGTGACCGTTCCCGTCACGTCGGGTGCGACCAGAATGTTCAAGCCGTAGCCTTTGTGGAGCAGTTCGAAAACGGTCCTCACATCGACTTCGTCAACGTTGAGCGTGACCAAGTTGTTCGCTGGTTCTGCTTCCGTTGGCGATGCATTTTTTCCAGATTGAAACGGCCACTGGGCCACCCGAGCTTCGGGCGTGCCTTCCGCGCGCCCACCCGATGCTTTCTCAATGACTTCTACGGCATCTGCTCGCGTCGTCGCATCGGTCACTTCTGTTTGATCGGCCGTTCTCGGCGGAGCAATCGCGGGGGGTGGCGTTGAGACAAGCGACTCGGCCGGCGATTCGATCAACGCGTTTGGTGCGGCTGGTAATGTCCCGGGGTCGTGGCGACTCGTATTGGAGGCCCTCGGATTCGCGGGCAACGTTTCCTCCACCACGGTCGTGGCCACCTTTGTCGCCGCAGGCGAATTCAAAGCCGGTCGGCGTGAATCGACAATTGCCGGCGGAAGCACCGGTTCAGCGGTTTGCTCACCTGATACCGTGTCGACTTCGTCCTCAACGCTAAGTTGATCGGTCGAGGAGGCGCTGGACTCTTGAAGTCGTCCCGAAGCAAGCGTTGCCTTCAGAGTGATTCCGTTCGAGGCACCGCCGTTTCGTGGTGAAGGATCAGTCGTTTCCGCGTCCTCACGCGAAGAAACTGCGGGAGTATCGGTTTCGCGTGTTTGGGCACCTGCGACAGTGAGTGGCGCCGGAACGAGTCCGGGTGCGAGAGCGTTGCTCGGGTTTGCCTTAGGCAGCGGCTCGGTGTTGCGGTCCGCGACTGCCGATTCGACGGTCACATCCTCGAGGTATCTGTTGGTACGAATGCGTTCCGGACGCGGGGATCCAGGCGTCGTTTGGACCGCAGACTTCGACTCGTTACCGGACAACATCCGTGGCGGCGGCGACGCCACGACCAGGGGCTCAAAAGGCTCGGACGCCGGTACGAGATCAGCCGTGGGTTTCTCATCGACAGCAATCCTCTTGCGTCGCAGTAACGTAACGACCTCATCGCCTTTAGCGTCGCGGTCGCGATACGTTGCCATTTCAACGCGACGACTCGACGACGGATCGGCCGAGATCTGCCGGCGCACCGCGATGCGATCTTGCTCGGCGTTGATCATCGCTTGATAGACCGGGCGCAAGCGCGCAGCCTTTTCCATCCGCTGGAACGCCCCCATGCCGCTCAGGGTGATTCCATATTCGGTTTCCGTCTCCAAGAGTTGGTCCGCAATCCGCGACCCGAACAGGGCTGGTTCGGCGCCCGTTGCCGCTGACATCCAGCAAGCAGTTAGCAGAAGCACTCCGCAAACGCGGAACGCGACGCTGTCGGCGAGATCGGAAAAGTTGGAGCGTTGCATCAAGGGAACCCATCCACTGAGAAACGTGACGAGGATGCGGATCGTCGAAACGGTTCCCCACCCTGAAAGGTTTCGATCGGTTCGCCCGGTGGTTTCGGTTGACGGGCACGGTCCGAAGGCGCGGGAAGTACGACTTCTCCATGCGTGCTTCCGTCAGGACCAAAAGGCTTGGCGGTACCCTCAACATGGCCGCATCCGTTAAACCTTGACATGTGACGTCAACTCGATGCCGATTCAGTGGCCGAGTGTTTCCTCGAGAGTCTGCAAACGGACCGCAATCGCTACGACCCGTCCGGTCGAAGCTTTCTGTGCAAGCAATTGAGTCGCGGCGGTCGGCGAGCAATCAACCGCCTGCCCCAAGTCGACGCGGCGTGCGTCAACCCAACCGACCTGCCGCCCACCAATGCAGAGAATTCGGTCCCCGACCGAAACACCCGCCTTGGCCGCGGCGCTACCGCGGATCACTTCGGTGACCACACAACCGGTGAATGTCGGCTTAGCGCGGACCCCAAGAATCCAGCGTCGCTCCCGTTTCACGGCAAGCCCCTCAGACTTCACGCCAAGGCCCGGAGACGAGCTCGCCAGCGAAATCGCGGATGCTTCGGTAGCCGGAGCAGGCGGCGATGAGCCCAATACCGAGGCTGTCATCAGGCCAAGAACCAGTGCGGCGGCGATCACCATGTACCCGAGGACGGGGTTTTCAAATTCGTTTTCTCGCATCGCAATTCCTCGTAGGAGAACTGTCCCGGGCGTCCCGATACGCCTGCCGACAGACTTCCCAGCGGAATCGCTCTCAGCCTGTTACGGAGAAAACGACCCACTTTCGGCAAGGTGTTGCCTTGCGCCGATCATCGAAGTGGCCTCTCAACGCCGGCGAGGTTTCTGTAATATTCCCGGCTTTCCGAAACGTCCTTGACGCCCCAATCCCAAAGACGCACCACTTATGTCCGGGCACCACGACGAGTCAGGCGGGGTTTTCCGCTTCATCATTGACAATTCGCTCCTGTTGGTGGGTGGCGCGGTCGCCGCACTGATCTGGGCGAATCTGGCGAACCAGAATGGCAGCTCGAGCTACAAGGATTTCATTCACTACGACGTGAGAAATCTGTGGGGCGGCGGCGAAAGTCACGACACTGCGGGGGCGGCGACCGATCACGATGGCGACCACGGAGACCATGACCACGATGCCGACCACGGGGATCATGAGCACGGTGAGGGTGATCACGGTGACTCAGGTCATGGACACGACGACTCGGGCCACCACGACTGGTATCACGTCGCCTTCATCATCAATGACATTTTGATGGCGTTGTTCTTCGCAATCGCCGCGAAGGAAGTCTGGGAATCGCTGTTGCCTGGTGGAGCGCTTTCGAACCCGAAGAAGGCTGCGACGCCCTTGTTGGCAACTCTCGGTGGCATCATCGGGCCGGCCGGGCTGTATGTGGCCGGCGCCTACCTCACTGGGACGCACGACGATCTTGGCAAAGGTTGGGCCGTGCCGTGTGCCACTGACATCGCATTCAGCTACCTCGTGGCCCGCTTTATATTCGGCAACGGTCACCCGGCAATCGCGTTTCTATTACTTTTGGCGATCGCGGAC
The DNA here is from genome assembly GCA_039821165.1 of Planctomycetota bacterium. GTDB lineage: Bacteria > Planctomycetota > Planctomycetia > Pirellulales > Pirellulaceae > Stieleria. Next base: position 28,170 of record JBCBOT010000042.1, on the reverse strand, counting down.
GATGCGGCGGGATTACTGATACTCGCCGTCTTTTATCCGTCCGCGCCGATCGAACTCAATTGGTTATTGTTGACCGCAGGATCGATGGCGTTGGCCTTCTTGATTCGCAAGATGAGGGTCCAATCGCACTGGGTCTACATTCTGATTCCTGGCGTGCTGTGCTGGTTCTCCTTTTACAAAGCGCATGTGCATCCGGCTCTTGGACTGGTCCCGATCATTCCGTTCTTACCGAGCGCATCGTCCGACCTCGGGTTGTTTGCGAAAGAAGAATTGCATCGGGAGGACACGCTCAATGCATTCGAACATTTCTGGAAAGCCCCCGTGGAAGTCTTCCTGGGACTGTTCGGGCTTGCCAATGCCGGCGTCGTGCTCAGCAGTGTTGCGACGGGGACGTGGCTTGTTCTGGCCGGGTTATTGATCGGGAAACCGGTCGGTATCACCCTGATGACGTGGTTGGCCGAAAAGGTGTTGCGATTGGAGAAGCCCGCTGGCATGGACTATCGCCACGTCGTCACACTCGGAATGATTGCTGGCATCGGCTTCACGGTTGCGTTGTTCGTTTCCGTCGCTGCCTTCAAAGCCCCGGGCCCGATTCAGGACTCCGTCAAAATGGGCGCCCTTTTGAGTTTTGCCGCAGCACCACTCGCCATCTTGATCGGCAAGGGGCTCGGCATCCGCGCGGGTGACTTTGAAGCCGTCGACGACAATCCCACCTCCGACGAAACGACCGAGTCGTAATCACCATCACATGGGTTGGCCGTTTCGGCGAACGAGCCCAGGCAACAAGAAAGAGATGAGTATGGACCCCGAAACGAATGATCCCGACGCGCTCGCGGAACCGATCGCCAATCAAAACCTGCCCCCAGAAGCCATCGGGGAATGCGAGCTCGAAAGGCCTCAGCCCGCGGACGAACCGATCACCGTTGCGACGCAAAGCGGCAGCGCGGATCTCTACGAGGAGATGCGTTCGACGCTCGCGAAACTCGAACGCGATCAAACCGCGCGCGGCGACCTCAAAATTCTCTCGCGGACGCTGCTCGAATTGCGCTACGCGTTCAAAGTGTTCCGCCCCTATCGCCGACGACGAAAAGTCACCATTTTCGGTTCAGCGAGGACGAAGCCGGAACAAGCGGAGTATCAGACCGCGGTCGAACTCGGCAAAAAGATGGCCGAGCACGGTTGGATGGTGATCACTGGCGCAGGCGGCGGGATTATGGAGGCCGGCCACGTCGGAGCGGGGCGTGACGCATCGATGGGCCTGAACATCATGCTGCCCTTCGAACAGGGCGCCAATCCGATTATCGAGGGCGACCCAAAGCTCGTGACGATGAAATACTTCTTCACGCGCAAATTAATGTTCGTCAAAGAGTGTAGTGCGGTCGTCTGTTGCGCAGGCGGTTTCGGAACCTTGGACGAAGCACTCGAAACACTGACGCTGATGCAAACCGGCAAGCAAACCATGTTGCCGCTGGTTTTGCTGGACAGCCCCGATGGCAGTTACTGGCGTGACTTCGGCGTCTTTCTTGAGAAGCAACTCCTCGACGGCGGCATGATCAGCCCCGAAGACGTCTCGCTCTACAAGATCACCAACGATGTGGATGAAGCGATCGCGGAAGTGCTGCAATTCTATCGCCGCTATCACAGCATGCGGTACGTGCATGACCAACTTGTGTTCCGGTTGAAGGAACGGTTGACCGACGAAAAAATGGCCGCGATCCAAGACGAATTCGGCGACATTCTCGTCAAAGGCGCGTTCGAGCAAACCGCGGCGTTGCCCGAAGAGGCGGGCGAACCCGACCTGGCAGGCCTGCCTCGACTGGTGTTCCATTTCAATCGACGAGCGCTCGGACGCCTTCGACGGCTGATCAATGCGGTGAATGCTGATTAGGCTCGGTCGGGCCGACGTCAAACGCGACGATTTCTCGGCATCATTGGTTTGATCCTGAGGCGGCCTTGTGCGAAAATCGGAGGATTCCAGATCCCTCCCCTCCGAGTCCCAACATGTCTCAACTGTCACGACGTCAAGTCTTGGCCGCCGCCTCGGCGATGGCCGTCACGTCCTCGCTCCCTGCCCGTAGCGTCCAAGCCGCCAACGCCAACGACGAGATCAACATCGGGTTCGTCAGCTGCGGTGGTCGCGCCGGGGGTTTGATGGGCCAGTTCAGCAAGGTGGCGGGCGTCAATATCGCGGGACTTTGCGATGTCGACGAAACCCGACTCGGTGCCGCCAAGCAACGCTTCAACAAAGCCAAGGGTTGGACAGACATGCGTGACATGTTTGCCGATCCGAACATCGACGCGGTCGTGATTTCAACCTGTAACCACTGGCACTGCTTGGCGGCGATCTGGGCCATGGAAGCCGGCAAGGACGTGTACGTCGAAAAGCCGTTGTCACACTCCCAGTGGGAAGGCAAGCAAACCGTCGCGGCCGCGCGGAAGTACAACCGCATTTGCCAGCTCGGAACGCAGCAACGCTCGGACCCGATGCAGGCCGAAATCAAGAAGTTCCTCCATGAAGAAAAAGCGATCGGCGAGATCAAAGCGGCGCGGGTGAACCGCTACGGCGTGCGTCCTTCCATCGGCCGTCGTGACACGCCGCTGAAAATTGAAAAGAACGTCGCCTATGACATGTGGCTCGGCCCCGCAGCCGACCAACCGATTTACCGCAGCAAGCTCCATTACGACTGGCACTGGGATTGGAACACCGGCAGCGGTGAAATGGGCAACTGGGGTGTTCACGTCTTGGACGACTGCCGCAACAACATCTTCCAAGACTCGGTGGCCTTGCCCAAACGCATCCTCGGTGGAGGTGGTCGTGTCATCTATAACGACGCCGGTCAAACTCCGAATATTCACTTTGCGTACTTCGACACCGGCTCAATCCCCGTGGTGATCGGGCTGAGTAATCTGCCAGCCGAGCCAGGCGGTAAGAAGAGCCCCAAACACCCCGGCCCCGCCAGCGGCTACATGGCCTACTGCGAAGGCGGTCGATTCGAGGGGCAGCGTGGGAAAGCCGTGGCATTTGATAACGACGGCAAGAAGATCAAAGAGTTCAAAGGCAATCGCGGAGACGTCTTGCACCAAGAGAACTTTATCGAAGCGGTACGGAAACAAGACCGATCGATGCTGCACGCCGAAGTCGAGCTCGGTAACGACAGTACAGGTTGGTGTAACCTTGCGAACATCGCTTTCCAAGCCGGAAGCGCCTATTCGAGTCAGGCCGCGCAGGACTTGGACTTGGACGAGTGGAAGAACGTGCTCGGCGAGATGGAAAGCCATCTCGGAGCGCACGGATTGAAGCTCGAGAATAGTGAGATCCGCCTCAGCCCGCTGCTCACGCTGGACTCAGAGACGGAGCAATTCGTCGGTGAAAACGCGTCCGCAGCCAATCGATACCTCAAACGAGAGTATCGAGCCAAATACGAAGTCCCCGAGTTGGCGTGATGCTCGAACGTCGGCTTTTTGCTTGGACCTAGCGATACGCCAATGCGTTACTCACTCCACTCGACATCAGTTCGAGTGGAGAGCCGCGCACTGATTCGGCCGTCATCGCCGGTCAATGTGTCGAGCCATTCGATGACGTTCTTGAGTTCAATCTGCTGCGCTTCGTGGACCAGCATCGGCGCGGCGGTTCGATCGACGACTTTTGTGATCGTGAACTCGTAGTCTTTCGGTAGTTGGGATTCCATCTGCGCGAGTTCTGCCTGATCACGACAGATGAGATAGACCCGCTGTTTCCCGCCGCAACTGAGCAACGGTGGCCGCACGGCTTGCAGTGCGGCTTCCACCGTGATTGGCGGCGTCGTCTTCTTGTTGGAGGACCAGGATTGGGTTTGGCTCATTTCTCCAGAGCCAAGACGGACGGTGTAACTGGTCCGCGTTTCCGAATCGCCGCAGTTCCTCTCAATAATATCCGTTCCGGAACTTCCGGCAGACATCCGGAGCTGTTCGAGAGTTGTTTTGGCGAAGTGAAGCGTGTCGTTCGTGGCATCGATCCCTTCTTTGATCGCAATCGCGGCGTTGGTGGATAGCTCGCTGATCAGGGTCTCGGTTTCCACTGTCGAAGGGTTGTCAATCAAGGCGAACAGACACTCGACGACGGTTCTCCGGTGGAGATTTTCCAAGATACTCGGCAATTGCTCACGAATCGGTTCGTCCATGGTTTGCCAGGGGTCTTGGGTCCAAGCCGAACCCTGGTCGAGCCGCTGAACTGCCAATGCGATTCGCGTCGATGCATCCGCATAGACTTCGATCATGTCGAGCAGGCTTTTTGCGAGTGGCTTCAGAACGGCGGCAGCGATCTGGTGCGCGACGATTGATTCGAGACTCAGACCGATTTCAACCGCCCGCTCGATCGCGTCCGACGGCCCCAAGCGTTGTGTCTTGGCGTGATGAGATGCCTCGAATTCTTGAAGCGTGGATTCGCCAGTCTCCTTCAATTGATTGGCGAGTTCTTCGACGTGAGCGGCAAGGAAACTCAGTCCGCCCATGCTTGATGATAGATCGGATCGACGATCTTGGAGTCGGAGCTTGGTTTCTCTCGAAACCTGTTGCAACATTTGTTCTGCTGCCAAGTCCAGTTGTTCGGTATCGGTTTGGCTCATCAACCACGCGGCGAGGTGCCGCTGAATGGCCGCGGGCTTCTGGAGATGAGTCGCGTCGATCGTGATGACTTCTTGTGTGATTCTTTCCTTTCGTTGCTCCAGCGTCTTGCCAAAACACGTCAATGCTCGATCCAGCTGTGACTTATGATCGAGCGAGCAACGTCGTGCCAATCGGTCTCGAAACTGCTTGGCGGCTTCTTCGGAGCCACGTGGTCCGCCCAGCCAGTTGAGCAAAATGGACTTCGCGGTGTGTGGTGCGAGCAGACTCGATTGGTGCTCATCCGGATCGATCAACGGGATGACGCCGAACGAACGGATGCGAGGCTCCGAGCCCTTTTCGGAGTCGTCTTTACGAGCTTCGACGAACCAGTTTCGGCAAACAGTGGCATCACACCAAAGGTAGTTTGCGACGGCGTCGATCGGAGAATCGGCGCCGGGCTCATCCGATTCGGCAACGATGTAGGCGTCGTGAAGCGGCGTTCTCGCGGCGGGAACACTCGGAAAACCCGCACCACTATCGCCGGGATATCCGTTGCCGGGGCGCATGAAATGTCCCAGTTCGGTGAGTGCCGCTTTCATGCTATGTAGCGCCAGTGGACGGCCCGGATCACCACGGAAGGGGTTGGTGGTGAGCAGAGAGAGAATTTCGGTATTCTCCAATCCGAATTCATCCAGCAGGTGCCGCATGAGATAGACGACGTCGATGTAGATGCCGCTCCCGGTTCCACCTGAAAGCGAACCGACGACGTAGACCTTTGTCAGGGCATCTTCGCCGCCGTCTTCCTTGACCTGTTCGACAGCGGCGGTGAGTGCCTCGAAGACCTTCTCACCGTGATCGACGATCGCCATCCTTCCGAGCGGACGCATTCCTCCCGTCGATCCGTTTCGAGGAACGTTATAGATCCAACGTCGCGAAATCGTTTGCAGCCGTTCTGTCCCAGACTCACGGTATTCGCTGGCGGCGCGTAGCCTGGCGGGAACGACGCGGCACCTCGGGGTGAACTCTGAGGGCTCGATCATCGTCGCCGTCTGGGTCGACAGCGGATCGGTGTCGATCAACACGGTGTGCAAGGTGAGCGGGGATGCCGCCCCAAGCTCAAATACTCGGCTGCGCATCTGGTGCAGACAATCAGCTCCCGTTCCTCCGAGCCCAACGACGAGGGCATGAGTTTGGCGGGTTTCGCCGTCACCGACGGCGCGCACCTGCGGAAGGTTCTCGACAGCATGGATCCGGGCTTCGGGCTTTTCGACGGTCTCGACTTTGCTAACTGAGACGCGTCCCCGAGGGTTCGTGAGTTTTTCGACGAACTCCGAACAACTCGCAAAGCGGCGGTCCGGTGACTTTTCCAACGCGCGTGCGACGCAAGGACGATCGGCAGCCGGTAGTGGCTCGAGATTGGGTGCGTTGTGAACGTGCTGTGTGGCGAGTTGGGCAATCGTGCGACCGCTGAAGGGACGCGTGCTCGTTAGGAGTTCCTGATACATCACGGCCAGGCTGTACTGGTCGCTGTGCATACTCGGCCTACCGTCGAAGACTTCGGGGGCCGCGTAGATCGGAGTCAGGCCGCCGACAAGACTGCAATCCACCTCTCCAAGGTCCTTCAGCAGTCCAAAGTCACCGACCTTGATTCGGCCTCCGACGACGAGCAGGTTCGCCGGTTTGATATCGAGGTGCTGGAGTTGATACAGACCGTGCAGGTAGTCCAGAGCATCCGCGGTGTCTTTCAGGTAGTTCAGCAACTCATCGCGGGGAATGCCGCATGAACCCCGTTCACGGTGCTGTGCGTAGATGTCTTCCAGCGACCCATCGGCGAGTTCGGTGACGATCACCAATTGGTTGTTGATGAACTCGAATCGCTCAAGCGTCAAAATGAAGGGATGGTGGATCGACTTGATCCGCTCGAGTGACTTGAGCTCCTGCTTGGCCCGGGAACCTTTCTGGTGCCCGAAAACAAACTTGACCGCCTTCTTCAGTCCACCCGGAGCATGTGCGCGCCAAACTTCGCCGAACCCTCCGCGACCGATGAGTTCTTCGAGAAAGTAGCCTTCGATCGGTTCATGACCGGTCTGTAATGGCGATGCGGTAGCCGTCATTCGTCACACTCCTCGCGGCTAAAGGTTGCTAAAGTAGCTGCGACAGGCGCGATCGAGATGTTCGGGTTGGATCGTCAGTTTCTGCCGACGGTAGCGACAGAAGTTTTCGATCTGTTTGAGCAAATCTCGGGGGTGACAGCGTCGCGAGGAGCGCCCCGTCTTTTCATAGAATTCCAACATGTAATCCGCTGCCGCCGGCGTCTCGGGGAAGCCCATGTCGCGAGCGACCGTTTTGAACAGGTGTCGGTACTCGCTCGGACTCGGGTCTCCGACGAAGATCTTGTAGGGGACCCGTCTTAGGAACGCTTCGTCGACAAGTTCTTTGGGATTCAGATTCGTCGAGAACAGGAGCATCTGTTCGAAGGGGATTTGGATTTTCTTTCCCGTCGGCAGTCCCAAGAAATCGCAGCGACTCTCCAGCGGAACAATCCAACGGTTCAGCAGTTCCTCCGGCTTCATTCGCTGGCGACCAAAATCGTCAATCAGCAAACAACCGCAGTTGCTCTTCATCTGCAGCGGCGCTTCGCAGATACTGCTGCGCGGATCATGCCGCACTTCGAGATTGTCCATCACCAGCTCGCCACCGACGATGACGGTGGGGCGTTGAATACGGACCCATCGGCGGTCCCATTCCTGAGCTTTCAGAATCTTGCCACCTGCGGTCGGCACCGGGGCGAGACGATGGTAGGCGTCGTCCCGCATCTTGATGAGGTTGCCGTCGTCGAGGATCGCGTGCGGGATCCAAACCTCTTGGCCCAGGCAGTGTGTCAAGCAACGCGCGATCGTCGTCTTTCCGTTGCCCGGTTCGCCAAACAGAAACAGGCTGGAGTTGCTGTTGATCGCGGGGCCGAGGCAATCGAGCAATTCTTGTTCGTAGGAGATCGATGACAGCGCGTCTCGCAATTGATCTTGGGTCACCGGTTCGAGCCCGGCCGCCTGTGCTTCGACACTCAACACGTAGTCGGAGAGTGGAACGGGCGCGGGACCGACGTAACTGCAGTGCTTCATTTGAACCTGAGCACGCTGTTGCCCCATCTCGGTGAGCGAGTAGTAGTAGTCGTTGAATGGGGCGGGTCGGACGTGGGCGATCAATTTCCGTGTGCGGAGCGAGTCCAGCATGCGATCAATGATCTTGAACGGTAAACCGATCGATTCCGCGAGGTTCCGACCGCTCATCATCCCTACGGTCAAAAGCGTTTTCTGAACGAGGCCTTCGATGAACGACTCACTCAGGCCGGTTTCGGCCAAGGATTGAGTCTCGGCCGGCCAAAACGTGTCGTCGGTTAACAGACTGCCAAGCAAACCTGCGTCGACGGCTTGGGTTTCATGGATCGCGGCGGTCATAACGAATGTGGGGGAAGGAGCTCAATTCGATTCAGATCGGACTGGAAACGCTAGCTCACGGATAGAGTTGCCGGTCCTCAGTTCACCAAAGGAACTAGAAGAGCCGGATTTTGAGGCTTCGCTAAGAACACCGACATAACTTCGACCTAGAGTTCACGTGATCCTGACGAGCGTCTCGATCTCCCTCTGACACCTGCTCCGATGACGTCCATCCAAAGTCCTGCCATCGATTCCCTTCGCAGAAGCTCCGTCGTCGAAGGCGACGTGTGGTTTCTGTCCGGCGCGATCGAACCGCACGATAGTTCACGTCACATCCCGATCGATGCCCCCGAATTTACGGTGGGCCGAAAGTCGGGCGCGGCGTTGCGACTGCAATTCAAAACGGTGAGTGGACGACACGCCGTCATGTACGTTCGACAGGGCGTGCTGTATCTCAAAGATCTCGGAAGCACAAACGGCACCTACGTCAACGGCGAACGCATCCAAGGCGAGGTGCTCGTCAACGAAGAAGATTTGATCCACTTCGCCGAGGCACCGTTTCGTGTTCTGCGACAGTCTCCCACGGGCAACTCCGCGGGGACGATCGCGAAAAACGTTTGCGACGAAGCCTTTGCTTTGGTCCAGTTTGATCGAATGATGAGCGAGAAGCTCGTTCGCCCTCACTTCCAAGTCATCGTGGATGTGAAAGATGAACAGGTCATCGGTCATGAAATACTCGGTCGCGGTAGCGTGTTCGGCCTTGAATCCGTGGGGGCCATGTTTCACGCCGCCAGCCAACTTAACCTCGAAGTCGAGTTGAGCCACTTGCTGCGTTGGGAGGGCATTCGCGTCGGCCGCAACATTCCGGGTCGTCCCAACCTGTTTGTCAACACGCACCCCAAAGAGCTCGAAAACGCCAAGAAGTTGATCGACTCTTTGGTGCAAGTTCGACAGATCGCCGGCAATATCGACCTCGTGCTGGAGATCCACGAAGCGAGCGTCACCAACCGATCCGTGATGCAGGAGTTGGCAGCTGCCGTCAAAGATCTCGAAATCGAACTCGCGTTCGATGATTTCGGTTCCGGGCAAGCACGACTCGCAGAACTGATCGGATCGCGTCCAGACTACGTCAAATTTGACATCTCGCTGATCCATTCGATCGATCACGCCGACGCGGCGAGACGAAGAATGCTTGAAACGTTGGTCACGATGGTGCGCGATCTCAACATCAAAGCGCTCGCCGAAGGCATCGAAACTCGAAATGAAGCCGACGTCTGCCGCGAGATCGGGTTTGACCTCGCACAAGGCTACTTCTTCGGCCGACCGACGCCACTCTAAAGCAACTTCACACCGTCCTCGCATTCAGGCGGGTTGCTATCAAATTCTGTATCGGTTGTACGGAATCGACGTCCTGACCTGCGTGTCGGCGGGCACGGTTGTCACGATTTGACGAGTCGAACCGTTTCGCATGTCCGATGGGACTTCCCAGGAGAGTCTGTGGACCAGCGCCGCCAGAATGAGGCGGCGCGTGCAAGGATGCAAACAATGCCACTCAATCACCGTCGACCACCCGTCGCGCTACGACGTCTCGCTCTTGCGGGTGCCGTCGCCATCTCGTCTTCGTTCGCCGCGGAAGCGATCGCGCAACAGACGAGCCCTGCCGCCGAGGTCCCTACGCCGCGAAGGATTCGTCGCCTTCCCCCGGTCAAGGTACAACCGGAACAAGCTCCAGAATCGCAGAAACGAAACTCTCTGCCTGTGGTTGCCGACTCTGTGCCAGCGGTCGTCGCATCGACTCCTTTGCCGCCGTCCACTGGTCTGCGGAACCTGGCCGATCCTCGTATCGGTGCAGTGCATCACCCGGTGTCTTCGAATCCGACGCCGACGCCTTGGCTCCGCTCCATCACGACGGACTCTTGCAGTCGTCGCGCGCTCGAGCGTTTGGAGGAGGCGTCGCGTGAATACGCGGTGGGTGCATGGGCGTCGGCAGAGGCCTCCGGATGGGAGGCGCTCGAACAGATTGCCCGAGGAATCGATATTGCTGATCGCCAGACGGCACCGGCGGGTTCGATCCGCCCCTCGGCGGCTCGAGACCTCAGCGAAGCTCGGGCAGCGATTCGGGAAGCGGGTGACTTCACCGCGTTTTCGACGGGTGTAGACTCCGATCGCATCGAGACGATCGTCGCCTCGCACCAAACCCCCGTGCTGCGTTCGAGAGTACTCCGCGACATCAGTGATACCGAAGCGGCCGACCGCTACTTGGACTACGCCACGCAGAAACTCAGTCCACTCGCGCGGGTCAGCGTCCATGCCGCCCGCGCCATGGACCTCATTGCGGCCGTTCGATTGGGTCGTGATCAGGCGGAGCAGATGCCCTTAGAAACGTCACTCTGTTTACGCCGGGCCGCATTCAGCGGACAGCCTGGAAATGGCAGTCTCGCGTCGCGACTCGGAATGCAACTGGCCGAGATGGGTCTGGACGGCGAGGCGCAAAGAACGCTCAAGCATGCTCAGACCCTCGAGCCATCTCAGGAAGTCTCCACCGCGCTCGCCTCGGTGCTGTTGCGCTCCGGACACCGAATGGAGGCGAATCAGTTGATCGCCGAAGTTCGAAACGCCACCTCGCAACAACCGCAGACTCGGCGCACGCCCGAGATCATTGAACTGACACCGGAGCAATTCGCGTCAATCTCTCCGGCGCACAATCGATCGACGGGTGTGCCCGCTGCCTTACCGGTCCCATCAAGCCAACCCGGTGCGCGTCGGCCGCGTCAACCAATCGACGCACGGGCTGTCGGGTTTCGTTCGGGTGGTCAACCGACATCGCAAGCGCAAGCGACGCGAGGCTCGGATGAATACTCCGAACAGGCTTTCCGGGAAGATCGCGACCCGGCTTATTACAAGTCGACACGTCCGACATCGACCATCGGACGAATCCTCGGCAAGCTTCCCAAGTTTCCGAAGTTCCGAGCCTGGTAACCACCCATGCGAATGAGAAACGAGTCGATGAATTTGACCGCACGTATCCGTCTCGCAAGCGTCGTCATCCTTGCTTCGACGATGGCTTTTGCCGTCACCGCGACAGCACAACAGCCTCACTTGACGGCGCCGGCACCAGTGATCGAATCCGAATGTGGTTGTCAAAATGTGCCGGGTGGCTTTCCGTGCCGTGGCGGCTGCCAAAACTGCATGATGGCGGTCGATTGTGCCGGAACCTGCGGCGCTGAATCTCGATGGCTTGACATGTGTCCCTCGCAATCATTCGGTGCGTATGGACAGGGCGGCTATGCGGGTCCCGCGCGACTTGCGCACCTGAGCACGTATCGTTTGCGGCCCGGAGATCAACTGCAAGTCATCTACCTCATTACGCGACGGCAGGCTGAAGGCGATTATCGTCTTGCGCCTGGGGACGAGTTGTTGATCGAATCGGTCGCGGATAATGACCTCCAGCGAGGCACGCTGGAACGCGGCTTGATCATCCAGCCCGACGGGACGATCACCGTTCGGTTGCTCGGCCAAGTCCACGCGGCGGGACTGACGGTGGGACAACTCCGCAGCGTGCTGGAATCGAAATACAAATCGCTTTACGACGAGCCATCGATCGATGTGACTCCGGTCAAGACGAACATTTTGGCGGAAGACATCCGCAATGCGGTCGGTGGTGCGAGTGGGTTGCAGCAGCAGGCACTCAATATCACCGTCATGCCGGATGGAAAGATCCGACTCCCCGGCATCGGTGGCCTGTGCGTTCAAGGATTCTCGTTGAGTGAGTTGAAGAGAGAGATCAATCTCCGCTATCGCGAACTGGTCGTCGGACTCGAAGCCGAACCGACGTTGGTCCAACAGGCCGATCACTTTGTTTACGTGCTCGGACAGGTGGCAACGCCGAACCGAATTCAGCTCACCACGCCCACCACGGTTTTAGGAGCTATCGCGCAAGTCGGTGGACATCTACCCGGTGGTAACATGCGGCAAGTCGTTGTCTTCCGTCGCGCAGAAGATTGGCGTTTGGTTTCGACAATGCTCGACTTGCAGGGCGCCGTGTTCGGCAAGCGTCCAACGCCGTCGGATGAAATCTGGCTACGCGACGGCGATGTCGTGATCGTTCCGGAAAAACCGATCCAGCGTTTGGACAACTGGCTCGAGCTGGTCTTCACCAATGGTCTCTACCGAGCCTTCCCGGTGACATTCAACTACGGGGACTTCAACGGCAACTGAGTGTCGTGAGCCCCCAAGGCACATTCACACTCGGAAGATGGTTGGGGCACCGTATCGTTGGTGGATTCCGTTGCATCGACTCGGCGTTAGCCTGAGTCCATGTGCGAGGTCAGCGAGATACTCCGCTTCCTTGTTTTCATCGAGATCGATCGCAGCAAGTGAAATCGTATAGACGTGCTCTTCCATGCCGAGCGGAGTATCCCAGGCGATGCCTCGCGGATCACTGGGCCGTGCGAATTCTCTCCGCAGGAATTCGATTTCGTTTTGCGAAAGGTGCCCGAGTTGAGCCGTGATTTCGCGTTGCTCATCGGCACTAATTTGTCCATCTGACTTTGCCGCACCGATCATCGCACGGATTAGGATCACGGCTTGCTCGTTCAGGCTGTCTTCTTCCTGGGGCGCTGGAGGTTGATAGCGTCGTTGATTGGCTGGAGGTTGCACCGGCGTCGCGGCTTTGGGATGCCGCTTGGCGTAGCGATCCTCGGTGACGTTTAAAAGCTCCTCAAGACTTCTCGCAACTTCGCCGATCGATCGCGGGCGACTGCCTTGCCGGGGCGGCTGCGTCCGCCGTTGCTGGTTCGGCGCGGACTGTCGCGTCGTGCCTGCCACGATGTCACGCAGCAGGCCGCCTCCACCGCCGGAGCTGCTTTTCTTTCTACCGAGCAAAGCACCGAGTACGTCCATCGCATCCATTGGTGAGTCTCCCTGAATAGGATTGTTATCGCTTGGGTTCAACCAGCCTGTGATAGAACTCGGGACATCGATCCGCGAACCGATCAATGGTGTGCGCTTCGCCGTCGCGCTGAATTCGTTTATTGCGTGCCAATTCGGGATCGGCTTCCGCAAACAGAATGGTTTCATCGTTGTCGCTTGAGGACGCGAGAACCACGCCGTCGGGACCGCAAATCGAACTGCGCCCGAAGAACGAAAATCCATTTTCGCTGCCGACACGATTCGCGGCGACGAAGTAAACATGGTTCTCCATGCTGCGGGCTGGCGGGACGATTCCCGCCGTATGCGTCGCCGGATCGGGCCAGTTTGTGGGGAGCGTGATGACATCGGCGCCGTCCAGCGCCAACACACGACTGGGCTCTGGAAACGATCCGTCATAACAAATCGCCATTCCGACACGAAAATCATCGCAGCGCGAGGTCGAAACCGGGATTGATTGGTACGGCCCCTCTCCGCGATCGACGAATCGGTCCACACCGAGATGCGGCAAGTGAATCTTTCGGTAGTGGCTTTCGATGCCCTGTGGCCCCACCAGGACCGCCGCGTTGTAGAGCCGCTGTCCGGCGGATTCCACAAACCCGATCGTCGCGTGCTGCTCGCGGCGTCGAAGGCGGGCAGCGATCCGCGAAAACATCGGATCGTCGAGCGAAATCGCGACTTCGGCTGCTTGCTGACGAGAATCGAATGCGTAGCCGGTCAGCATACATTCGGGAAAAACGACCAGATGTGCGTCACCCGACGCCGGATGCGACGTGCGATCGAGCCATCCGAGAACTCGCTCAACATTCTCGCGCGGATCGGCGAAAGAAACATCGGATTGGACACAGGCGATCAACATCGTACAACACGGTTCGGCGAAACGGTCATTTCAACCAGAAAGTGATTTTATGAGCGATTCCGACTTTGATTTTGACCTCTTTGTGATCGGGACCGGCCCGGGCGGCGAAGGAGCCGCGATGCAGGCGACCAAGGGAGGCTTGCGCGTCGGCGTCGCCGAAAGATACAGTGCAATTGGTGGCGGATGTACCCACTGGGGCACGATCCCCAGCAAAGCCTTGCGGTACACAATCACCAACACGATGAACGTGCTCAAAAATCCCGTCTTTCGCGAAATGGGATTTAACGCGAGCCCGACGATGGAGCAGCTTCGGCGAGGGACCGAGGCGATCATCGGCAAGCAGGTGGCGATGCGTCAGTCCTTCTACGATCGCAACGCGGTACCCGTCCACTACGGGCAAGCTCGCTTTCTTGACGAGCACACGGTCTCGGTCGATGGCGGAGCACCGATTCGCAGTCGACATTTTGTGATCGCCACCGGAACGCGTCCCTATCGACCGCCGTATGTCGATTTCAATCATCCGCGTATTTTTGACAGCGACACGATCCTCGAACTGCAAGACAAACCCAACTCGGCAGCCGTTTATGGTGCAGGGGTTATTGGAACTGAATATGCGTCGATGCTGAGAAACGTGGGGATCAAGGTCAATCTCGTCAACACACGGAGCAAACTGCTCGAGTTTCTGGATGATGAGATCGTCGATGGTTTGTCCTACCATCTGCGCGACCAAGGTGTCATCATTCGACATGACGAGACAGTCGATCGGATCGAAGGTCACGACGATTGCGTGGTGTTGCACCTCAAGAGTGGCAAGCAGATCAAGACGGACATCTTGCTCTGGGCCAACGGACGCAGTGGAAACACCGAAGACCTTGGCCTAGACAAAATCGGCCTCGAGGTGAACAGCCGCGGCCAACTCGAAGTCGACGATCAATTTCAAACCAGCCTCGAGCATGTCTACGCGGTCGGCGACGTCATCGGATACCCCTCCCTGGCGAGTGCGGCGTACACACAAGGACGCGCTGCCGGCATGCATATCCTCGGACGCAAAGATGGCAATCTTCGCACCAAGGATTTGCCCACCGGCATCTACACGAGTCCCGAGATCAGTTCGGTCGGTCGCACCGAGCGGGAACTCACCGAAGCCTGTGTTCCGTATGAGGTCGGGCACAGTCAATTCAAAAGTCTTGCCCGCGCCCAGATCACGGGCGAAACCGTCGGCATGTTGAAGTTGCTATTTCACCGTGAGACTCTGGAAATACTCGGCGTCCATTGCTTCGGTGCTCAGGCGTCAGAGATCGTGCACATCGGCCAAGCCGTGATGGAATCGAAGTGCAACACGCTGGAGTACTTCATCGAAACCACCTTCAACTACCCCACAATGGCGGAAGCGTATCGGGTCGCGGCGCTGAACGGGTATAACCGTGTCTTCTAGGTGACTCAGGAGCACACGTCGGAGCTTCCTTCTCATCGTTCACCGATCGTGACCTGCCCGTGAAGACCGGAACGACATTGACGAGACCTCGTACAAGACAGGCGCGTTCCGAACCGACCGTTCCTGACGCGGAAACGAACGACCAAGATCCGGCGCAACGTGCCTCGAACTCGCTCCTTCCGACCCTCATGCTGTTCTCGTTGATCGGCGGGGTCGCGGTGTTGCTGATCGCGATTTCAACCGGCGCCTTCGACCGTCGCGCGGTCGTCTCCGAATCACCGTCGCGCAAGCCGATTCCGGATCGTTACGACGAACGGCGGGCGATGGGTTACCTGCGAACACTCTGTGACTTCGGCCCACGACCCTCGGGCACCGAGGCGATGCGGCAACAGCAAGCCTACCTCGAGAGCTTTTTCCAAGAGCGCGGCGGGACCATCAAACGACAGTCGTTTGAAACTCGCGATCCGAATACCGGTGATCCCGTCACCATGACCAACTTGATTGCGTCATGGCATCCCGATCGTCCAAAGCGTTTCTTGTTCTGTGCCCACTACGACACGCGTCCATTTCCGGATCGCGACCCGAAAAACAAACGCGGCGTCTTTGTGGGTGCCAATGATGGGGCCAGCGGCACCGCAGGGCTGATGGAACTTGCGAACCAGTTCGACGACCTGCCGGACGATGTTGGTGTCGATTTAGTTCTATTTGACGGCGAGGAATTCGTTTGGAAGGAAACCCGTGACAAGTACTTCATCGGATCAACCTATTTCGCAAACGAGTACAAGAATTCACCCCCGCCTATTCCTTACTCCGCGGGAATTCTGTTCGACATGATTGGCGATAAGGAGTTGAGGCTCTACTATGAGACAAACAGTCTCCGGTATGCCAAGCCCGTGGCTCGATCGTTTTGGAAGACCGCCCGCGAGTTAGGCGTCACGGCTTTTGTGATGCGAGCTCGACATACGGTTCGCGACGACCACCTTCCGCTGAATGAAATCGCAAAGGTGCCGACGATCGATGTGATTGATTTTGATTATCCTCGTCCCGGGATTGGATCGCCCAAGTATTGGCATACCGAGCAAGATGTTCCCGAGAATTGCAGCGGCGAATCCATTGCGGCGGTGGTTTGGGTCGCCCACCAGTGGCTCCTATCGCAGTGACGGTGACTTATCAATGAGAGGCCAACGATGTTCGCGGGCGGATTAGTCTTATCAAGCACGCTTCTTTTCTTCGCCGGGTGGCTGCAGTGGACTGAGAAACGCGGTTGGCCCCAAGACCAATTCAATGGTGAAGAAGATCAGGAGTATCTCGATCGGCGGATGAAGTCACGTGGACTCGTCAATACGTTGATCGGCACATGTGGACTTTTGATCTTGCTCGCCACGATTGCCGGACCACGAACACTTGTCTTCCTGGCCGCTTGGCTAACGGTCACCTTAATCCTGCTGGTCATCGTTCTGCTCGCGGGTCTGGATGCGTACCGCACCCTCCGCTACCAGAAAGACAAACTGCGGCGACTCCGTGAGCGGGCGTTCAAAGACTAGGAGCCGAATGCAGCTCAACTTGCGGGAAGAGAAGGTGGGTTCAATCCGCTCCCCCTAAAACCAACGATGGTCGAGTGTCATCGAAGAATCCATCGTATCAAGCTGACCGATGAAGAACGCGAGATGTTCGTCGAGAGCGGATCAGGTGTTGGAGATGAGGCCGAGCTTTGCCATCCAGCGCGTTCCCGCCTTCGTCGAATCTCCGGTTGCGATCTGCCTGCGAAGTTCATCGACTTCATTGGCAAGTTGCTCGTTTATCGTTTCGACCTCTTGCCTTTCCCGAGAGAGCTTTGCACGCTCGAGGGAAATCTCGATTTCGGTTTCGCGAAACCGCTCTTCCCATTCCGCTTGCAGTTGCCGGAGTTTCTCGCGTTCCTCCTGGACGACATCATCCGCTTCGATCGCCGCCGCAACGGAATCATCCACTACCGGAATCGTTTGTGACTCGACGGTGGCTTCTTCGTAGGAACGCACCAACTCAGTGAGGCGGTCCAGTTCGTTGTTCAGATCGGTGACGTATTGAATCGGATCATCGCCCGCCACGATTGAAGCGTCGTCGTCGCTGTGGAGGGTGTCTTCCTGCACCGGTTGCGAGAGCGTGGAAAGGAAAGACTCGGCATCAAAGGAGTCGTTTTCCATCTCGTCGAGAATCTGTTGCTTCCGTTGTTCCCAGGTCAAAGTCTGCGGCACCGACGTGCTGTGGGAGACGCTGCGAACCACATCCTTCCGCGCGACTTTTGACGCAAGCTCGCCGTTTTGGCTGTTGAGCAAATCGACTTCGCTTCGCAACTGCTCCACAAGCTGCTCGAGACCGTCATTACGTTCTCGCAAGATGGCGTTTTCATCGACGGCGATGATTTCGTCGATATCCGCCTCGGCCACTTCGAAATCGACGCCGGTGAAATCAAAACCGAGTCGTTCCCCGGCGATGTGGCTGAGCACCTGCTCCAGCAACTCGGTATTGCGTAGGATCGCGCCGTAAATGGACTGCTCGCCGGTGCTGGCGGTTCCGCAGCCGTCCTGCTCAACTGGTGGGTTGAGAGTATCTGGATGCGAATCGCCATGGGCTTCTTCTTCGGTGCGTTGAAGAGGCGAATTTTCCATAGTCGTTCCGACGACACTGACGAGGACGCTGCGATTTCGTACACCGCTTAACACAACTCCCTACTGCGCCCCTTGGGGGATGTCAAAATGCAGAAGGCTTCAGAACGTTCGATTGGGTGATTTGGTGGCAAAAAAGAATCAATCGTCTCGCAAGAGTGCCAAAGGATCCAAGGATGAGGATTTTGAGAGTGCGTTAGCAGACGTGGAAAAAGTGGTGCACAGGCTCGAGAGCGGGGAACTCGGCCTCACAGAGGCCCTGGCGGAATACGAGCGTGGGATAGAAAAGATCAAACTCTGTCACGAGACACTTCAGCGGGCGGAACTGAAGATCCAATTACTCACGCAAGTGGATGAAGACGGTTCCGCCCACGTTGAATCGATCGACCGCACCCCGCCCCAGGCGGAGCGGGCCCCTATCTCAGACGTGGACGGTCCGGAGGGGCTTTTTTAGACTCTACCATCACCTGTTCCGACTTCGTTCCACTTTTGGACCGCACGTTGCCCGCTTCGACCTCTCACCAGAACCATTCAACGACAAAATCGGCGGAGCGGCCGCATGGCGGTGTGGAAAATGAGTTAACCCGAGCAGTCGGTGAGTGGCTCCCGCAAATCGAGCGTGCCCTGGACGCCGCCTGTCAATTCGACGATGGATGTCCGGAAACCCTTGCCGCCGCGATCCGCTACGCCGTCCTCGCGCCCGGCAAGCGTCTGCGACCAGCATTGGTTCTGATGGCGGCCGACGCGTGCGGGGGAAGCATCGACGCTGCCCTGCCCGGAGCCGTCGCGGTGGAGTTGATCCACGCCTATTCGTTGATTCATGACGATTTGCCAGCGATGGATGATGATGACCTGCGTCGGGGACGTCCGACGGTCCACGTCCAATTTGATGAAGCCACGGCAATTTTGGCGGGTGACGCCCTCCAGCCGATGGCTTTCGCCCAGCTGTGTCGGCTTGCGCCCCCCGACCGAATCGCCGAGGCCGTTCGAGTTCTCAGCGAAGCCGCCGGCCCGAGTCACCTGGTCGGCGGCCAAGTGGATGACCTGGCGGCTGAAGCGGGGCGGTTGCCTTTCGGTGGTCCAGACGGTTCGGTAGAGGGGGAGGGTGTTGCCTTTTCCAACGAACCAGCGGCTCAAACGGGGCGTAACGATGCCCTGACGTTTCTGGAATTGATTCACCGCCGCAAGACGGGGGCGCTCTTTGCGGCATCGCTCGACTTGGGAGCAGTGATCAGCGGAGCGTCTCGGCAGCAACGCGACTCACTCTCCGACTATGCTGCGAACGTCGGTTTAGCGTTCCAGGTGGTGGACGATTTGCTGGATCACACGGCCGACGAGAGTGAAATGGGAAAGCGAGTCGGCAAGGACCTCGAACGCGGCAAACTCACCTACCCCGGATTGATCGGTGTCGATGGGGCGCGACGCCGCGCGGATGACTTGATCGAACGAGCATTGGAATCGCTCAACGCCTTCGGAGATGCCGGCTGGCGACTGGAACTTCTGGCACGTTATGTGTCGCGCCGCTCGCGGTGAACCTGGACGGAGTACCGACCTAGATGAACAACGAAAACCAAAATCAGGCTGGCCTGGGCAACCACCCGCTGCTGCAATCGCTCAATGATGCTACCGGCTTGAAGTCGTTCTCGACGAGCCAATTGGAAGACACCGCGGCAGAGATTCGTGATGTCCTTTGCAATCTGCTAGCCACACGGACGGCGCATTTCGCATCGAACCTGGGCGTCGTCGAATTGTGCCTCGCGTTGCACTGCGAGTTTGATTTCCGGACGGACCGCTTGATCTGGGATACCGGGCATCAAATCTACCCCCACAAACTGATCACCGGTCGCTACAAGGACTTCCATACGATCCGCACTCAGGGTGGATTGATGGGCTATCCCAATCCGCACGAGAGCGAGTACGACTTGTTCATGACGGGGCACGCCGGCTGTAGCGTGAGCACCGCCGTCGGACTCCGCAGTGGGGACCTGCTTGCCGATCAGGCTGAGCGACGAACCGTCGCCGTGATTGGCGATGGTGCCTTCCCGAGTGGGATTGTGTTTGAGGCGTTGAACAATGCGGGCGAACTGGAACAAGATCTGACGATCGTTCTAAACGACAACAAGATGTCGATCTGTCCTCGAGTCGGTTCGGTAGCCAACTATCTCGATCGGCTCCGAGGCAATCCGTACTACACCGGGCTCAAGAACGAAGTCGTCAAACTGTTGGATCAGATTCCAATGTTCGGCGATCCGGTGGAACGGTTTTTGGCTCAAATGAAAGAGGGTGTGAAGGCCGGCCTGCTGGGCGGAATGCTCTTCGAAGAACTCAACATTCATTACGTCGGCCCCATCGACGGGCACGACATCGCACTGGTGCGAAAGTACCTCGCGATGGTACGTGAAATGAAAGGCCCCGTGCTGTTGCATGTGGTGACCGAAAAAGGACACGGTTACAAACCTGCCGCCGCCGACCCGGTCTTTTTCCACACGCCGCCCGCATTCGAGGATCACGACGGAAAGCCCGTGACTCGAAAGAGCGATGGTCTTCCGCCGTTCACGGTGCACGCTCGAGACGCGATCAGCAAGTCGATGGAAGAAGACTCGCGGGTCGCCGTAATCACCGCTGCGATGTGCCAAGGGAACAAGCTCGAGCCAGTGCGGGAAAAGTTCCCGGATCAGTTCTTTGACGTCGGGATCTGCGAGTCTCACGCCGTCGCGTTCGCGGCCGGTCAATGCAAAGCGGGCGCGCGACCGATCGTTGACATCTACAGCACGTTCCTGCAACGCAGCTACGACCAAATCTTCCAGGAAGTCGCGTTACAAGACCTGCCAGTCGTTTTCATGCTCGATCGCGCGGGGCTGACCGGGCCAGATGGGCCGACTCATCATGGCGTTTACGACATCGGTTACATGCGACTGTTCCCGAACATGGTCGTGATGGCCCCCGGTTATGCCGAGGAGCTGGACGCGATGCTGCGGTTCTCACTCGCACAGGACCATCCGTGCAGTATTCGCTACCCGAAAGCGTCCG
Source organism: Planctomycetota bacterium (assembly GCA_039821165.1). Classification (GTDB taxonomy): domain Bacteria; phylum Planctomycetota; class Planctomycetia; order Pirellulales; family Pirellulaceae; genus Stieleria. The sequence continues at coordinate 7,251 of JBCBOT010000042.1, read as the reverse complement.
CGATGCACCGCGACGAACCCTTCGAGCCGATCGAGCTTGGACGAAGTGAGCGCGTCCGCGAGGGAGCCGACGGAACGATTGTTGCCTTCGGTGCAATGCTCGAGAATGCACTCGCGGCTGCCGAAGAACTCGAAGGAGAACTCGATGTGGCGGTCATCAATGCGAGGTTCGCCAAGCCGATGGATCACGAGATGGTCCGCACATCGATCGAAGGCGGGCGTTTCGTTTTGACGCTGGAGGAAAACACCCGCGTCGGCGGTTTCGGTGCCGCATTCCTAGAGTCCGCGGTGGACCAGCGACTGGACACGCGAGGCGTTCACGTCCTGGGACTTCCAGACAGTTTTGTCGAGCACGGCGACCGCAACGATCTACTGCACCAGCACGGGCTGAGTCCCGCTGCGATTGCAACGCGTTGTCGTGAGGCGTGCACCGCCGAAGCGACGGTTTGATGGCTGACGGCGACGGCACGCGGTGGCCCCAGCCCGGAAGGGTGCCTCGCGTTGTTCTTTCCGGAGCCCCGGATCGAGAGCGGGTCCGAATCGAGGCCGCTCGCCTGCGACCATTGATCGCCGATCGGGCCGAAATCGTCGCCGAAGACTTCACGTTCACTTACGAGTTTGATGATGAGTCGCTGGACTTAGCGATCGTACTCGGAGGCGATGGTTCGATCTTGCAGACGGCCCGCCAACTTGCGGGTCGCCAAGTCCCGGTGCTCGGGATCAACTGTGGCAATCTCGGTTTTTTGGCAGCGCTCGCCCCGAACGACTTTGTCGAGGTCTGGCCGCAAGTTTGCTGTGGTGAATTTCAGGTGATCGATCACCTGATGCTCAACGTCCAGCTCTACCGGGACGATGAATGCATCGCCGAACAACTCGCCCTCAATGAGGTAGCGGTGCTTGGAGGTCCGCCGTATCAAATTCTCGGTATCGACTTGTTCGCCGACGAAACCCTTGCGACACGTTACCGTTGCGATGGCCTGATCTTGGCCACCCCCGTGGGGTCAACGGCTCACAATCTATCGGCGGGGGGCCCGATTCTGCGTCGACCACTTCAGGCGGTAGTGATCTCGCCGATCAGCCCCCACACGTTGACGTATCGGCCATTGGTGGATTCGGCCGAGACTCGTTTCGAACTCCGAGTGAGTGAACCGAACGAGTCCACCAGTGTGGTGGTCGACGGAAAGGTTCTGAATTCGGTGCTCCCGGGGGATCGTATTTTGGTCACCAAAGCACCGCAGCCGTTCCGCATGCTTTCGGTCCCTGGTCAGAACGACTATCGAACACTTCGTGAAAAGCTCGGTTGGGGTGGTTCGCTGTAGCTGAGTCTCGCTTGAGGCGGCTAGCGTTCCCTTGCCGGAACCAAGGCCGGCATCTTTGTTTCAAAATGGGTTTCTCCGACCCTCGGAAACGCATCGATTGAAGAGTGCGGTTCGCCCAAAACAAAGGCGATCTAGGCTAAACTCTCCGGCTTGGGACATGACGCCCAAATCATGTGAATCGATCGAGTCATCGCGGAGAACTGAATGTCCAAGCCCGATATCGAAAACCAAGCACACGTCTTCGGCCATCCCTCGGGGCTTTACACTCTCTTTTTCGCCGAGATGTGGGAGCGATTCTCCTACTACGGCATGCGAGCGTTGCTCGTCTTCTACATGATCAAGGGTTTCCTCGGCTACGGGGACACTCAAGCCTACACGGTGTACGGCGCGTACACGGCCTTGGTCTACATGACCCCGTTTATCGGAGGCTTGCTGGCCGACAAATACTTGGGCAAGCGTCTGGCAGTAATCATCGGTGGTCTTTTGATGGCCGCAGGTCACCTCTTGATGACGATCGAGTCGGAGTGGCCATTCTTTTTCGCGCTCGCGTTTTTGATCGCGGGTAATGGTTTCTTCAAACCAAACATTTCGACGATGGTCGGCTCGCTTTACGCCGACGGCGCTAAGAACCGCGATGACGGATTCAATATTTTCTACACGGGGATCAACCTCGGTGCGGCAATCAGTCCGTTGCTCTGTGGTTATGTCGGCGAGACCTATGGATGGCACTACGGTTTTGGCCTCGCGACGATCGGCATGTTGATCGGATTGGCGGTCTTTGTGATGCCAAACTTAGTGACCCAGCTCTTGATCATGAGCGGTGCGATCGCGTCGACCATCGGAATGCTTGTCTTTGTTCCCGATAACATTTACGCCATTTTGATCAACATCTTTGTTGCCGCTTGCTTGATGGTGGCGGCCGTCGTGGCGTGGATCGCCCTCTCCAAGGGTGGCTTGCCGGAATGGGCCGGTGGTCGCCCCGAGGGAATGGATTCCCGATTCGACTTTAAGATCTACGGTGCAACGGCGATCGCCATCCCGATCTTTGCTCTCTTGGTCTCGGGGTTCTCCCCGTTCACCAGCCCGCCGGAAGATGCGGAAGTCCAGACGAAAGAAGAATTGCTGGAAGAACGTCTTGAGTTTCTCGCCAAACTCAACGCTGACGAAGAAACACTCGACTTGGTCGAAAAAGCCGGGATCGTCGTTGAACCTAAGCTTCGCGGTGAGCCCTATCAACTCATTCCCAAGGCAACCATCGCCGCCGTGAAAGGCGAAGTCGACGGTGGGAAAGTCGAGGAGTTTGTGAAGTCTGACTTGGGCATCGACGACCTCAAGGACGGCTCGTTCGAATCTCTCGGACTAGACGACACTCAAGTCACCGACCTGCTCTCAAAACTCGCTACCGAATTCGAAGGAACGCTTCCCACCGAAGCGAAAGAACTAGCGGAAATCACATCGATCGAGAGTGCGACCACAGCACTCTCGGCATCGCGCGCGAGTTTCGTTGGGACGATTGCGGGAATTTTCGTCGAAGAAGTTAGCAAACCCGCGGGTCTTGTCCTCACCATTCTCGGTATCCTCGCGTTCGGCTATCTCATCATCGAGACATTCAAATTGGACAAGATTCCTCGGGAACGGATGCTTGCCGCTCTCGTGCTGATCTTCTTCCAAATGCTCTTCTTCGCGTTCTTTGAGCAAGCCGGATCGAGCGTCAACAACTTCACCGACCGAAACATCGATCGCGTTGGGGAATCCTCTTCGATCACCGAGGACCAAGTCGGACAAACAATCGAACTCGAACCGACTCAAGCTCAACTCGGTTACGTCTACAACGCTGAAGGTGATGCATTCACGAACTCAGATTTGGACCAAATCCGAAAGATCGAACAGGAAGTCGGCCGCTACGCGGAGAAGAACGGGCTCGACTTTGAACCCATCAAACTCGGTTGGCAGGTCTCGGACTCGAACGTGGGAATGGGAACCGCGACCCGACTCGATGAACTTCCGGCGTCGATCTTTCAGTCATTCAATGCGATCTTCATTTTGATCTTCGCGCTCATCTTCAATTGGCTCTGGGCTCAGTTGCGGGCGAAGGGCTTGGACCCGAGTGCCCCGATCAAATTTGGTCTGGGCTTGATTCAACTCGGTCTCGGATTTGGGGCGTTTTGGCTCGGCGCTCAGAACTGCACGGACGTCGGTATGGTTGGGATCTCCTGGCTCACGATCGGTATCCTCCTGCAGACGACTGGAGAGCTCTGCCTTTCGCCTGTGGGGCTTTCCACCATGACCAAGCTCAGTCCGAAAGTCTTGGTCAGCACCTTGATGGGCAGTTGGTTCCTGGCGACGGCTTTCAGCCAGTATTTGGCCGCGATCATTTCGCAGTTCACAAGTGTTGGCGGTCATGGCGGCGGCGGCGCGGACCTGCCTGCACCGATCAACACGGTCAACGTTTATGGCGACGTCTTCGGCTCGATTGCCATCACCGCCATGGGCTGTGGCGGCGTTTGCATCCTCCTTTCACCATTGTTGAAGTACTGGATGCACGAAGCCGCCATGGGCGAAGACGAGAGTGGTTCGGCAGATGCCGAAGAATCAACGAGTGAGGCTTCGAACGAAGAAGGCGAGGCTTAAAGAACGTCTCAGCTGTGGGGCTCACGATCGTTTACTCGATCGTGAGTCGGCCCACCGCATCGCGTGTACGTTCGAAAAGCGGGTGTTCCGAAAATTCTTCGCCGACCGTATCAACGTCGACTTTCGCCAAGCGAATCGTGGCTCTCGCCTGTTCCAGTTTGCCCCATTCGTTGTACATGGCAGCTAGACTTCGATAGAGCATCGCCCGCCAACAACGGTGTCGAATGCTGCTCGGCCATGTTTGAACAAGCCGTGACTGCAATTGAACGGCTTCATTGAGCATCGACTCCGCATCTCCAAATCGAGATTGTGTCCTCGCGATCGCTGCGAGTTTGTGCCGAAGATGCACTTCGGACACAAGGAAGAGCGTGTTGTCAGGACTCCCGCTACGCAACCGCGATGTCTCGACGAGCGCCTCTTCCAATCGCCGGGACGCCTCGGCGATAAGAACCCGAGAGCGGATGTCGCGTATCTTGACGTCAGCGAGCGTGGTGACCAGTTCGAGCCGAACATTGGAGTCCTCAGGGCTCGTTGCCAAACCAGAGCGGAGTCGAGTCACCGCTGCGGAAAAGTGTCGGTCGCGCGTAGTCGGATCCAAGGCGAGCCGCGATTTGGCGAGTTCGCTTCGTGCCAACAAAATGCAAACGGTATTGGATTCGTCACTGGTCGTTTGAAGGCGTTCCAAGATCCGGATCGCGGCGTCGACGTGAGCTAGGTCCGATACGCGATCTTCATCGGTCAGCGTTTCGGTCCGACGTAAGTTCGGTGGTCGGCTGCCCGCATTTAAATGTGCGCGTGCGAGTTCGATTTGCGCTGCATTACTTGACGGTTCAAGTTCAACAGCTGTCTCGATGGCGGATTCGAAACACGCGGCTGACGCCTCGCGTTCAAACTCGGCCGCGTAGAGCCCGCCTAATTCGTTGTTCAAACGGGCGAGCCTAAGCCGTGATGCTTCGATCGGCAGAAGCCCGGAAACACCTCGCTCCTGAAGCAATGCGATGCCGGACTGGAGTGTCTGGATTCCATCTCCAGTCTGGCCGAGCGCGTGCTGAATCCTGGCCAGTTGAATGCCGGCGTCGACCTTCCGAAGAAGAATGTCTGGACGACGCGGTGATTGCTGAGAAAGCCGCTCGTAAGTCGGCTGTAGCCGCTCGAGAATCTTCGCCGCGAGGGGGGAAGGCTCAAGACCGACATCGGGTAGAGAGTCAACGTCGAAAGAGTCTCCCAGCGAAAAACGGGCTTCTGGGGGTGATCCTGAGACAACGTCGACAACGCCATTGAGCGACTGTAGCGCTAGATCGACTGTTTGCTCAGAGGAGGCGAGCGCGCGAATGGTTCGTTGATTGGCGGTCGACGTCATTCCGTATGCAACAGTCGACACGATGGTCGCGAGTATCAGAGCAATCGCCGCAATGCTGGTCGAGGTGGCGATCGTTGGGTTCCGTCGCGCCCACCGAACCAGTCGCCCCCACGACGAAATTCGCCGCGCCAGAATCGGCTCGTCGTCAAGGAAACGCCCCAGATCATCACGGAGATCAGCCGCGGAGCGATAGCGTTGCTCGGGATCGACGCGGATCGCCTTTTCGACAATCGTTGCCAAATCGACGGGGACATCGGGGCAAACGGATGTGATAGTCGGCCGACGTGACTGTGTGATGGAACCGATCAAATGTTCGGCGTCGCTCTCCTCGAAGGCAGGACGCCCGGCCAATAACTCGTAGAGCGTCAGCCCGATGGCGTAAACGTCGCACAATTCGTTTGAGATGCCGGCAAAACGTTCGGGAGCGACATACCTCAAGCTCCCGCTTACCTGATGAGTATTGGTTAGGGCGTCTCCAACGGACTTGGCCAAGCCGAAGTCGGTAACGAGCGCGGTTCCATCGGATTCGATCAGGATGTTCGCCGGTTTAATGTCGCGATGCAACACTCCATTGGCGTGCGAATAGGCGATGGCGTCGGCAACCTCCCGTGCGATGCTCGCTGCTTCGACGCAAGCCATCTTTTTGCCGCCGGCAATCGTGCTGTCGAGCGATTGCCCTTCGACCATCTGCATGACCAAATAGTGGGAGCCCTCATGCTCTCCGGTGCCATAGACCGGCACGATGTTGGAGTGATGCATCGACGCCGCTGTCATTGCTTCACGGCGAAAACGTTCGAGCGCTTGTTCGTCGAGCAGACTCTGCTTGGGGAGCACCTTGATCGCAACGGTGCGATCGAGAGACTCCTGGTGCGCTTCGAATACAATGCCCATCCCTCCACGTCCGACTTCGCGGACGATTCGAAAGTCACCGAGTTGCGAGAGAGCGCGTCCCGCAAGCGTCGCCTCGCCATCGACGGTCACTTGCTCATTGATTTTAATCCTTTCGATGGATGCAACCAACGGAAACATTTGTCGGATCGAGTCGCTGTACTCCGGATGCCGACGCGCGTACTCTTCCACCGTCGGACACTCGCCATCCCGATATCTCGCGAGGAAATCGTTCGCCAGGATATCGATGTGCTCGCAATCGTCGGCAACTGAATTCATCTCGGAAGGCTCCATCTTGAGAATCTCGCTATCCACGCGGAAAACTGCCTAGCGTTGAGGGCGACCTTGGGTCGGCGCGTTGCGTCTTTCTTGATCCGCATCTGGAGTGAGCCTGTTACGAGAGAGAACCGTTCTTATCGGTGTCCTCTTTCAGATCGGTAGAAAATGAATTCCGAGTCGTCGCATGCTGGAACTCGATCAATGGAGAGTGGCTGGGTCACGTGAACTCATCGTCATTCAAATGGTGGCACAAGGACTGCCCTGTGAAACCCCCTGTGAGAAGATGTTTCTACATGCATTTGCCGGTTTTCGTGCTCTCTTTGAATCACTCACTCATTGCGTTGAGAACGCCACGAAGCCGCTCCAACGCACGCATGTAGCGAATACTCGCTGCTTTGGGCTTGATATCTAGTTCAATCGCGACCTCCTGATTCGTCAACTCTTCAAAGTGACGGAGGGCAAGGACTTCACGATCGATCTCATTCATGCCTTCCAATGCACGACGCACCTCCACGATCAACTCCTCGCGGACCGCTGCCTGGCTCGGCGAAGTCATGTGAGCGATAAAACGCTGGGATAAGCAGAGCGAAGTATTTCCCCAGACGTTCTTCCCTCCCGCACTTGTTTCCCGCAGGGCATTTCTCGATTCAGTACCCAAGTGCGTCCGGTGGACCTTGCTGAGGGTCTGCCCCGCCACCAGTCTTAGCCAGAGAAAGAAGGATGGAAAGTCACCCTCCACGTAGTGCCTCAGCCGTCGCTCGGCATCAAGAAAGAT
>JBCBOT010000041.1:0-37775 GCA_039821165.1 Planctomycetota bacterium | reverse complement strand
GTTACTGGAGTTCAGCCGTGTGCTCTACCTATCTGGTTGACGCACCGGTGGGCTCGCGCCCTTACCGCTAACATTGTTAGCGGTAAGGGCGCGAGCCCTCCGGTGTCACCCTAATGTTCAGTTGGAACCCGCCGGTTTCCCAAAAACGCGGATAGCGCCTTGCGGCTCACCAAAACGCAGATCTCGACGTTGTTGCGAAATTGGAGGGACAGTGCTTCGTGGGGACATTGCGTGGAGACGGATCGATGAACGGCGTCGATGACCTAGCTGTGTTGCTGGGGAACCTGAATCCGGTTCTCCAGTCAGGCGAGTATGTCTTTGTCACACTCGCCAATGGCGTCTACGGAGAAGGCACAACGCTCCAGCCGATCGCATCTTTTGCCGAGCACGAGGGTTTGACCCTCGTGATTCCTGAGCGGCGGGCGACGGAAGAGGAATTACCATTCGATGGGACGTTTCGGTTGATCACTCTCAGCGTTTATTCCGACCTTCACGCGGTCGGTCTGACGGCGGCGGTCGCGGGTGCTCTGAGTCGTTCGGGCATTCCTGCCAACGTCATCGCTGCGTTTCATCATGACCACGTACTGGTGCCGACACCGCAAGCGGAAGAGGCCATGGCGGTGCTGAACGGTCTCATCACACGCGACTGACTTCGAGGTCTTTGTCGCTCGTGTAAACCACCGGAGCCATTGCATTCAGCCTTCGTGTTCCTGCCGCTTCTGCGTCCAAAACTTTGCAAACGCCACGCGTGTTCGATCCCAGAGTGATAGACGACGGTAGCCAAGTAAAAGCCTCACCCGTGTTCCCGTGGGAAGTTCGTTCTCGTGATCGGATCGCACCGATGCCGTGACGATAAAATGTGGCTCGACGAGTCGGGTTTCTTCGTCCCGATTGTCCTCCTCGTCTTCGATGGGTTGAACCTGTAGCGGGCCGCCGTGAAGAGCGGAGAGCGCCGGATCAGGTAACTTCCTCGAAGCTCGTGGTTGGACGGCTTTCAACCGAGTTTCAAATCGACGCAACCGAACATCTGAAATCTGTATCGGCTGATGGCGGCTTCCACGTACCGTTTCGATTTGATCTTGGTGTGCAGCGGCGATGACTTCCCGGTTGCCCGCGTTCGAGATCCGCAGCAATTCTTCGCCTTCGCGAACAAAACGTCCGATCGAGAACGCGAGTTGCTTTCCCGAAACGACCCCGCCGTGCGGCGCCGTCACGACCAATCCGTCGACTTTGGGCCGAAGTTCGGAGATCTGTCGCTCGATCGCGCGGAGTTCTTCCCGGCTGACCTGGGTCGCCGAAGCGTCATGGGAATCTGTTGCGACGCGAACCTTTACTCGGGCAGCCTCGCGTTTGAGTTCCATGTCGCGAAGTTCCGCTCGCAGCGATTCATTGCGGAGTGTGACAATCGGTTGCCCCCGGACGACCGCGGTCCCAGCGTCGACGTGCACTTCCGCAATGAACCCATCCGCGGCACTGCGTATCTCTGCGCCCGGGGGATCGTGGACGACGCCAGGTAGAACGACACTGGTGCCAAATGGAAGGAACAGCAGGCACAACAGGATCGCCGAAGTAAAGGTTGCGACGACTGTCGATCGCAAAAAGCGTGGCCGATCGATTTGAAAGTCCTCTCGTGTCATCTCAAAGAGTTGCTTCAACGGTTGACCGAACCACGCAACCACGGCAAACGCGACAAGCAAAATGCCCGCGCCGGAAAACATAAATGACGCCGCGGCGCAGAGTGCCATGCAGATCATCAGTCGCCAAATCAAAGCGGCAACACCATACGTCGCGAGAAAGAGGCTTCGTCCGCGATGGGAATGACCACTCGAGGGGCTCTCTCCGTAGAAGAGCCACTTACCGATTCGCTTCAACTCGGCGGATGCTTCACCATAGAGGTTGGGGATTTGGGTCGCATCACTGAGGACGTAGTATCCATCGAATCGCATCAGCGGATTTGCATTGAACAGGAGTGTCGAAACACCTGCCGTGACAACGATGTTTGCGAGCCAAAAACGGCTGGCGACGGAATCACACCACAACCAAGCAAGCATGGCGAGGGATGCGATGACCAGTTCCACGTACATGCCCGCGAGCGACACCATGATTCTTGAAAACGCCTTGGGCATCCGCCAGCAACTCGTCACATCGACATATGCCAGCGGTGCAAAGAGCATGAAGACGATTCCAATCTCCGAAACCTCTCCCCCTAATCGTCTGCACGCCGCCGCATGACCGAGTTCATGGACGATCTTGAGCAGGACCCACGTGACGAAAAAATAGATCCATCCATCGGCGGTGAAGAGATTCCCGGACGACTGGTGCACGGCGGTGGCATTGGCCCCATAGGCAATCATGCCACAGACGACGGCTCCGAGTCCGATGAGAGTGGGCAAGCGTCCGAAGAGTGGTGCGAAGCAATTCAGAAGCCTGCGCAGATTCGGCGACGATTTCGCGAGAGGAACTTGAATCCAGAACGGATTTATCCGTTTCCAGAGTGATTTTTCAGTGTTCGCAGTCTGCGACGATGAACGGGACGCAGCGCCGTCGACGGTGGCCAATCCTTCTTGAAGCAACCAGACCACGACGGATTCGGCTTCATCACTGGTGAGTGCATCGGTACCCAGTTTCGAAGCCGCCAATCCACAGGCCCCGGCGATGTTGGTCGAACCATCGAGCATCGAAAGCAAAACGTATTCGCGATATCCCACACGATAGAAACGTCGTCGATCGCGACTCTCGATGCGGTAAAACGCCTCTCCGCACTCCCACACCGGCCAGACTGCGATGTCCGATGCTAACCGAACGCGTTCCTGGACGAGATCGATAGCATTGGTGTCGATGAACTGACCGGTGTCGAAGGACATTAGGTGCCTCCGAGCATCACTGCCGTGCGATAGTAGGCTTTGTGGAACAGATTCCAACCGAGCAGATGACGGTCCGCACGGATTCGACCGCGTCCGCGCATGCCCGGTCTCAATCGACCTTCGGAATCTTGAAGGGTTGCCTCCGCGAGAAACACATTCTTGCCGTTGCGAAGCTCTGCCCTCGGATGAATTCGCTCGACGTTTGCACGAAAGACCTCGCCGGGCAGCGCATCGAGCCGAAAGGTCAAGGGCATTCCGGTTCGCAGACTGAGTACGTCGCTCTCGTCGATTAGGATTTCAATCCGAAAGGTGCCTAGCGGCGCGATTTCGAACATCGTTTCGCCGCGCTCAAGCAACACTCCTTCGGAGCGTTGCCAATCGCCGGAGACGACCATTCCGTCGATCGGTGACTGTAGCTCCAGGCGTTGCCGGCGATGCTCAAGTAAGTCCCTTTCGGATTCCAATCGCTGGACTTGCAAAGCGGCAAGCCGGCTCTCACCCGATTTGTGTTGAGCCAGGAGGCCTTTGTGTTCCTGTCGCGTTCGTTCAAGCTCCGCTCGCTTCGCCGCCAACTCCATCTCGATCTCACGTGGATCAAGCATCGCAAGCATGTCACCGGTGCGCACATCATCTCCCGGACGAACATGCACACTTTGGAGCGGTGCCGCGATAGGGGCGGCGATGTAGCGTCGCGAGGTCGGCTGCAACTCACAATCGACACCCATCCGATACGGTGTCGGTACTGCGAGAATTCCAAGACCTGCGAGGAGACAGCCCAACGCGATTCGAATCTGGCGGGTTCGGATTCGCTTTTTCGTGGTTCGCCAGAATTGCCCCAACCGAGTGGGCTCAGATTCAGCCAGACGTGCGAGCGTTTTACCCAGCGGGCCACGACAGACTTCGAGGCGCGCAATCAGTGATACAGCTTCATTCTCCGAGATGGGGCGGTCGAAGCGAAGGAGCAGGACACCTGACCGACGGGGTTCGCTAGCTGACGACTCCGCGAATGGATCGAGAGCTAAACCGAAGACCCGTCGACTCTTCGCCGCATCGCGATAACGCTTCACCGCGAGTAACGCGATGCGATCTCGACTCGTCACGGCGTTTGAATCGGCAATGCCGCCACGTATCAAGACTTCGTCGGCTGCCGCATCGCGAGCGGACACGACATGCTCTCCTTCATCGATTGATGTTCCCGCGCCTGCGATCCACTTGCATGTCGACAAGGGCCGATTCTGCCAAGCGATGTCGACGCGAGCCGCGCGTATCCAGTCGCGAAACGCTCCGCTCACCGCTTCACACGCCTGGTCAAAACGTTCTGCCCGATTCGCGATGCCCAGCAGTTCGACGAGTGCCGCGAGAACCTCAAGCTGTGCGGCACTCGGATCCGTCGGCCCCGCAGTCTTCGTGTTGCCGCTCGCGGATTGCGGTGCGTTCGACGGGCTTTCAACGATCGGCGAAGCGTTCAGCTTGTCCGAACTGATCGGACCCGCAAACGCAACGCCCGAACCCGGAAATGGGGTGGGCGAAGTCACCGCGGATGACCGTAGCGAACGCGACTCAGCCTCGCTTCACGGCCCTCGTGATTGAGGTCCCAACGACAAATGACGCCGCTCGGCAAGGAGCGTTCCTCGTTGTCGAGTCGCAGTTTGACCCTCACGGTTCCGCTTTGCGGGTCCGTTGTCGGAGAAACGTACTCGATGATCGCGTCCGCCCGAACACCTTTGACACCCAGAAGCACGGTCGCCGCATCACCGACGCGAAGTGGCGCTGCCAAGTCGCGTGGTACGGAGAACACCGCTTTCAAACGCCGCAATTCCACGATCGAGAGCAGTACGGGATCGTTCGGCGAAACAAACTCGCCGGGTTCTTTCTTCAGCTCGATCACAATTCCATCGAGTGGAGCGTTGATCTGTCGTTTACGGAGCTGCGATTTGGTGCGCTCGAATTCCATTCGCCGAACTTCCAGTTCATCGCGAACGATCTGGACCTTTGCCATCGCCAAGTCCACTGCCGTTTGAGCACGCTGGAGTTCGCGATCGGTCGCGTTTTCATTGTCTCGGAGTGCTTGGTAGCTCGCGAGTTGTCGCCGTCGCGAATCGAGTTCGCTCATTGCGGCTTGCAGAGAACCCGTTGCGTCTTTGGCGACACGGGCGACTTCGAGCGAATTGCGCAAAACCTCATCGTCGAGTTGGGCAACCAGTTGGCCTTTGGTCACCGTGTCGCCTTCTTTCACGACGATTGAATGGATCACTCCGATCTCGCTCGCGGGGACTTCAACCTGTCGATAAGGCTCGGTAAAGCACTCGACCTGTGACGAGTCGGCTGCGCCGGCGACGCTACAAAACGACAACAGGACCGTGGCAAGCAATAGGTTCTTCATAGCGCGTTCCTTCATCGGAGCCGAGTGACGTCGCGTTGCCCCGCGACTCCTCGTTGGCGACGGTTCTGGTTTGACTTGGAGACGCCGGCTCCGATTCCTTGGAGCATTTTTCCAGGGCGGTCGTTCCGCTTCATCTGTCGGTATCGAAGCCGACGATCCTCTTGCTCAAGTCGACGTTGGGTTAATTCGATATTGCTGCTGAGCGCAGCGACGGGCTCGCCGGAATCGAGGCATCGGATCACCGTTGCGGCAAGATGCGGAGCGTTGTCGGAGACAAAACGGTCATCGGGTGAAATGTAAAATCGCGCCGAACCCGGGTCTCCTTGGCGGGCGCCGCGGCCGACGAGTTGACGGTCTACCCGCGAAAGCCGGTGATGCTCCAACGCGATGACGTGCAGTCCGCCGTTCGTATGAACGGTTGTGTCGAGCGGAATGTCGGTCCCACGACCGGCGACGTGTGTCGCGACGGTGACCGCACCACAGCGGCCCGCAAGCGATACGATTTCGGCTTCGTCTTCGGTCTGAAGCCCGTTGAGTACCTTGGCCTCCTGGCCCGCGATGCGAAGTGCCCGAGCCACATCCAGGCTTTGGTCGATGTGGTTGGTGCCGATCAGCACGGCCCTTTGGCTTGCGACCATCTCAAGCGTTTCGGCAGTCACCGCGCGGAGTTTGTCTTGGTAGCTACGACAGACACCCAGCTCAAGAACCTGACGGCGGCACGGAAGACGCGTCGGAATCGGTCGCACATCGAGTCCATAGATCGACTTCAGTTCGGAGCGACACGGTGTTCCCGTCCCGGTCATGCCACACAAGTGCTGATACGATCGGAAGAAGGATTGCCGTGCGATTCGGCCTCGCGATTGAGTCTCCGCCGTGATCGTCAGTCCTTCTTTCGCTTGAACGGCTTGGTGCAAACCGCCCGACCAGGTTCTGTCGGGAAAGATACGTCCCGTACTTTGCTCGACCAAACGAATTTCATCATCACGGACGATGTAATGTCTCTCACGGCTCAGCGATCTCTCGGCACGCAACGCGACAAGCACATACTCGTGCCACGCACGTGAGAGCCTCGAGTCGGTGGCGAGGTCTTCATCGTCATAGATCTCTTGATACCCCTGGTCGGTGAGCGTGACCGCTCCCGTCATTTCATCTTCCCGGAAGTGCTGATTCGGCATCAACGCCAGTGCGATCGGCCGTGCGGCGAGATGGAGTTCGGCATCAGGGGCGGGTTGATCACCGGCGGTGGAGATCAGTAGCGGTGAAGTCGCATCGTCCACCAAGACATGATCGGCCTCATCGATCACCGCAGCATACAATCCACGACCGCGAAGGCGAGTCTCCATTCCAACGCCGCGGAGTTGCTGGGTGGTGGATCGGCCGAGTTCAGCGATCTGAAATTGTCGCCGCGTCCATTGATCGTGCAGATAGTCAAAGCCGAATTGTTGGCCGGCGGCATAGGTGATGTCGGCCGCATACGCGTTGCACGATTGTTCAAAGCTATCCGCTTCCAACCGTGTCGCTGTGACCATTCCCAGCCTCTGAAAGATCGGTCGAAGTTGATGTTCATCGCGAATCGCGAGATACGCATTGGGCGTGCACACGTGGACGCCACGACCAGCCAAAGCGGCGAGAAATGTGGGCAGGATTCCGGTAAACGTTTTGCCTTCTCCTGTCTGCATCTCGGCGACGTGGCCGCGTGACATCACAATGCCCGCTAGGAGTTGAACGTCATACAGTCCAATGGCGTATTGTCGCTTGACAGTCTCCAAAACCAGCGCGGTCGCTTCGACGAGGCGTCGTTCATCGTCCTGACTGTTTCGAAGTTGATGACAGCGTTGAATCAACTCTGAATCACTCGTAGAAACCAGGCTCTCCGACGCGCGTCGAGCTTCGGTGATCAGGTTCCTATCGCCGCGGCTTATCGGGCTCGCAACGTTCTGCCCGTTGCGAAGTGGATTCCATGCGTGGAAACCGTTTGCGGCGGCAGCGAAAGCTCCACTCAAACTCATTGCACCGTCTCCCGAGACGGCATCGTCCCGTGATTCGCCGTCGAGGCGACCGGGTCCATCTTCAATAAGACGCCCGTCGCCTTTCGCAGGAGAACCCAAGACAACGCGTAAGCCACCTGAGCGTCGACGAGATCACGCTCTTCCTGCGCGAGGCGTTCTTGAGCGTCGAGGAGGTTGTCGATCAACAGAACGAACGAGTCTTCTTCGTCGGGAAGCAACTCGGCTCGCTGCGTTAGGTAAGCCACCTCGGACTCCGTCGCATCGACCGACAACTTCTTTTGTTGCATCTCATTGAATGCTGTCCTGGTTTCCCGTGCAGCGATCTCGACTTGCGTGATCGCGGCCTCGGTCACTTGCCGAAAGTCCTGTGTGGCTTGAAACAGCTCCCAACGACGCCGGTTAAGCTGGGAACGAGCCGCACGATTTCCGACGGGCATCTCATAGGCCAATCCGATCGAAAATCCTGGCCTTCCATCGGAAAATTGGTTGACGAGCGCACCCCAGGTATCGCGGCGCGAATCCAAACCTGCGACGTAGGCGCCGAGCAGTAAATCGAGTTGCGGGAGGACTTGGTTCTTGGACGCACCGACACGAACGGTGACCTCGTGAATCGTCTGAAGTGCCGCGGAGATGTCCGCCCGATTTTCGATCGCTTCGATCACGCTCTGCTGAGGGTCGATCGCCAGAGGATTGCCGAGCGGATGTTCGGCGGTTAGCCATTCTGAACCGCTCGCCGCGATCAACTCGTGGCCACCGACCAACGCGCGAAGTCGCGATTGTGCATCACGGATCTCGGCTGCCGCTCGGGTCAGCTCAGACTGGCGACTGGCGAGTTCGGCGCGGGCCCGCAACAGTTGACGCTTACCCGTGTCGAAACCAGTCCGTGAATTGAGTAGGCCATAGAGTTGACGAGCGCTGCCCACGAATTTCTGCTGTTGAAGCCACAGAGCACGTACCCGGTAAAGCGTCCAATAGGCACGTGTGACTTCGAGTAAATGGTCTTCGATCGCGGTCCGAGCGTTGCTCGAGGCCTGATGGGCGCGGAGCTGAGCGATCATGATTCGCGAGCGGTTCACCATCCGTCCCGAGTCTTTGCGGAGCGGTTGGGTGTAGTTCAATTCGAGTCGCGTCGTGCCTTGCGGATTGGGCTGCAGGAAGATCGAGTTGTTCTCTTGGAAGCCGCCACGTTGAATCAACTCGAGTTCTCCGCCGTTTCGGGTCCGACGACGAACGCCCGCATCCGCAGACAGGGTTTCGTCGCGAAAGCGATCCGAGTTGTCCCCTGTCGTCAACGTGTTGCCGACAGGGTCATTGGTGTCGACGAAACGTCCTTCGAGAAAGACGGTCGGGTCAAACGCGGAATCGGCCGCCGTGACATCCGTTTGGCGAATCTGCGGCTCGGCGAGCACGGAGTTCACGGCAGGAGAGTTGATCAACGCGGACGATGTGAGCGCGCTGACATCGATGGTGAGTGTGCTGTTTGCAAACCCGAGTGGCTGGTGGATCCACTCGTCCCACCACATCGTTAGGTCGATCGGACCGACATCCGTACCTTCCTCGCCCCCGTCGTCCCAGGCATTCGCGTTGCCCGCGAGGTCAAGCGTTCGACCTCGGTAGGAGTTCAGATAGGAGTCATAGGCCCCACGCGGAACCGGCTGTGGGACGACCCCGGTCGCATCGGGCGTCGAGAGAGCTGGATTGACCTGCGGAGTTGCGACCGCGCGGGGCGCAACTCGCTCTGTTCTCAGCCGACGAGGTGGCGGGAGTTGTTGGGGTGTAGGTTTTTCAACGCTCTGTAACGCCGCTGCGTTGTTAACTACGGGAGCTTCTTCAGAGGGTGTTTCCTGAGGCGGCCCCAGCCGAGCATAAGATGGAATTTGGGCGCTGGTGGGATCAGCCATACCGAGCAGAAAGCACAACCCAGTGCACGCGGCGAGCACGGCCGGGGCACGCCGGTTGCCCTTCGCTACTCTTGCGATCGGTTGTGAATTGATCCAGTCCATTGGATGATTTGATTCCGCAAGAAATCTAGGACTTCATCGTTCATCCTTGAACGCGCGTCCCGGCCCCTTTCCGGTTCAACCCGAATCACTTACCCAATCGGGACGACCATCAATGACGGACGCATTCGATCGAAGGATTGGTTGAGTACAGCCCCCAGGGGAGATCGACACGTTGATACGCGAACGCATAGGCCGAGCGTTCTGAATGCGGGTGAACGAGGACTGCCGCTGGTCATCGGTGGCGCAATCCCAACAATCCCAACTGCCCGATTCCGGTCCCAGAGTTACTGCGTTGCCTGCAAGCCCTCCCGGACATGCGTTTCCTAGGTTTGAGGTGGGGTGCGGTTTAGACGCGCCTGTTGGGACAGAATTCGCCAGGAACTCCGATGCAAAACCGATTGATCGACTGGTGGCAGTGTCGATGGACGGTTGCATGCCGGTACCGGCGAGCGAGCCGTCAGTTCCAACGCAGTTTCACGTCACAATGCGTCCTGGAAGACAGGGTGTTGCTGAGCGCTACGCCGATCGACCTGGGTGTGATCGCCGCAGAAACCGCGCCGCCATCATCGGTAACTCAGGGCAATGCGATTGTCTTCGTGGATTCGGCCGTGCCCGATCTGGCAGACCTGCTCGGCGAATTGAACGCGACTGCACCCGACGCGGAAGTGTTCGTCCTGACGGGGGACCGTGACGGTGTCGATCAAGTCACCGAAATCCTCGAAAGTCGCGATGCGATTGAGGAACTGCACTTCATCTCGCACGCAGGAGGCGATGGCGTTCAACTCGGTGACATTTGGCTCGGTTCGACGAACCTGCCGGCTTACGCCGCACAAATCGCTTCGTGGCGGGACGCGCTCACGCAAAGCGCAGACATGCTGTTCTATGGCTGTGATTTGGCGTCGACGATGAGTGGTAGAGAGTTTCTCGAATCGATGGCGGAATTGACGCTCGCCGATGTCGCCGCCAGCGATGACGACACGGGACACACTTCCTTGCGGGCAGATTGGGAACTCGAACACCAAGTCGGAGCGATCGGTGCGCAGGTCCTCTTTGGCCAAACCTTTCATCAAGGTTGGTTAAACACGCTCTCGGGAAACGTGGACGCTCCAGGGAGCCCCGTCATCGTGGGCGATGCGGTTGAGGATGACACCTTGTCGGTTGATGTCGGCGCGATTTCCGATGCGGACGGCATGACCACCTCGGTCTTCCAGTATCAATGGCTACGCGACGGTGTCGTCATTGCGGGGGCGACGACATCCAGTTACACCCTCGGCGATCAGGATGTCGGCCAAGAGATTTCGGTTGCCGTGAGCTTTCAAGATGATGCCGGCAACCAAGAACGTTTGACATCCGACCCGACGACGCCGGTGAAGAATGTAAACGACGACCCCACAGGATTGCCGGCCATCAACGGCACGGCCGCGGAGCATGAAACGCTCACGGTCACGATCGGAACGCTACAGGACGACGACGGTTTGCCATCGACGACGGCTGTTCGTTGGCTACGTGACGGAAATCCGATCGTCGGTGCGACATCGTTTTCATACGTTCTCACTGCGAACGATGTTGGGAGTGTGATCTCGGTCAGGCTCACGTATGTGGATGGGCAAGGCACCGTCGAACAAGTGACTTCTGCGGCAACCGCACCGGTCATCAATGTCAATGACGCACCAACCGTCGAAGATCGAAAACGCAGTATTGCTTTCGGGAGAAAACAACTCGTGGTTGGTTCACGCGTTTTCGAGCGTGCCAGCAACGACGCCGATGGAGACGCACTCACGGCCGTTCTGGTCAAGGCTCCATCGGTCGGACAACTGGACCTCAATCCGGATGGCTCCTTTACTTACGTCTTCGAACCTGAATTCGTTGGTGTGGTCACTTTTGAGTGGGCTGCGAGTGACGGTGTGTTGACGAGTGATCCAGCGACCGTGCAATTCGTTGTCGCGCCCCCCGTTGAACCCCCGGGTGATCTGCCGTCGGACACAGGTGACGTCGTCGACACAGGTTCCGGAGGCGATGTCGGGAGTGATGCCCCGATCATCCGTCAGGGACTCGACCCGGCTGGTTCCTCGGATCGGCGAGACGTGCAAAAAGCGGGACGGTTCAGTCACTCGATCAGAGCGGCGACGGGGTCGATCGTGCCGACATCGATTCCGAACATTGGCAATTTCCAAGCCGTCACCACGAATCGTTTCACGGAGCGATCAACCCAGGTTGGAGTCGCTGAGACTGACTCGTCGCTCTCCGTCGATGAGATCGCAAGCTCTGTCGGAATCGGACTGATGAACCCCGAGCAGTCTCGCCTCAACGGTATCGCGCTGACGGCCGGGAGCGTCCTTCTCGACGAGCGTTCGGACTCGGCGGGCGACAGCATCACCAAGCTGTTCGGGGATGAGCGTTTGGTCGCTGGCTCTCTTGGCGTTGCCACGAGTGGTGTCACGCTCGTTGGACTCGCCTGGGCCATGCGTAGTGGGATTCTCCTGCTCGGTTTGTATCAACAAAAACCACTGTGGTCGCGGATGGACCCGCTGCTGTTGATGCAAGGTGTGAACGTCAAGGACGACGAAAGCCTCGCGGATGTCATGGAGGAGCAGCGACGACGTTTGGAACAGTCCGAGAGACAAGATTCCAACGGTGATGAGTCATGATGACGCTTTATTCGCGAGTGCCGATTCGCTATCGACTCGCAATCACCATGGTGTGCATTCTGCTAGGTGCGATTCTGCTCGCCGATGGAGTGGGGCTGATTCCGTCGGCAAAATCGTCACTGCTGTCGGGCCGTGTTGCCTTGGCGGAGTCTCTCGCCATTTCGGGGACCGGACTCCTTGATGACGATACGACGCGACTTCGGCAAACCATGCAGGCTGTCGTCGCGCGAAACGAATCATTGAAGTCCGTGCGGTTGGTCAAGGCGACAGGCGAAATCGAATTTCAAACACAAGGCCATGGGCAGTTTTGGAGAGACGGCGAGCAACTGCCGCAAAACAACCTGAGCGTTCCGATCTTTCAAGGGAATGATCGGTGGGGAGACCTGCAGCTAGCATTCAATCCGTTGTCGGGTGAGCTCGGGTGGGCACGCTTTGGCGTGGTCGGCCTATTGCTGTTCGTCGCTCCCGTCTGTTTCTTTCAGTTCGCGTTCTTTCTCAAACGCATGGTCGACGCGCTCAATCCTCAGGGTGCTATCCCGGACGGTGTGCGGTCGTTGATGGACACCTTCACTGAAGGACTCGTGATTATCGATGAACAGGAACGGATCCTGTTCGCCAATCGGCAACTCTGTCGTGCGACGGGGCATCGATTCGAAGATCTCTTTGGCAAGTCGATCCGATCACTTGAATTCGAAATCGGTGATGCGAAGCCCGAGTGGCCGTGGGAAGAAGCGTTTCGAACAAATGCTCTCACTCGTGAACGCGTCCTTCGCTTACAAACCGGAAATTCCGTTTCGACCTTCTCGGTTAACTCCAACCCGGTTCCCGGCCAGGGACTGATGGCGACCCTCGATGATATCACCGAAATCGAGGAGCACAAAAAGCAACTCGCACTGGCGCTTGAGGTCGCGAAGGATGCCAGCGAGGCAAAGAGTGCGTTCCTGGCAAACATGAGTCACGAGATCCGAACACCGCTTAACGCCGTGCTGGGCTTTACGGATGTGTTGCGTCGTGGGTTGGTGACGGATCCACGAGAGTCTTCCGATTATCTGAACATGATTCACCGTAGCGGCGCGCACCTGCTCGGTCTGATCAATGACATTCTCGATTTGTCCAAGATCGAAGCCGGTCGCATGGAGGTGGAATCGATCCCGACCGCGGTGCATGAAGTTGTTCTCGACGCGGTGAATGTTCAATCTGCCCGCGCTGCTGAGAAGCAGATCGGCTTGTCGTTCGAATTCCCGACCGCGCTGCCGGCACAGATCGGTTGCGATCCAACCCGTCTCCGCCAGATCCTTACGAATCTGGTCGGCAACGCGATCAAGTTTACCGATAAGGGCGCCGTAACGGTGCTCACACTATTCGATCCACAAGCCAAGCGACTCTCGATTCACGTTCGCGACACCGGGATCGGGATGACGGTGGAGCAGCAATCCATTGTTTTCGAGTCGTTCGTGCAAGCCGACAGTTCGACCACGCGGAAATTCGGTGGAACAGGGTTGGGACTCTCGATCAGCCGCCGCCTCGCCGAGGCCCTCGGCGGCGGAATTTCAGTGGTCAGTCGGGTCGGCGAAGGAAGTGTCTTTACAATTGATTTGCCGGTCGATTCGGGGACGGAGCATTGGCTCACCCGAGAAGATCTTCAACGCTATGCGATAACGCGGTCGGCTTGCGACGCGGCACCAACGCTCGGACGACTTCCGAAACAGCCGATCTTGGTGGTTGATGACGGGGAGGCGAACCGGCGACTGATCGAAGTGGTGCTTTCGCGTGCGGGGGCCACCGTTTTTTCCGCCGGCAATGGCCAGGAGGCCATCGAAGCCGTTTGCAACAACACGTTCTCACTCATTTTGATGGACATGCAGATGCCCGTCCTCGACGGGATGTCCGCGACCAGAGAACTCCGCCAACTCGGATGCACCGTTCCGATCGTGGCACTCACGGGCAACGCCATGAAGGGAGACCGTGAGAAGTGTCTCGACGCGGGATGCGACGGTTTCCTTGCAAAACCGGTGAACTTGGATGAACTGCTCGCCTGTTGTCAGAAATTCCTCGGACAAGGCCAAGCGGCGATAAACGATGCACCTTCTGAACTCATTCACTCCACGCTTCCAACGGATGATCCGGAGATCCGGGCGGTGGTGGATGGTTTTCTCGGTCGACTCGACGACAGGTTAGAAGATATGAAAAAAGCAGTTGGCGATTCAGACTTTGAGACCGTCAAGGGCGACGCTCACTGGCTCAAAGGTTCGGGGGGGACCGTTGGGTTTGGTCCTCTCTCCGATCGAGCTGAGGATCTTGAGAAGGCTGCCGATGACGGTGACACACTGCTCGCACTGGAGATTTTGGAACAAATCCAATCGCTTCGAAAACGCATCGCGTTGCCGGGCTCGCGGAACGACGCGTCAATTCAAGCGACTGGAGCTGACTCCGTCGCGGATGAATGCGAACCGGATGAGATGGTCGAAACGGGACCGATCGAATGCGCGTTGCCGCTGCCGGACGAAGACTATCGAGACATCGTGATTGACTTTGTTCAACGTTTCGATCATCGGTTGCATCGAATGCATCGACTTCTCGCCGACGCCAACTACGACGAACTCGAACGCGAAGCCCACTGGCTGAAGGGATCTGGAGGGACGGTCGGCTACATGGCTTTGACCAATCCCTCCTCCAAATTGATGCGAGCAGCAAGCCTGGGAAACGAAGGCAACTGTCAGTTGTTGCTCAAGCAGATCGTCCAAATCCGTCAACGGATGGTCGTCCCCTCGCCGTCTTGCCAGTCCTCGCCTACCGCTTGAGGTCGGGCAAACCACATCGCCGAATATGATGATTCGCGGCGAGCCAATCCTGTTGGTCCAGCCGCTTCGCAATGATGGACCAGTGATGTCGGTCTGTCGACAACAAGAACGCGAGTGAGGTTACCGTGTCCTCATCGTATCGGTCCGAACGACGGACCACATGCTCGATTCGCGCGCGTTGTTCGGAGTCCAAGTCGTCACGCCTCAGTGCACTCACGAGGAATGGTGAGGCCAAGCTTCCGAGTTCCGCAAGTTTCCGCGACGCGTCACGGCGATGCGTGATTTCGGGGTGCCTCAATTCTTCGATGATCGATTCCAACTCGTTGATGGAAATGGCCGGCAGCTTCGTTAGATTCTTGCTGAGGTATTGATGCGTCTGAAGCGTGATCGCAAGCACGCTTCGACCGCGAAGCATTCGTGTCAGCAACGACTCGAGGTGGACTTGGAACCCGGCCTCATCTTGACCGACGATATGAAGCAACGTCTTACCTTGCACTTCACCATTTAGCTGCGCGTTGCCTCGCTGTGTTCGAAACACGATCGGTTCTCCGACCACTTGCGTGTACACACCGACTTCACCCGTGGCCAAGATCGTTGACTCGATCCGGAGTGACTTGCCGTGTTCGGCGAGCATCTGAACGCGTTGGTAGTCATCTTCACTTGTGTAGTGAAGTGATGGGACGCCCTGCGCGGACGACAACACGATTGTCTCGCTGCGACCATCGCGTTCCCGCTTCTGTGTGCCTTTCCGATACTGGATCGGATCCAGAACCAGGCGACCCGATTGAAGTCGGAACCGGGCGAAGCCCGCGTCTTCAAAAAGACCCCGGCAAGACTCTTCTGCAAAGGTTGACGCAGATGATGTGACGACCATCAGCGCGCAAGCGACCAGTGTGATACTCCTCATCGATTCACCTTCCTCTCACCCGCAAGAACGGGTGATTGATTGTCGTTGTCGACAGTGATGCCCCTGTTTGGACGTCGGTGAGCGTCCAATGAATCAGAATCGGAAGTTTTTTTGGACGTGGCCAGATGAACTCGGCATCTTGCAAGAATTTAGGCCGAATTCACGCGATAAATCATTCGAACATCCTCGCCGAGTCGCTCCACTTCGTGGAGGGATAACGTCGGAGCCGAAGCCAGTTCACTGATTCCAACGCCGCCGATCGGACCGGGAGCCTCCGCTCCCCCGAAAACTTTCGCACCGACGTAAACGTGCAATTCATCGAGAAGGCAGTTTGACTCACCTAACAGACTCGCAAGTAGTTTTGGTCCGCCCTCGATCATCACATTCGTGGAACCGAGTTCGCACAAATGGCCGAGGACTTCGTCAATGAAAGCAATCGGGGCGGTCGACCGACACCTGTGGATTTCGACACCCGTGCTGCGAAGTGCGTCCAGTTCGTTCGCAGGCGTGGTTGGATGGATCAGGAGATGGGTTGGGAAATCGCGCGCCGTCTTCACGAGTTGGCTGTCCAAACTCGGCGTGTGATGATGACAGGCGACGATGCGTTTCGCGATTCGCGCGGGCGACACCTGATTGCCATCGTCGTCGACAAGTCTCGCGGTCAGCATGGGGTCATCGGCGGTAACCGTTCCCATTCCGACCACGATCGCGTCGACTCGTCCGCGAAGTTCGTGTACGCGGCGGCGTGAGGCTTCACCGCTGATCCATTGGCTCTGCCCGCTACGGGTTGCGATGCGACCGTCGGCAGTCATGGCCCACTTACCGATCACCCACGGGCGTTGTCGCGCAAGTCGTTTCAAATAGGGAGCGTTCAGTTCGCGACAACGATCCGAGAGGACATCGACACTTACCTCGATGCCGGCATCGCGAAGCCGCTGGATCCCCTCGCCGTTGACTTCGGAGAAGGGGTCTGCCATGCCGATCACGACGCGATTGACTTTCGCTTCGATCAAGGCGTCACAGCACGGCGGTGTCTTTCCAAAGTGGCTGCATGGTTCGAGGGTGACGTAGGCGGTCGCGCCTCGCGGATCCACGCGGACTGAACGCAGTGCCTCGACTTCCGCGTGGGGACCTCCGAACGCGCGGTGGTATCCGCTGCCGATAGATTCTCCGTCTCGGACGAGAACACAGCCGACCATCGGATTCGGTTCGACGTGGCCCTGTCCCGATGCGGCGAGTTCCAGGGCAAGCTCCATCCAGCGATCATCTTCCGACTGAAATTCCATCGACTCCCTGTGGTCGCTCAGTCCATGCCGGGGACCCAGAGCTTGCTGCCGCCTTCGTTGCCAGCTGGTTTGGGCGGCGCGCTTTCTGGTGTCCAAACTCCGGGACTCGCAGCGGGCGCCGGAGCAGGAGTGAACTCCGTGGGGCCCGCGGCGGGCGCACCCGGTTGTCGCACCGAGCCGTCCGGTCGGATCAATCCGATTTGGACGAGCAACTGCTGAACGTGCGCCATGACGGCGGGATCGTTTCCGTAGTTGGTCTCGATATCCATGATTGTCTGGCGGAACAGCTCTTGATCCGCGAGAGACAGACTGAGTTCTAGTTTCGCGAGCAAAAGGTGTGCGAAAGTGAGTTCGGCTTGTTTGGCGAACGCGATTGCCTTGTCGGCGATCTGGATGGATTCGGTGGGTTCGGGCGTCGTGGTCATCAGCATGGCGTAACCTTCGAGCGTGACGCCTTTGTTTTCGTCATCCTCGGTCGCGGTCTCAACCAACCGTTCGGCGAAGCGTCTGCAGGCAAAGATCGCACCCGAAGATCGTGCGCTCGCGGCCAGTGCCAGAATGACGTCGCGTGACAGGTTATCGGGGTTCAGCCGGAAGTAGTCAGCGACGCTGACTTGACCGGCAGTTTCGTCGTCCGGTGTTAACTCCGGTCGCTTCGCGATTCCTGAGATTTCATGCACATCATTGAGTGCTCCTTCCAAGCCAACCAAACGTTCCTGACCTTCGAGCACGCGAACGACGGTCGTACGTTCGAACAAAAGGGAGTCGTCCTCCGCGACTTCGGCCAGTGAGCGATCACCAAGGATAGAAAGCGGGAGCTGACAGGCGCGTTTGCCTTCGTGACTGGCGACGAATTCTCGGTTGAACCGAGTGATCTCGGCCATCGAGGTCGGAAGTGTGGGACGAATCGGTCTTTCTTCAAAGGCCATGCCGATCGGCAACGGTTCCGAGTCTTCGACCAATTCTTTGCATTCGCCGATGGCACCCGAGACCACCGCTTTCACCTCTTCCACGCGGTCAGCCGGCACGTCATACGCGACGGCTTGGGCGCTTCGATCCGTTTGTCGTCCGAACACCAACAAGATCGCGGTCGCGACAGCAGCATCGGCACCGTTGCCGAGGCCATCGGCATCCTTCGAGATTTCGCGATCGCTGATGTGGAAGCCACTTCGTGGAGGCACTTCGCCTTCGGGAGGACGAATCTGTGAAAGACGTTCCGCGGAAAACTGTTCGGCCTTGTCGCAAGCGATCAACGACATTTCGACCTGTTCGACATCTTCAAATTCGAACCGAAGCGTTTTGCAAGGTACCGCGAAAGCATCGGTCGGCGAGATCAGTCCATGGTACGCGCGATACTGCACGCGAGTGTCCTGATCGAGCGAATCAACCTCGGAGAGTTTCAGCGCGAATTCTGCTTGACGCTCTCGATCTCCCCGCCAAACCGCGCAGTGAAAGAGTCCCGAAAGCACGGCGGGTTCGAGTGCGGCCGACTTCCTGAGCGAATCGAACTTGTCTTGTGCCAATGGAACCTTGTTGCTTTGCAGCAGCGAGATGGCTTCGTCGTAGCGCTCACCCCAAGCCACGTCCTCCGGTCGCGGAATCAACTGTGGCAGGACTTTCAAGAGATGGTTCATGCCTGACGAACCATCCAATTGCGACAGGAATCCACGAGCGTGATCATTCTCAAAGCCATAGGCGTTCGCGGCGAGCAATGCGAACACGCGCGCCGAGAGGATCACGCCTTTCCTCGCGAAGGCGACCGCGACGATGAGTGCGACGTCCATCACGAGCGAGTCGACTTCGACACCACTCTCGTTCATCGCTTCCAGCAAAGCGTCGGTCGCTCCTTGCAAGTCTTCCTTGAATACCAAGGCGGCGGCACGCTGGGTCAGCGCGAGCGGGTTGGAGGGTTGCAGTCGAATGAAGCGGTCCGCGTTTTCTTCCAGCGACGCATACTCGCGCAAATCAAGAAACATCCGGCCGCGTATTGCAAACGCCCAAGCGGCGTCGGGATGTTGTTCCAAAATCGAGTTGATCTTATCCAATGCCGGGACGATCTGACCGCCCTCGATCATCGTCAAGATCTGGTCCATCTCGCTAACGGAATCTTTGCACTTGCAGAACTTGATCTTGCTGCCATTACCGCAGGGGCAGATGGCATAGGGGTCAACAGACATAACGGCAGCCAGCGGGCGATCGCGGAGGGAACAAACGTGAGTCCGAATCGTAACACGATTGACCCTCGATCCCCAGCCCTACGTCCGACCGAAGGTCCGGAAGTAGGCCGCCAGGGAACGCCCTAAAACGTGTCTGGTAGCGCCGTAAGAACAGTCGCGCCGGGGTCAGGATTCGCGGTCACCTGCCATCGATCGGTGGCGACTTGGGCGTAGATCACCCGGTATTCGACGCCATCGGAGTGAGTGTACCGAAAGTTTGCACCCGGAGCCGGATCGCCGGTTTCCAGTCGCTGGCAAGCGATCGCCAAAACCGCCGTCGGGCCTCGTCCGAATGCCTCACGCCGCATCCGAGCTTGCTCGACTCGCAATGCCGCGTTGAGGTGACGTGTATGGACGGCCGCAAGAGCCGTTGTCGTCAAGATCAGCATCATGACGATCAGCATTGCGTAGCCCGAGCGGTTTCGTGGGGATCGCGGGCGCATGAATCAGATGTCTGGCGTGTTAAACGTGTAGGTCTCGACCAAATCCCCGAGTTCGAACGTCAGCGTCATCCGAATCTCGCCGCCGAGCACCTCAAAGTTGATGCCGGTGATCGAATGTGCGATCAGATTGTCACGAGCGTTTTCGACGTCCGTTCGAATCAGATGTCCGTCATCGACGGTGTAGATGATCACTCGATCGGGAGACGTCCAGTCTGCGACGCCATTGGTTCCGGAGTCATAGCACAGGCGAAGCTCGTCACTCATCGGGATCATTCTTCCGACCAATCGCCACTGGCTGCGTTCTCCGACGGTATTGTCCGGGTCATTGCCAGAAAAATCGCGACGGAGTGATTCGATCGCGAGCCGGGCTTCGGTCGCGAGTTGTGTCTCGCCAATGTTTTCCGCGATCGAACGCGTCATGTCGACGGCGACGCTCGCGGCAACCACCGTGATCGTTGCCACCATCATCGCGCCGATGGTGACCTCAAGCAGGCTCATCCCAGAACGATTGCTTCGCGAAATCATCAGTTGAGCTCCACCGTGACTTGTGCTCCACCGCTCGAGGTCTCCGTCACGTCACTGACAAGATCGAATGAACGGCGGCAGCGGACCATCATCGCATCCGCCACGAGAAAGGTCCCCGAAATCGGAGCATCGACGATTCGCACTCGAACCGTGTTTGTGTGGAAGGTGTAAACGCCCAAACTCTCCCACCACAGCCCGCCATGATAGAAGTCGTTTTGAGACGTCTGCTGATTCACATTGACGGTGTCGATCAGCGACGTGCCATCAAAAACTTGGTAGGGGACTGCACTACCGAAGAGCGGGTGTCGTGGAATGCAAGTCAGGACCTCGTATTCACCTGGGGGCACCGCAATCGTGTACTCCGCGTAGGCACCGGTCGAATCGGGCAGATACAGAAGGCTGACCCTTGACCCGTAATCCGTAAAGCTCTCATAGTTGAACCAGAACCCGCCAGCACCGGTGTTTCTTTCAAAGGCTGCGGAGCCGTCTTCATCATCGACGATGCTTTGGAAACCAACGTTGAGCGGATAGATCGGCGTTTGCGTTGCGACCGCATTCATCTCGATCTCAGCGACGGCTCCCAGTTTCTTCGCCCATGCGGTTTCTTGTGGTGTGCCGACCACGATCGGGTTGATTGACGCGATTTCGTCTGGTGGCAGGACGGCGCGTAGCCTTGCTGACTGCTTCGTGTGAACGACCGACAAGCTGAACAGCCCCATCATCCCAACGGACAGCACGACCATTGCGACTTGGATTTCTAAATAGGATGAGCCACGTCGAGGCATGTCAAAACCCCGGTTCGAGCTGTGGCCGACCGCCGAGCATGGTGCTGTAGGGACCCTCCACGTCTCCGGTGATCTCGCCGGTCTCGTCGATGTCAAACTCACCGCTCCAAGCGCCGTTGTACACCGCATTGCCGGCATCGTTGAAACTGCGGCGGCGTGCCCGCGCCACGAACGCTTCGTCATCGGCACTGACGATTGAAAATTCGTATCGCGCGGAATTGAGCAACTCCTGATCGACCAGTTCCGCGGTGATCAAGTCGTTGAGGTCTGAGGCATAGGTCCTGTTTTCGAGCCAGAAGAATCGCTGTGCGGATGAAATCGAGCGGAGCGACGCTCCCGCAAGATCCGCGTGCGATTGCTCGACGGACCGCGTCACGCTCGGTGACGCGAACGCCAGCAAGATACCCAGGATGGTCATCGTGACCATGACTTCGATCAGCGAAAACGCCGTTCGCGAGTTGCGTCGAAACATCAGTTTACATTCCCCGCCATCTCGAACATCGGAATATAGATGGCAAGCATCACCACGCTGATCACGGCTCCCATCACCATGATGATGGCGGGCTCGGCAAGTTTCGTGACTCGCGCCATAAAGGCCTGGGACTTTTCTCGATAGTACGGCGCAATCTCCTGCATCACGCGTCCAAGTTGAGCCGACTCTTCACCTACCCGGACGGCGTTGACCATCATGGATGTGAACAGGCCTGATTCTTCCAGGCCATCGGCAAGGGTTCGCCCTGCCGCCATGCGGTTTTTGGCGTGTTCGATGGCATCTCGGTAAGGCGGTTGCGATGCGAACACATCCGCGACGGTCTGCATCGTTTCGAGCATTGGAACACCGCTTTTGAGCAGTAGTGCCAGATTGGATGCAAAGCGATACATCGACGACTGGATCACGAGATCGCCGACCACCGGGATCGCCACCAGGATGCTCGTGGAAATCCGTCTTCCGTTCTCTGTTTTGAGCCAGCGGTGCAAACCAAAACCAGCGGCGGCAATTGCACCGAGGAGATACAGGCCGTAAGCGGCGACCTGATCGCTCAGGTCGAGCACAAAAACGGTGATGCTTGGCAATTCAGCGCCCATCTCTTTAAACATCTGGCCGAACGTCGGCACGACGAACCACAACATTGCCAGAACGACGAGTACCGCAACAAAGATGAGGACGCAGGGGTAGATCATCGAACCGATGAACTTGCTCCGCGTGTCTGCGGACTCCCGAATTTGACGATTCAAATCGACCAAGACTTCGTCGAGTTTGCCGGTCGCCTCGCCGGTGGCGATCATGGCATTCCAGTGCATCGGGAACATGTCCGTCGTCGCTTCGATTGCGACGTGCAACGCCGTACCGGATGCGACTCGCTCGGCAACTTCCTCCATCGCCTCACGAAGCGCGCGGCTCTGGTTCTGTTCACTTGCGATTCGGATCGCGCGCAGCAGCGGTGTTCCGGACGCGAGTAGCGAACCGAACTGCTGGAAAAACGTCATCTTGTCGTCAAGACTCGCGCGACCATGTTGTTTCGAGGTCACTCGGGCGCGAGCCAGACACCATGTGGCAAAGGACATGGGCTCACTCCGCTAATGGCTGCTGCAAAGGCTGATGGCTTCTTCGACGCTCGTGACTCCTTCGGCGACCTTCGCCGCGGCGCTGTGAGAGAGTAGTTTCATGCCGTCTTCGACAGCACGTTTTTGCATCTCAATCACGGAGTTGCCCTCGAGAATCATTTCTTTGATCTCAGGAATGATCCGGATCACTTCGAAGACGGCTAGCCGGCCCTTGTATCCCGTTTCGCGGCAACGACTGCATCCGCCGGCGCGAAAGACGGGGATTTCTCTCGGGATTTTGAACCGACGGCTACCTTCTTCATCGAGCTGGTAGGGGACTTTGCATTCTTCGCACAGTCGACGCATCAGACGTTGGGCGACCAACAATCGCAGTGTGCTCGCGAGCAAGAACGGTTCAATGCCCATGTCCTGCAGTCGCGTGATACTGCTCAGCGCGTCGTTGGTGTGGAGCGTGGAGAAGACAAAGTGACCCGTCAACGCGGCACGCATACAGATCTCGGCGGTCTCGCCATCACGAACCTCACCGACCATGATGACGTCGGGGTCTTGTCGAAGAAATGCGCGGAGCGCGCTGGCGAACGTGAGCCCGACTTTGGCACGCGTCTGGACTTGGTTGATTCCCGAGAATTTGAATTCGACCGGGTCCTCAACGGTGCAAAGATTGGTTTCGTCATCGTTGAGCGCATTGAGGCACGAATAGAGCGTCGTGCTCTTTCCGCTACCGGTCGGCCCCGTCACCAACATCAGGCCGTGTGGACTTCGAATCGACTCCGAAAGGTCCTTAAACTGCCGTCTGTCCATGCCGAGCATTCCCAGGTCATGCGGCACGGCGTTCTTGTCGAGAACCCGCATCACCACCTTTTCGCCAAACACTGTGGGGCAAGTATTCACCCGCATGTCCACCCGTGTTTCTCCGCTCCGCAGCGCGATCGCGCCGTCCTGCGGGACACGTCGTTCGGCGATGTCCATCTTGCTGAGCACCTTGAGACGGCTGATCACCGCGTTGAGCAACGGCATCGGTGGCGGCGCCACTTCGGAGAGCACTCCGTCGATCCGCAGGCGAACACGACACTCTTCTTCGTAGGGCTCGATGTGAATGTCACTCGCACGTGTCGACAATGCCTGCTCAAAGATGCCGTTGACATATCGAATGATGCGGCCGTCACGTCCCGGCGGCGGTGCTTGGTCGAGGTGAATGACCTCCGTGGCTTCGGCGGCTTCTTCGTCATCCACCTCGTCGATTTCTTCGACTTCCTCGAAGCTTGCCGACGTCGACATCGGGAGCGCCGAGCTCCAGGAGCCTTCTTCGTAGAGCATGTTCAAAAGCCGCTCGATCACGGAAAGCGGCGCGAACATGGGACGCATCTGGCGACCCGTCAGCAGCTTGATCTCATCTGCCAGCAGAAGCGAATCGGGTGAAAAGATGGCGATTTCAATGACGCCGCCATCATCGGAGAGCGGTGCGATCAAGTGATCCCGGCAAAGTCGGTTCGGTAGCACCGACGCGATCGAGGGATCGATCGGAGGCGGAGTGTCGTCGGGAGGATCGAACAACGGAACCAAGTAGTGCTCGGCGTAGGCACGAGCGATTTGGGATTCGTTGGCAACCCCGACACGGATGATCGACTCTTCCACCGTCGTCTCGTCGCGACCGACCAATTGCCAAAGCTCTTCGAGCTTCTCCGGATCGATACGATCGATTTCATCCAACAGGCGGATGATGAGTGGATTCTGTTGTGAGTTATCGGTTGTCGCAGCGGTCATGTTCCACTCCACCTTTTCGCAGTCACTAAGCGCTTTGTTCGAGTAGAGGAAGCAACGCTTCGAGCGTGCCCGGCTGGGCATCATCGGCGTCGGCCTCGTCGCCATTGGCGGCCTTCGTCTCCGAAGGTTCGCCCGCCCCCACAGCGTGGTTCTTGTTGTGTTTGAGCATTTCCCGCGAACGACGATCGAGCCGCCGAATCGTCAATCGTCTGCCTGAAGACTTGGCGACGACATGATCCGAGCCGATCGCTTCGATCACCGCTTGAACATCATTGAGGTCCGCCACGGGAATCGAATCGCCGACGCGGCAGACTCTGTTGTTGACGATTGCCCAGCGTGTCGTGGAGGTGATGCCGATTCCACCGATGAGCAGACCCGCACGCAGTTCCGTCTCCGTCGGCCCCTCGGGAATGGCGGGGACGATCTCACCGGTCGGTGTGCGGACCGGAGCGACAGGCTTCGCAACCAGGACTTCGCGGAAAGGATTCGTGATCGAAAGCTCGTGTCGTTGCGGCGCTTCGAGGTCCGACTTTTTCCATCGAACCGCTTTCGCACGTACCGCGGAATCGCCCAGGTCGAGGGGTTCTGCAGGAGGCCATCCCAAATACAGTGCTGTACCAACGACGGCCAAACCGGGACCGTATTTTGCGAGGAGTCGCTTCGCGCTCATGCTTTCTCCTTCAGCAAGCGGATCGCTAGTTGCATCGACGGTGGGGCGCCGCGTTCGGCGGGGCTGATCTTGAGCGACTCAATTCGCAAAAGCTCGTCCTGCGACTCAATCAAGTGCAGGGCCTGGCTGAGTTCTTCGAAAGATCCCGAGAGATCAATCGTGGTTCGGACGCTGTAGACCGGACCGAGTCGTTGAGCCGCTTCGACATTGATTTGGTTGAAGTCGACTGGAGATTGCCGAAAGAGATTGATGAAAAAGCTCGTGACGGGGTCGCTTCCCTCGCCCTGGATAATCCTCGACTCCAGGTTCTCCATGGAGTCACGAAGCAACAGGACTTCCTCGGCAGTGCTCACCCGTTGCTGCAACTCTTTGAGTGAGCGACGACTCTTTTTCGTTCGTCCGTGGAGCGGATCATTGATGCCGAACATCATGATGGCGATCGCGACAAAGGCGACC
Organism: Planctomycetota bacterium; assembly: GCA_039821165.1. Lineage (GTDB taxonomy): Bacteria > Planctomycetota > Planctomycetia > Pirellulales > Pirellulaceae > Stieleria. The sequence goes on along the minus strand of JBCBOT010000041.1, from coordinate 12,449 downwards.
ACGATGCGCATGCGAACCGGGTCGCGCAATTGATCCGCAACCTGTTTCAATTCTTCTCGCCAATCCTGTTTGCCTTTTTTGCTCACGACAGCCTCACTCAACTTTTCAATTTGGAGGAGGTGGTCAAAACAATCGAGAACTCGGCTCCCGTGACTCCACTCTCTTGTGACGTCTTGCGGCGAAGGTCACTCAACTCGACGCGGTCGAAGTGTTGGGTCACCGATTCCAGTTGTTGAACGGATTCGACGAAGCGACTCACGGATTCGGGGACCTGTCCGGCCTCGTCGAGCATGCATTCGGCGTTGAGAAGCAACGTCGTGGGGACTGTCTTGGTCGCGCGTTTTCGCTTCTGAGCCATCACCGCTGAACCACGGATGCCTGTCAGACGAGTGCCTTCGGGGAGTTTCTCGATGATTTGACCCAGCATCGAACTCCATTGCACACGCTTGTCCAGGAAGTTGCTCAGCGATGCAGCACGGGCATTGAGTCGATCCCGTTCGCCTTTGGGGTGAGTGTCTTCCAGTGCGAGCGAGGGCGCAGTCGATTGCAGTGTGAGGTACTCCGACTGAACGTTGGTCGAGCGTTCAAAAAGAACAAATGCGAGACAGCATGCGGCCAACAGATAGATCGCGATTTCCTTGTAGGGGACGATCCTCCGAAGAGCGACTGGGGGCTTTTCTTGTCGGACAAAGTTGAATTCGCTGTCGTCGCGAAGTGAGCAGTAGTCGGCGCACGCTTCGGCGATGTCTTCGGGTGACAAGGAGGGGCCGTCGAGCCATCGATAATCATCCGGAAGATTCTCTTGCAGCCATTGCCGATCGATCAGCGACTGAAGGGACGAGCGACCATAGATCGCAACGGTGTCTGGTGATCGCTCGAGTCCACACGCGGAATAAGCTGCCTCGACGCTTCGGACGAGGGACACGATCCCTGTACCTTCATCGCCCTGTGGCAGCACGGCGCTCTGCCAATGAATCGCGCGGTTGCCCTTGCACATGACCGCGAGAACGTTTTCTTTGCTAAGGAAAACACGGGTGACGAGACGGTCGCGGCGCTCACTCTTTTCGCGATCGGCTGCCGCGTATACCAGGGCATTGGCAACCGGTTCGAGTCGTTGCAAGGGATGTTCGGTTTCGGTCACCGCTTGGCGAACCGCTTCCACTCGCTCCAGCGGAGCAGCGATGATTCCGACCAACGATCTTCGATCGGCTCTCCAATTGAGTACGTCGATTGCAAGCTGGTCGAGCTTGGCCGCCGAACTTCGCAGCGACTCGCGAAGAAGGGTTCGTGGACTCGCATTGCCACCACCCGCGTTGATCGGGCGGGTCGCGAAATAGCACTCACTTGTCGGAATCACCGCCGCGACGGGGGTTGGTTCCGACAGATCGAATTGCGTCAGCAGAGCCTGGACCGCGGCCGGGAGATCATTGTTCTCAATCGCCACCGAAGCGTGCTCATGTCGTACCGCACCAAACACCGTCGTCGAACTGCGACAACCGTGAAGGTGTTTTCGGCCGCAAAGAACGCCGATGGCGTGCTTGCGGTTTCGTTCACTTCCGGGACTCATGATGGGCTGCGTTCGCTGGGTGTAGGCACAAAAAAAGCGGTCCGCGTTGTCGACGGACCGCTCCAGAGTTGGATCGGTGGCGGCAAGGTCGAAGGCCGAGTTTGCCTTGCCACACTCCCCCGATCAGCACCGATTAGGTGCTCTGCGGATTGATCTCAGCATCGATCGTGCTGTTGCCGGAATCGTAGCCTTCCTCGGTAAAGGTGACCGTGTAGGCTCCGTAACCTGAGCTTGAGCCAGAGCGTGTCAGCGTGAGCGTCCACGAATCCTCAAGGCTCGAGGTGGTTCCGGCAGCAACGGTACCGACGCTGAAGTACTTCGGCGGAGCCTGTTCCATGTCAAGCGTCGTCAGGTCCGATGCGTAGGTTCCTTGGCGGGCCTGATAACGTTCCTGTGCGGCGCGAACGCTGGCGAGGTACTTGAATGACTCCGAGGCCTTACTCCGCTCAACACTTTGCAGCAGTCGGGGAACGCCGAAGGCAGCCAGGACGCCGATGATGATGACGACGACCGACAGCTCGACGAGCGAAAAGCCCTTCCGGGCGGGACGTGAACGAAAGGCAGTAACTTGAGCCACGGTGGGCCTCCTATTCAATGTCTTTGATTTTGTAAGTAATCGTCACCGACAGCCAACTCGGCAGACGACGCGTCCCGTCAGGAGCGCGACTCAAAAAACTGATAGGACAAAACCCGATAACACTGGGGAGAAACGTCCGGAAATGCGAGTCTCGTCCGCAGAACTCGGCCCTGAGTTTCGGGATGTGACGACGCGTCAGATTGATCGGGTTGCAACGCGTCTCACCGGATTGGGCTTCCGTCGAAGTGCGTCATTTTCCTACGGTCCGCAACTCCCTCGGTTACAAACGGGACCTGCGCGATGGATCAACGCTGGAGACGCAACCACGATTTGCCGGATCAGCCACCGCATTTCCTTGTGGGCAATCCCCCTCGCTCACAAGCAACGCTGCAGTTGCAGAACGAGGTCCTCTGGCTCCGAAGGCAACTCGCCGCGCTAAGCCAGCATCCCGCAAATAGCAGCGACCGGCAGAACCACGCTCAAACGGCTCAGCTCGACGAGCTGTCCAAAACGTATCGACAAAAAGAGGAAGAGCATCGACGTTCCTTGCGTGCGCTCAACGAAAAACTCGCGGGCTCGGAGGAGATCGTCAACGAACGGGATCGCTTGAAATCGGAGGTCAAGCAGCTCGGTCAAGAACTCAAGAATGCTGCGGCCGCCGCGTCCGATGAAGCGCAATCAAATCAGCGACACTTCGAAAGTGCGCTGCAAATGCTCCAAGAGCGGATCGCAGGCTATGAACAAAAAATTACAGGCTACGAGCAGGAAATCGCAGTCCACGAGCAGAAGGTTGCGGCTCACGAGCAGGTAATCGCAGCTCGCGAGCAGGTAATCGAGGAACATGAGCAGGTAATCGAGGAACAACAAGCAACCATCAACGAGCAACGCGCTAACATTCAACAACTTTCCACCGAACTCCGCGTTGCTGGCGAGTCGTATCAGGCTGCTGCGGTCGAGGCCCAAGCCGAACACGACCATCTCAAAGCCCACATCGAGATTCTTAGGACCGATCATGAAACGGTCGAATTGAATTGCTGCGATCTGGATCACTACGCGGATGCTCTCGCGTTTGAACTGGAGAAGCAACGAGATGCGATTGAGGATTCGCGTGCCGACGCGGCGCGTGAAAAGCAACAGGGCCAACGCGCGATTCGATTGCTTGAGACGCATGTCGATGCGCTGCACGCAGAACTCCGCAATGCCCGCGAGGAGAATCAGCGAGTCGCCGGTGCGCTCGCCGAGAAAGAAGAGAACTGCGCGGAATACGTTTCGCTCCTCTCTGCCGAAGAGCAGGAAAAGCGAATTCTGTCCACGCGAATCACGGGCCTCGAAAGACAACTCGAACAATCAAGACTTGATGTGGTCTCCGACCGCGCCGCCATGGAGCGACAAGCAGAATCTCACGCCGCCATCCTCGCCAAGGTGCGTTCTCAGTTGAATGAAGCTCGGCAGCAGGTCCGTGAGCGCGAGGAAATCGTCGACCAACGCGAACAATGTCTGCAGCAGGTGGAGGCTGCGGCCCGTGAGTCCGAAGCCAACGCGGTCCGAAATGTATGCGAGTTAGAGCGACGCCTTGCGGAGCAGTGCCATAGCCTTCACGACAAGCTGACGCAGGAGCGGACAACACTCAAAGCGTTATTTGGAGAACGCGCCATCTGGCAGTCCGAACGCGTTCGTCTCGAGCAAACACTTTCGGAGGCTCGCGAGGCCTCACGAAGGGCGAGCGAACAATGTGAACGTGCCCAAGGTGCGCTGCAAGAACGAGAGGCTGAGAATGACCGGCTTCGAACGGTAGCTCGTCATGCGTCGGAGCGAGTCGGTCAGCTCGAGTCCATATTCGAGGAGCTGCGAAGCGAGCAATCTTCGACACTCGAAACACTCAACCGCGCGACCGAAACGGAGAACCAGTTGCGTGACGAGCTCGCGGACGCATTGGATCGAAGCGATCAAATCGAGCATTCGTTGGCTGATTGCGAATGTGAGCTCCAGCTCGCTCGTCAATCCAGGACCGAAGCGATTCAGGCACTCGAGAGTCGAAATGGTGACTTCGAGCAGCAACTCGCCCAAGCCAAGGTGACGATTCGTGAGCGGCATCACCAAGTCGAGGTGGCTCAGCGGATTCGGATTGAATCTCTGGAGGCTGAGATTCACCGACTCGCGGGTGATCGAGAGGCCTTTCATGCGAGAATCGCCGAGTTAGCGCAACGTCTGTCCGAATCAGAACTCGGCAACGCACCCCAGTCTGAAACGCGTCGCTTATCTCGAGAACTGGCGAAACAACGCGAGACCTACAGTCGTGAGCGAGCCTTTCTCTACAGGCGGATCGATCAGCTCCGCGCGGCGAATCGTCGCCGGGCCGCCTGACTGGCAACCGTCCGTGGTCTTCGCCGCCAACCCGCGGTCTCGGTGGCAAATCAACCGTGCCGGCGAACCTTTGCGTTGAAGTGTCGCTCTTTCGGTCGTTGCCGGGTTGCCCTTTGATCGGGATTCCGTACCGTTTGCTGCGTGACCGAATCGTCGATCACATGAGCCGAGAGCCTCGATGAACTTCAAACCGTCCAGTCCCCGTCTGCAACCGGCTCCCGATGCGTCGAGCCGGGATACGAGTGATTCCAAACGTTCGGATTCATCTAGCGAGGCCGCACACGGTGACTCGGAGAGAGCGGCGGCGGATGCGACAGGAAACGTCGTGTCAGGGACAACCATTTATGTCGCAGACCCAGAGCTGCGTCTTGAAAATGCGTTGCGTTCCGATCGGTACCGGCTGCAACGTCAGAAAAAGCGTCTTTCCAAAGAAGCCTTTGCGGACCAACTTCGTCAATCGGTCGAGACGCGGAAACTCAAACAGTCCTACGAACCTTGCTTGGAATATCCGAGCGACCTACCGATTTCGTCGCACCGCGAGGAGATTCTCGAGCTTCTCGGCTCTCGACAGGTCCTGGTGGTTTGTGGTGAAACGGGAAGCGGCAAGAGTACCCAACTGCCGAAGCTTTGTTTGGAAGCGGGGCTCGGACGCGATGGCATGATCGGGCACACCCAGCCGCGGCGTTTGGCGGCTCGCAGTGTCGCCGCACGCGTCGCCGAGGAAATGAAGTGTAAGCTCGGTGAACAGGTCGGCTATCAAGTCCGATTCGGAGACCACACCGGTGATCAGACACTGATCAAACTGATGACCGACGGCATTCTGCTGACGGAAACACGCACCGATCGCTTTTTGAATCGGTACGACGCCATCTTGATCGACGAAGCGCACGAAAGATCGCTGAACATTGATTTCTTGATGGGGTATCTGCGGCAACTGCAAGCCAAGCGGCCCGACCTCAAGATCGTGATCACGTCCGCGACCATCGATGCGGAGAAGTTCGCGGAGCACTTCGCCGATGAAAACGGTCCCGCTCCGATCGTGAACGTCGAAGGACGTGGCTACCCGGTTGAGATTCGGAATTTGCCTTGGGAAGAAGTCGTGGGGGACGAGTTTGCCAACTACGACCTCGCGCGACATGTGATCGCCGGACTTGAAAGTTTGTCTCGTAGCGGTCAAGGCGACACACTCGTGTTTCTTCCCACGGAGCGTGATATCCGTTGGGTGTCGCATCACGTGGCCGGTCACTACAAACGTCTCGGTCTCGAAAAACGAGTCGAAGTCCTTCCCCTGTATGCGCGGTTGCCTCAACAGGAACAGCAACGGATCTTTCGACCCTCTGGCAATCACCGCCGACTGATTTTCGCGACCAACGTCGCCGAGAGTTCACTCACGGTGCCCGGAATTCGATACGTGATCGACACGGGAACGGCCCGGATGAGTCGCTACAGTCCGCGGAGCAAGCTGCAACGGTTACCGATCGAGCCCATCAGTCAGGCCAGTGCGAATCAGCGTGCCGGACGTTGCGGTCGCATCGGGCCGGGCATTTGTCTTCGTTTGTATTCGACGGAGGATTTCGAGTCACGTGATCCCTTCACAACACCCGAGATCCGTCGCACCAACTTGGCCTCGGTCTTGTTGCAGTGCAAGATGCTCGGCTTTCACCGGCTGGAGGAACTTCCGCTGCTGGATGTTCCGCGGGAGGAGTCGATACGCGAAGGCGCCCAAACGCTGACGGAACTCGGCGCGATCGATGATCGACAGGAACTCACACCGATCGGTAAGCAACTCGGTAGGATGCCCGTCGATCCTCGGATCGGCCGCATCCTATTGGCTGCCGAGGAACACGGCTGCCTCGCAGAGGTCTTGCCGATCGCTGCAGCGTTGGAGATACCCGATCCCCGCACGCGCCCGCAGGACAAGCAGCAGGCCGCCGACGAATCGCATTCCGAGTTTCAGGACGGCGAGAGCGACTTTCTCGCCCTGCTTCGCTTGTGGCGTTTCTATGAACAGTCCAAAGCGGAGTTGTCGCGAAACAAGCTAACCAAGACGCTGGTCAAGCGATTCCTTTCTCCGAACAACATGCGCGAGTGGGCGGAAACCTATCGGCAGCTTTGCGATGTTGCACGCGATCTGTTTCGCGACCGAAAGAAAGGACGCACAAAGATCGGCAAGATTCGCTACGCGGATGAAGGCTCGGCGATCGTTGAAAAGGATTGCTACGCATCGATTCACAAAGCACTGCTGACCGGGTTCCTTTCGGGCGTGGCGACACTCGGTGAGAAGAATGGCTATCTCGGACCACGAGGCTTACAGGCATTCTTGTGGCCTGGAAGTGGGCTCTTCGAATCCAAGCCCAAGTGGATCGTGACTTCTGAATGGGTCGAAACGTCGAAACAATACGCCCGGACCGTTGCGCGGATTCAGCCTCAGTGGGTCGAGGAGGTGGGGAGCCATCTGCTCAAAGACTCCTTCGGTGATCCACATTGGAGCAGTAAGGCGCGGGGAGCATTTTGTTACCAACGGCGATCGTTGTTCGGCTTGCCGATCGTTGCAAAACGCCGTGTACCGCTTCCACCCATCGATCCGATCACCGCGCGCGAATTGCTGATCGAGCATGGTCTCGTGGAGCGGCAACTGCAGACAAGCGCTCGGTTCGTTCGACACAATCGTGGGCTGAGAGACGCCTTCGAAGTCCTCGCTGCAAAAACACGTCGGCGTGATCTCGTCATCGATGAACATGCTGTCCGACAGTTTTATTATCAGAATCTGCCGCAAGAAGTATGTGACAAAGGTCGTCTCGAGAAATTTGCCAAGCAGACCGCGGCGCCGGATTGGGTGGCCGCGCTGTCCGACTCCGCCAAGTTATCGGAGTGGTTGGATCAACCGCCGACAATCGAAAACGATTCGTCACATTGCTTCATGGAACCGCGTGACTTGATCGATATTTCTGTCGACGCCATTTCGCTGAATGCATTCCCCGACCAACTCACGGTCGGCAAAACAGAATTACCGCTGGCGTATCGCTACGAACCCGGCGCGGACGACGATGGCATCAGTCTACGCATTCATCAGTCTGCAATCACTCAGGTCAGCGACGAACGGCTTGGGTGGCTGGTGCCGGGGTTGTTGCACACCAAGATCGTCGCGTTGATCAAAGCGTTGCCCAAGCGAATCCGCCGCAACCTCGTTCCCGCAGCAGATGTCGCGAAACGGGTCGAAGAAGAATTGATGCCGAAACATGGCGAGGTTCCATTTTTGCCGGCACTCTGTGAATCACTCTCGCGTCATGCAGAGATGGAGATCACCGATAATGATTTCCAGGCTGACAAGATCGAGCCCCATTTGGAGTTCTTGGTCAATGTGGTGGATGACGATGGCAAGACACTCGCTCAAGGTCGATCGGTCACGCCCCTGGTGAGACGGTTCGGTGCGGCCGAGCGGACGCAACAGGAGCCGGGTGACTCGGATTCCGAGTCGGAGTTTTCACCTGAGCCGATGACATCGTTCGACATCGATCGTCTTCCGGTCGAAGCGGTACGCCAGCGTGGCGGCGTTCAAGTCGCGCAGTATCCCGCATTCCACGACAAAGGCGATTCAGTCGTTGTGCGGTTGTACGCCGATCGAACGACAGCCGATGCGGCGATGATGCAAGGGTTGGTCCGGCTCTACGCGATCGCGGAGAAGAAAGAGCTGCGACGCCAGGTACGTTGGCTGCCCGAAATGGAGACGATTAAAGTCAGGCTGTCGGGCGTGATTCGATCGGGCGACTTGGAATCAGCTCTGATGGATCTACTCGCGCGGATCGCCTTTGTCGATCCACGTGCCATTCCGCGGACGCGAGAGGCATTCGAGTCGGCTCGCTCTGATCGCGGCGAAAAGATTGCGGTTGCGGTCCAGTCGGTCGCTGGTTGGCTCGGCTCTCTCGCTGAAAACCATTTGAAGATGCGATCCGACTTCGAGTCGTTTCAGTCATCGAGTTGCGGTTCGATCCAAGAGGATGTTCGTCGCCAACTCGATTGGCTCTTTCACGACCGTTTTCTCTCGACCACGCCATGGCAATGGCTCAAGAACTATCCCAAATACCTTGCCGCCATCAGCCATCGACTCGACAAGGCTCGCTCCGGCGCGACGAAGCGCGATGCTGAAGGGATGGAAGAGATCGCGGGACTGTGTGCGGAATGGTTGGCATCGATTCCGGAATCGGATCGCAATCCGCACGCGACGGCGGGAAGTGAGTTTCGATGGATGCTTGAGGAACTTCGCGTGAGTCTCTTTGCGCAGTCACTCGGCACCTCAATCAAGGTGTCCCCGGCGCGCTGTCGGAAGTGGCTGGAGAAGCAGTGACGGCTGCGTGATGTGATCGGTGCGTTGTCGACCCGGCAGCGATTACCCGACCCAATCGACCGCGCTGCCGCTTGGCGGTAAATCGCCGATTGCCCGATTGCTGCGCGGAGATCGAGGGTCAGCGAGTAAAATCTGGGCGTTGCAGCAGTGCGACAATGCGTCCTCAAATTGATGCCAAAAACCAACGGTTTGCCACGATGGCATTTCGCATCGTGAAAAACGGACCGTAAAAGTCGGGCTCAATCGAAATGCTTGCTTTTCGGGCGGATCGGGCACGAGACTTGCATTGCTGGTAGAGATAGAAAAACGATATGAACCGAATGGCAGGTGCAGGTGTCTAAACGTCGTCCGCGCGACCTTGTTACTCAGAGGTGAGAAGATGGGGATGTCCTCGAAAAGCCAGTCTTTCCCGAACGGGCCCGAGAGCGTCGAAACAATCGAAGGCCTTGATTGGGCGGACCTGACGATCCGTCTCGACGAACAGCCTCTCACCGAGTTTGATCGCTGGCTTGACGAAGACCTCCACTTGCTCGAACGTGAATTGGAGCGGTTTGCATCGCGAAATTCTCGAAAGCACGGTCGCGGCTGAGACGGCGTCCGTCCAGCAAACGACTCGAACTCATTGTGAATCACGAAAAAAAGCTCCGGCATCGACCGGAGCTTTTTCGTTTTCTGATTGGTGACAACGACTATTTCTCGTCGTCTTCCAGTTCGCCGCAATCCTTGATCACGATCGGCAACCGGGTGGCGCCGCTGCGAGTTCCCAGCGATTCGACGCGTTTGACGACGTCCATCCCTTCGATCACACGACCGAAGACGACGTGCTTGCCGTCGAGCCATTCGGTAACCACGGTCGTCACAAAGAACTGCGAGCCGTTGGTGTTCGGGCCGGCGTTCGCCATGCTCAGAAGGCCCGGCGTGTCGTGCTTGTACTTGAAGTTTTCGTCCGCGAACTTCTCGCCGTAGATGCTCTCGCCACCGGTTCCGTTGCCGCGGGTGAAGTCGCCGCCCTGGAGCATGAATTGGGGGATCACTCGGTGGAAGATGCTGCCCTTGTAATGGAGCGGCTTACCGGATTGACCTTTTCCCTTTTCGCCGGTGCACAACGCTCGGAAATTTTCGGCCGTCTTCGGCACGTCTTTGAACAACCCGAAGACGATCCGTCCCGCGGGCTCTTCGTTGATTTCGATATCGAAAAAGACTTTGCTCGAGATTGCCGCCTCTGCGGTGGTTTCAGCCGAAGCGTCTTCAGTACTCATCAATAGGACCGTCGCGGTAAGCGCCAGTGTTAGGGTGGTTCGTAACATGTTTAGTTCCGTTGACGGGAGTCTACAGGGAATCGAAATGATTCACTAGGCGATGGGGGAATCGCTTTTCATCGAGAAATTATTAACTGCCACCGACTGTGCTGGCCAGGGGCGAGCCGCACGGTTGAGGATGAAATCAGGCCAGAACGCCTTCGACGACATCCCCGTGCACGTCGGTGAGGCGGAAGTCTCGACCGGCGTATCGATAGGTTAACTGCTTGTGATCGATGCCCAATAAGTGCAGCATCGTTGCGTGCAGATCATGCATGTGGACACGTCGTTTTCGGGCGTAGTATCCGAACTCGTCCGTTTCGCCATAAGCAAAACCGGATCGGACCCCGCCCCCCGAGAGCACGACCGAAAAACCTTGCGGGTTGTGATCGCGTCCGTTGGAGCCTTGGACGACGGGGGTCCGTCCGAATTCGCCACCCCACACAATTAACGTGTCATCCCAAAGCCCGCGTGACTTTAAATCTTGTATCAACGCCGCCACGGGTTTGTCGGTCGCAAGGGCATTTTTCTCGTGGCCCGATTTCAGTTTGCTGTGCTGATCCCAGACTTGGCCACTGCTGACCGTGACGAACCGCACGCCGTTCTCGATCAGTCGTCGGGCGAGCAAGCAGCTGCGGCCGAACTCCTTCGTTGCCTTTTCTTCGAGTCCGTAATCGCGTTTGGTTGTCGCCGTCTCGAGGTCCAGGTTAAAAACGTCCGGTGCTGCGGACCGCATCCGGCGAGCGAGATCGACGGCTTCAACCGCGCCTTCGATTTCTCGATCGGGTCCGCTGCGAAGTGCATGCTCGGCGTTGATTTGTTGCAGCAAGGCGAATCGTCGGTCGAGCACGTCTTGGCTGAGCTTTCCCGTCAGGTGCGGAATCTTACCCGTTCCGGGTTTTCCATTCGTTCCGACGGCGGTCGCCTGGTGTATCGCGGGAAGAAACGCGGCGCCGTAATTTCGGGGACCACCATGCGCGGTGGCCGGTCCGATCGCGATGTGCGCCGGTAAGTCCGGGTGCCCGCTACCGAGTGCATAACTAACCCAAGCGCCGACACTGGGACGAACGAGATTGTCACTTCCGGTGTTGATCATCCCCACAGCTTGGCCGTGTGATTGACCGCGGGTGTGCATCGAACGAATCACGCACAGTGAGTCCGCGACGTCCGCCATGTGGGGTAACAAATCGCTCACCCATAATCCCGACGCGCCCCGCTGAGCAAACTTCCATGGCCCGTTCATCAATTTTGGAACGGCGTCGAGGTTGGGCGGCAGATCGAACGGAAGCGGCTTACCATCGTCCTTTGCCAGTCTCGGCTTGTAGTCGAACGTGTCGACATGACTCGGGCCGCCGTGCATGAACAGGAAAATCACGCGTTTGGCGCGTGCCGGGTGCGTGCTCGCTAGCGGTGCCGCTTGCACACCGAGGGGCGACATCGCTGTGACGGCGAGTGAGCCCATGGCAAAGCTGCCACCACGCAAGAGAGCGCGGCGGTGGAGGTGTCGACTTTCAGCGTCTCGCGTCAACATGGTCCGGTCTCAATCGAGGAGTCGAAATTCGGTGCTGGCGAAGATCGCGGCGATCAAATCGGTGAGTCGTGCTTCTGCGATCTCCGCTTCTTCTAAGAGTTCGAGCGCGGCGTCGCGCTCGGATTCGTGAGGGTCCCGTGCGAGGCAACGGCGATACACCGCATCGATCCGTTCCGAGACGCTGGGGCACTCCGAAATGATTCTTGTCGCGGTGAGGCCTGCCCAACGATTGACGGACTCATGGTTCAGTAGAACCAGTGTTTGCGCGGGGACGTTCGTCGTCGGACGTTTACCGACTAAGAGGTCGGGGTCGGCGGCATCAAGTGTCGATAACAGCGGTGACACGTGCCCGCGGATCAGCGGCAAGTACATCGTGCGAACGGGACGCTCGATACCGGACCGAACCTCGACGGACGTTGCGTTGTTCTTGGTGACCAACACGCCTTTGTCCGCAACGGGTTCGGTCGGCTCTTCATCGCTCAACTGTCCCGCGACCGAGATCATGGTGTCGCGGATCGACTCGGCGGTGACCCGTTTTCGATTGGCACGCCAAAGCAGTCGGTTCTCGGGATCTGCGGCGGCGCTCTCGGCGTCATGTAGGCTTTCACGTTGATAGGCATCCGAGAGTACGATCTTGCGGATGAGTGGCTTTGGACGCCAACCTTCGCGCATCAGATCCACGGCGAGTGCGTCCAGCAAACTCGCGTGACTGGGCCGTTCGCCGCGGACGCCAAAATTGTCAACGGTTCGGACAATGCCCTCGCCGA
>JBCBOT010000040.1:0-38562 GCA_039821165.1 Planctomycetota bacterium | reverse complement strand
ACGTCCAGCGGCTTCCGCATCAACGGGCGTGCTTCGAGTTTTCCGGCCTTGATCGCCGCCTGAGCCGCCGACAGTTCGATCAGTTCGATGGCATTGGTCGGGACAAAAGCAAGTCGGCTCGTCGCGTCCGGTTGATGGCCGCTGCGTCCGGCACGCTGCAACAGTCGCGCGGCACCCTTGGGGCTGCCGATCTGGATGACCAAATCGACCGCCGTGAAATCGACGCCGAGGTCCAGGCTGCTCGTGCAAACGACGGCCCGAAGTGTGCCTTCGCGCAGACCGTTTTCGACCCACAATCGAACCGACGTGTCCAGTGAACCGTGATGAATCGCCAACACGCCCGCCCAGTCCGGACGATGTTGCAGCAATTCGCGGTACCAGATCTCAGTCTGCGATCGGGTGTTGGCAAAGATCAGTGCACTCTTCACGGTTTCGACCAACTCGATCACTTGGGGCACCATCTTGGTACCGATGTGCCCTGTCCAAGGAAATCGCTCGATCTCAGCCGGGATCAGCGAATGCATCTCGATCCGCTTCTTCTTGTAGCCTTCGACGATGCGAGCTTTGTTGTCCCCGGTGTTGCCGACGATCGCTTCGAGTGCTTGATCCAGGTTGCCGAGTGTTGCGGACAAGCCCCACGTTCTCATCTTGGGTTGTAGCTTGCGCAGTCTCGCGAGACACAGTTCCGTTTGAATCCCGCGTTTCGTTCCGAGTAGCTCGTGCCATTCATCAACGATCACGCATTCGAGTTCCGCGAACTGTTGCAGCACTTTTTCGTGCGTGAGCATCAGCGAAAGACTCTCGGGCGTCGTGACCAAAGCGGTCGGCAGTTTGACAAGCTGTTTGGCTTTGAGGCTTTGTTTACTGTCGCCCGTTCGCGACTCCAGTCGCCAAGGCAGACGAAGTGCTTCGAGCGGGTCGCGGAGTGATTGCTCGGTGTCACCCGCCAATGCGCGAAGCGGCGTGATCCAAAGCACTTTGAGTGGGGGCGCCCGTTTCGGATTCCACTTTGCCGGATCGCGGTTTTCACTCAGCCATTTGAGAATCGGCCCCATCCAAACGGCGAGCGTTTTGCCGGTCCCCGTTGCCGAGTGCACGAGTCCGCTGAAACCGTCACGATAGGCACGCCACACGGAACGCTGGAAACGAAACGGCTTCCAACCTGAAGATCGAAAATACTCGTCGACCGCGGGTGTGGGATCGATTCGATCCTTGGTCGATGCGGTTTCGTCGATTTCATTCACCTGGCAGCAACTCCATCAACTCCGCGAGCGTGTTCGCTTCTTCGGGTTGCTTGTCTTGTCGCCAACGCAAGATCCTCGGGAACCGAGTCGCCACACCGCTCTTGTGACGCTTGCTGCGCTGTAGCCCTTCGAACGCGAGTTCCATGACCAACTGCGGCGTGACGCTCCGAACCGGGCCGAAGGACTCTTTGGTGTTCTTTCTCACGAAGCGATCGACTTGCCGAATCTCCGCGTCGTCCAGTCCGCTGTAGGCTTTGGCGAATGGGATCAACTCGCCGTCTTGCCAGAGCGCGAAGGTATAATCGGTGAACAGGCTGGCTCGCTTGCCATGCCCTTTTTGCGCATAGATCAGGACGGCATCGATCGTGAACGGTGCGACTTTCCACTTCCACCAAGTGCCGCGGACACGGCCGACATCGTAAGGGGCGTCACGTCGTTTGAGCATCAAGCCTTCGGCGTTTCGATCGCGACTGGTTTCACGAATCTCGGCCAACATTTCCCAGCTTTTCGCCGTCACGAGTTCGTTGAGGATCAAACGCGGATGATCCAGCGTTTCAACGAGCGTTTCCAGGTGTCGACGTCGTTCGTCGAATGGCAAAGCACGGCGGTCCTCGTTGTCGGATTCCAGGAGATCGAACGCGCGGAACACGACGGGGACTTCTGTGAGCAGCTTTTTGCCGACGGTTTTGCGACCGATACGCCGCTGGAGCTGGGCGAACGGAAGCACGCCGGAGGCCTCATCAAACCCAAGAATCTCCCCGTCGAGTACCGTGCCATCAGGAAGGAATTCGCCGGCGGACTCGATCTCGGGCCAGCGACCTTCCATCAACTCTTCACCTCGTGACCAAAGATAGGTGTCTCCGCCTCGACGAATCAACTGACCACGAATCCCGTCCCATTTCCATTCGGCCGCATAGTCGTGGATGTTTCCAAGCGATGACGGACCTTCCGAAGGTTCGATCGCATGGGCAAGACAGAACGGATAGGGCTGGCTCGGTAGCGACTCGCCTTCACCGGGTGAGATGAGCCCCTCAAAAAAGTCGGCAGTTGGCTTCCAATCTCCCATCAACCGATGGGCGATGACGTCGGGTGAAAGTTCCGCGTGTTCGGCGAGTGCTCGCGTCACCAGCCGTTTGCTGACTCCGACACGAAACGCACCCGTGATCAGCTTCATGATCACGAATCGAGTTTGCGTATCCGTGCGCCGCCAGATGTCGACCACGGCTTGTCGTTGCTCCGGTTCTTCGAGTTTGCGAAGCCGTAAAAGCTTCGCATTGATCCACTCGGTCAGCGTCTCGTCTTCGTCGCTGTTCAAACCGGGGACGACGAGTGACAGTGTTTCTGCCAAGTCACCGACGGCTTGATACGACTCTTCGAAAAGCCACGTCGGGACACCTGCTTCCTCCGCTGCCCATTGCCGAAGCAATCCCGTGGGTACCAGTCGACGCAGCTTTTTTCCTGATAGAAAGTGCGTCGCCCAAGCCGCATCCTCTGCCGGCGCGTGTTGGAAGTAGTCTACCATCGCCGCGATCTTCTCATTTGTTTTGGTCGTCGAGTCGAGGCGGCGATAGAGTTCAGCGAATCGTTTCATGATTCATCCTCGACATCCGCAACTTGATCGACGGAATCCTCTTCGCCTTCGCGTCGAACGACGCCGTCGAGGGCGATCGCGTTTCGTCCCGATTCGACGAGATAGCGTGCGACGATCGCCGAATAGCCGTGCGTCACCCAAACGGTTTCCGGATCGCACTGCTCGACGGCGGTCAACAACGACGGCCAATCGACATGATCGCTCAAGATGAAGCCACGATCCACGCTGCGACGGCGACGCGCACCGCGAATCGCCATCCAGCCGCTCGCCATGGCCGTGCTCGTTTTTCCGAAACGTCGTCCCCAAGTCGTCCCGTGGGCACTCGGGACGGCCACCACCATGCCGCCGCGATAGTCGTGCTTGCGCGGCAAATCACCGACGTATTGCGTCGCAGGTAGTGTGACGCCCGAGTCACGATACGCTTGCGTTCCCTTTTCGACCGCGCCGTGCGTGTAGATCGGACCGATCGATGTGTCGAGTTCGGAGAGCAAGCGTTGACTTTTTCCGACCGCATACCCGTAGAGCACCGAGCAGAGCCCGCGTTCTTGATTCGAGCGCCACCACGCGTTGATCTGTCCGAAGATGGCTTCCGCCGGTTGCCAACGATAAATCGGTAACCCGAACGTGGATTCGGTGACCATCAAATCGCAGCGGACCGGTTCCCAGCTTGCGCACGTCGAATCATCGTCACCTAGTTTGTAATCGCCCGTGACCACGGCGACCTTGCCTTGGTGTTCGAGACGGACCTGTGCGGATCCGAGCATGTGTCCCGCCGGATGGAAACTGATGTTGACCCCGCCGAGGGTGGTGCTCTCCCCGTAGGCGAGAAACTCGAATTCGGCGTCCGAATTCATCCGCATTCGAAGCAGCCGTTCGCCCGGTGCCGCGGCGAGGTAGCGTCGGCAACCGTACCGGGCGTGGTCACTGTGGGCGTGACTGACGACGGCACGGTCGACCGGTCGGCGGGGGTCGACAAAAAAATCGCCCGCGGAGCAATACAGGCCTTTTTTCGTGTGGACCAGCAGTGAATCGAATGACATCGGCTCGACGGGGACAGGCAAAAACTCTTTGGTGGCGAAGAAGCGTTGGATCGCGTCAAGGTACAATGCCCACTTGCCCACCCCATTTTCCCATCGCCCCCTCTACCGATGATGAAGACGCCGCGTTTCTCAACTTTGATCGCTCTGACGGCCATTTGGCTGACGTGCGGGACACTTCCACTCGATGCCGCCGAGCTTTCCGGCACGCGGCCGAACATCATCCTTGTGATGACCGACGACCAGGGGATGGGCGACCTGTCTTGCCTGGGCAACGAGGTGTTGCGGACACCGAACCTGGATCGATTCCACTCGATCTCGACGCGGTTCACCGATTTTCATGTGAGTCCGACGTGTGCACCGACCCGATCGGCCATCTTCAGCGGTCGACATGAATTTCGTAACGGCGTCACGCACACGATCAAAGAGCGCGAGCGGATGGCTCTCTCCACGACGACGTTTGCCAAACTCTTGAATCAGTCCGGCTACGAAACGGGCATCTTCGGCAAGTGGCATCTCGGCGACGAAGATGCCTATCAACCGTACAACCGCGGGTTCAGTGAAACCTTCATTCACGGCGCAGGAGGCATCGGCCAATCCTATCCCGGCAGCTGCGCCGATTTTCCACCGAACCGCGAAAAGGCTGGCCGCTATTTCGACAACGTGATTTTGCACAACGACACCTTGGTGCAGACCAAAGGCTTTTGCACCGATGTCTTCTTCGAAGCCGCGCTCGGTTGGATCAAGAAACAACACGAGGCGGACACGCCGTTTTTTGCGTACATCACGTTGAACGCTCCACACGGACCGATGATCGCGCCGGAGAAATACAAAAAACGTTTCGCCGAAATGGGTTGGGACGGCAACGTGCAAGGTCGCTACGGAATGATTGAGAACATCGACGACAACTTCGGGTTGCTGATGGAAAAGCTCGATAAGTGGCAGGCTTGGGATGACACGTTGGTCATCTTCATGACCGACAACGGCCAAGCGGGAAGGTCTGGCAAGAAGAACGGAAAACGCGAATCGCTCTTCACTGCCGGTTTCAAATCCGGCAAAGGCTCGCCGTATGAAGGCGGCACGCATGTTCCCGCCTTCTGGAGATGGAAAGGCAAACTCGGCGAAGGCGTCGATATTCCCGCCCTGACGGCTCACTTGGATTTGTACAAGACGTTTTGCGATTTGGCGGGTGTCAAGATTCCCGACAACGTCCAAGAGATTGACGGGCGTTCGCTCGTGCCGCTACTCGAGAACCCGAAAGCCGAATGGGCCGATCGTGAACTGTTCGTTCACCAGGGCCGCTGGGAAAAAGGTTCGGATCCGAATTTGAGCAAGTTCAAAAACTGTGCCGTTCGCTCTCAGCGTTGGCGGTTGGTCAACAACAAAGAGTTGTACGACATCGAAAATGATCCTTACGAGAAAACGGACGTTGCCGATCAGCATCCCGAGGTCGTCGCCAAGTTGCGAGCCGCCTTTGATGCGTGGTGGGTGGAAACCGTGCCGTTGATGGTCAACGAGGACGCGCCCTACGCGGAGCAGCAACCGGCAACCGTGCGTTACGAAAAACAGCTTCAAGAACGCGGTATCCCCGATTGGCAACCACTGTCGATTGAGTGACGTAGCCGCTCGCGCGGTTTACTCGTGCTGAAAATAGAGCGTCGGGTTACCGGCATGGGGCATCTCGTCGAAGAGATGCCATGCACGGCTAATCCGAAACGTAAGTGATGGAAAGCGGGGCTTGCACCGACACGGAGTCCCTCGCTCACGCTGCGGCCGATCTTTGTTTCGAAACTCGTTCAATGATTCATCATGCCCAATCGCACCCAGGCGGATCGACGTACTTTTCTCGGATCCGCGGTGATCGCGGGCGCGGTGGCCGCCAACGCGGCATCGGCCCAAGAGCAGGCGGTGCCTGAAACCGAGCCCATCATGGATGACTTTGAACTGAAAGAATCGAGTTTGGCTGAACTGGCGGACGGACTCGGAAACGGCAAGCACTCGGCGGCTTCACTGACTCGCGCGTACCTCGATCGAATCACTGCGATCGACGACAAGCTCGGCTCCGTGATTGAAATCAACCCCGACGCCGAGCAGATTGCCACGGAGTTGGATCGCGAGCGTGCTGCGGGAAACGTTCGCGGCCCGCTGCACGGGATTCCCGTGATGGTCAAAGACAACTTTGATACCCGCGACAAAATGAAGACCACGGCGGGGTCACTCGCACTGCTCGACGCGCCGCAGCCGCCCGAAGATTCGTTTGTTGTGCAGCAACTGCGAAAAGCGGGTGCGGTGTTGATCGGCAAAACCAATCTAAGCGAATGGGCCAACATTCGATCCACCAACTCGACGAGTGGTTGGAGTGGGCGTGGTGGTCAATGCAACAATCCATACGCGCTCGATCGCAATCCGTGTGGTTCAAGCAGCGGATCGGGTGTCGCCGTTTCGGCCAACTTGTGTAGCGTCGCTGTGGGGACGGAGACCGATGGTTCGGTGACATGTCCCTCTTCGTGTTGCGGGATTGTTGGTATCAAGCCGACCCTCGGTTTGATCAGTCGAACCGGGGTTGTGCCGATTTCGCATTCCCAAGACACCGCCGGCCCGATGGCGCGGTCGGTTCGCGATGCAGCAATGTTGCTCGGCGTTTTGGCTGGCACGGACCCGCAGGATGACGCGACCGCCGAAGCTGATGCGCAGCGATCCACGGACTACACCCAGTTTCTAGACGCGGCAGGACTCAAGGGAGCAAAGATTGCCGTCGCGCGCAATTATTTTGGCTTTCACGATGACTGCGAACGAGTTCTCGAGGAGGCCCTCGACGCGATGCGTGACGCGGGCGCGACGCTTGTCGATACCGGCCGTCTCGCCATCGCCGAGGACGCGGGTTCCGCCGAAACGATGGTGCTTCAGTACGATCTGAAACACGACATGGCGGCGTATCTTGAGCGACTCGGACCCGATTCGCCGATGAAAACGCTGCAAGATTTGATCGACTTTAATAACGCCAACCGCGAAGCCGAACTCAAGTACTTCGGGCAAGAGTTTTTTGAACAGGCGGTGGAACGTGGCCCGCTCACTGACAACGCCTATATCGAAGCTCGCGCCCGATGCTTGCGGCTGACCCGCGATGAGGGGATCGATGGGATTCTGGATGAACTCGGACTCGATTGCTTCGTCGCGCCTTCCACCGGTGTGCCTTGCCTGACCGACCTGATCAATGGGGATCACTGGTCGGGCATCAGCAGTTCCCCCGCTGCCGTCGCGGGATATCCCAACATCACTGTCCCTGCGGGCCAGGTCTATGGTTTGCCGATCGGGCTCAGTTTCTTTGGCCGCAAGTGGGACGAGCCCAAACTTTTGCGCATCGCGTATGCGTTTGAGCAAGCGACCAAGCACCGCCGAGCACCCCAGTTTCTGCCAACGGTGAAACTGGACTGAACCGGTGGTTGCTCTCGCCTGACTCCCGTGAGTTGAAGTTCACGCACCTATTCGGGAGTCGATTCGGTGGTTCCCGCATTGTTTTCCTTGGTCGAAACATCGAGACGATTCAACGCGCTGCGTGCCGCGTCGACGGCTCGTTTTGCCCATGCCTCTTTCGGTGCATCGTATCGCTCGATGATTCCCCGTAGGACGTCACGTCGTTCCTTCGCCGGGAGCGATTGGGCGCTGGCCACTCGTTCCAGCAAGTCTTGCAATCTCGGATCGAGCGGCGGCGTGACCGCCTTGGGTTGAACGTTCTTCAATCGATTCGATTCAAACTCGGCGAGTTCGGCGAGTGAGGAGCGTTCGTCTTCCTCATCGACAGTCGAATCGTGAAAGATCGTGATCCACTGAGCAAGTTTTTCGCTCGCCGCTTTCGGATCGCTATCACGCATCTCCATCGCGGCGAGGAATTCTGTTTCGAAGAGTGGTGCTTCACCTGACCGGAAGGTGCGATTGCGTTTGAGTCGACGGATGGCGCTGTCGACACGGTACGACAAACGTCGGTCGTTGATTTCCTCGGCGCGGGGGTGATCAGGAAAGAGTTTGAGGAACTGTTCATATTGCCGCTGCAAATCGAAGGTCGCTCCCTGCTCTTCGAAGGTTGCATCAATTTTCGTGAGCAGCTCGTCCGGGTTCGGACCCAGCAGCGTTGACACGACCAGGCCTAGGCCGCCCAACAGCGCGATTGAGAGGACGGCGATCGAGAGATTTCGCTTCCAGGGACTTTCCGTTTCCGAATCCGCGGGTGAAAAGAAGCTCTCCCGGACATCACCTTCGGAAACGGTTTTAAAGTGTGTTTGCCCCGCGGAACCCGTCGACGTGTCTTGCGAGGACGGCTCCGAGTGACTGAATTCGGTGCCGACCGTCGCGTTCTTCTTGCTATGGCCTTCTGTTCCGATGGTTTTCGCGCTCAGGTCCACCTGCGAGGGACTGGTGCGAACATCCTCCGGGGTATCCGCCATCGCAAGCGTGTCATCCCGATCGCCTTTCAGGTTTGTCGGTTCGCCGATTTCGCGATTGTCCGTTCCCGCAATCGTGCCGTCATCCAGATCCTTGGATGGCGAATTGGTTCGATTGCCCTCATCGCTCATGGTCTGCAACTTGTGCAGCCCGGCACGCATGGCTTTCAACCGATTCATGACCGCAAGAGCCGTCGGCGGACGTTGATGCGGCTGTTTCTCTAACAGTTCGTGGACGATTTGAACGACATCTTCTGGCAAATCGGGATCGATCAAATCGAGCGCGACGGCTTCCTGTGTTTTCAGGGCATCGATGACTTCGGTGATGCTCTTGCCTTTGAAGGGTGGGCGACCGCACAGCATCGCGTAGATCACGCAGCCCAGGGAATAGAGGTCTGTTCGCGCCGAGATACCGCTGTTGGCGGCTTGCTCGGGGGCCATGTAGTCGGCGGTTCCCATGATCGCACCGGCCGCGGTTTGATCATGACCGAAGATCTTTGAGATCCCGAAGTCGACGAGCTTGACCGTGTCATCCGGCTCGAGAATCAAGTTCGCCGGTTTGAGGTCTCGGTGGATCACGCCGATGTCGTGAGCGTGTTTGAGGGCACCGCAGATTTGAATCGCGATATCAAGGGTCCGCATCCACGGCAGCTTTTTTTCGGCTCGGATTACCGATTGGAGTGTTTCCCCACGAACAAGTTCCATCGAATAAAAGAGCTGTCCGTGCTCTTCGCCGTAGCCGATCAAGCGGACGATGTTGGGATGACGGAGCCGTTTGAGCGTTTCAATCTCGCTCGCAAATCGTCGCCGAAACTTCATCTCATCGGAGACGTGTTGGGCGATCAACTTGATCGCGACGTCCTCCTGGGACTTGGCGTGTTGCGCGCGAAAGACCGTGCCCATGCCGCCGCGCCCGAGCGATTCACCGACTTTGTAGGGACCGAGATATGCAGGAGGTTTCATGATGGCCTGTGAGGGGGAGCGTTCGACGGCGTTTGATGACGCGTCTGCGCGGACCTGCCATCCTACTCGACTTCGATTGTCGCCGTCATCGCGCCCACGAGCGTGCGTGAACGCAATACGAGGCATTGCGATTCCGCCGAAGCCCCGTTTTTTCTACGATCTGCCACATGGCTGGCAAGGAATCTCTCGATAAACCTGTGGCACCCGCGTCTCGCTCGTGGTGGTGGTGGCTTTTGCCGGCACTCGTCATTGTGCCTTGGCTCGGCCAACCGCCACTGGGATGGTGGCCTTTGGGGTTTGTCGCGAATGTTCCGTACCTGCTCGTGGTGTCGGAGGGATCCTTCGGCCGCCGCGGCTACTGGATGTTGTTCCTGGGGGCATTTCTTTATTGGGCGCTCACGCTTCAGGGGCTGCGCCTCGCCCATCCTGTGATCTACGTCTGTTGGCTCGTGCTCGCTGCCTATCTCGCCGTGTATCGAGTCCTGTTCGTGGTTGCAACGAAGCGACTGGTTGCTCGGGGAGTTCCGCTTGCGATCTCCGCGCCTCTTCTGTGGGTTGGGATGGAGTGCATTCGGAATTACATGCTCTCCGGGGTCTCGGCGGCGATGCTCGGGCACACGATGGCGGATGTTCCGATCATGATTCAGATCGCCGATCTTGGTGGCAGCTACGCGGTGTCGTTCGTCTTGGTGGTGGTGAACGTTGCCTTCTTTGAAACGGCGACATGGTTTCTTCGTCGTTCAAAAGGTGAGCGACCATTTCCGGTCTCAAGTTGCGCCCTCGCGGGGGTCTTGATCGTCGCAACGCTCGGCTACGGGGCGTTTCGGTTGAACGAGCCAACGGGTGAACCGACAACAACGTTTGCGTTGATCGGACGCAATGAACCGATCGAGTATTTTCAGGACGAAGGCCGAGAGCTTGCCATTTTCGAAGCCTACGCGCGGCAGTCGATTCTTGCGGCGAGGGAATCACCGCAACCGGTTGATGTCGTGGTCTGGCCCGAATCCATGTTCACCGGCACGCTGCCCTGGATGATCGGCGATGGCAACGCCGAACAGGCGATGGAATACGGATTGTCTGTCGAGGAGGTCCGCCGCCGGTTGGGTGAGTTCCGTTCGTCATTTCGTGCGCGGACTCAATTGCTCCAGCAGCGGATGACGTTGCCCGACAGGCCGGCTCCCGATTTGCTCGTTGGTTGCGGAGTGGTGGACTACGGTGAGAAGACGCGTGTTTACAGCGGCCTGCTGCACCTCAACGACCGAGGCGCCGTCAAGCACTGGTACGCCAAGACCCATCTCGTGATGTTCGGCGAATACATTCCTGTTGTGGAGTGGCTTCCCGTCATTCGTGACTGGATTCCCGACGATATCGGTCTCGCCGACGGCGATGAACCACGCTTCATGCCGGTGCGTCAAACCTCGGTTTTGCCAAATATCTGTATCGAGACGGCGGTGGAACGTGTCGCGATGCATCATCTTCAACGACTGCGCGACACTGATGGTCTCCCCGAAGTCATTGCGACGGTCTCCAACGACGGTTGGTTTGACGACTCCAGTGTCGTTCAGCACCACAAACGTTGCGCACAGCTCGTAGCGGTCTCTTGTCGTCGGCCGATCCTCTCCGCAGCCAACAACGGACCGACGTGTTGGATCGACAGCCGCGGCGTGGTGGTCGAACAGATCCCGCAAGGGGGTGTCGGGAATCTTTTCGCCAGGCCGCGAATCGATTCCCGAGAGGCGTTCACTCTGACGCTAGGCGATTGGCCGGCGAGGCTCTGCGGGCTCGCGCTGCTGGCGACACTGTGTTGGCGACGCAGGGTCGTTTCTGATTCGAGCGACGAAGACCCAGGTGATGGCGACCCCGACGACAACGAGCCAGTGCCGTCGGCGTAGCGTCTGCGAAACTCGCTGATTAGGAATGCGCTTCGCGCAAAGCTTCCAACAATGCTCGGTGTTCGTCACCGCAACACGGACACTGATCGATGTGATCCTCGACCTTTTTGAGGTCGTTGCCCTGCCGTTTTCCGAGCAATTCTTGTTCGACGAATTCAGCGAAGCTTGAGTAACACTCGTCGCAATCGATCTCGTCCGGTCCGGCGGTCGCCACCATGTGAATGAGCAACTTGGTCTGTTCCTTTGAGAGTGTCATAACTCCTCCTTTCCCTAAGCGAATACCGCCGCGAGTGTGTCTGCCGAGATTCCATTCGCTTCCAAGCCCGACCGCAACTTGACCCTCGCGTCATGAACCAGTTTGTAGACGGAGTTGCGATTGCTTCCACTTTTCTCTGCGATCACTTCGACCGGCAACCCTGCGAGCGAGGCACGGATTGCGAAGCGTTGTTTTTCGCTAAGCGTTTCATCGATCAGTTTCTGAAGCTTGACCACCATGGACATGCGATCAAGCTCCGCCGAAGCGGTCACATCCACTTCTGCCGCGACTTCGAAGGACGCACCGTCCGATGTAAACGATTCGATGGAGACATCGTGATAATGTTTGCGCCGCATTTCGCTGATGCCGACTCGCGTCGCGACCGTCATCGCCCACGTGGTGAAGCGACTGCGCCCGGCGAACTGATCGAGCGAGTCGATGATCTTGACGAGCGCGACCTGAACAACGTCTTCGGCCGAGTAACCGCCGCCATATCGCGAGGACATCAACTTCCGCAAGCCCCGGAGTAGAAACTCACGCAACTCATCGAGAGCCGCATCCCGAATTTCGGGTGTTCCCGTGAGGCGAGCCACCCAAGGGTCTCGGGGCGATGGTGACGCTCCCTCGAGTGTCGCACCGGCATTGATCATTGGAAGACTCCTTTTGGTCGGCTGGTTGCACCTCTTAAAGATGAGCAAGTATCCGACTCGTCCGTCACCACATCGCGACCGACCGCAAAACGGGATCAATTCTGTGTCTGTAGTGGGATCGCGTCATCGATCTCGGGACCAAGGATTCGTTCGGCATCAGCTTCTTCGTTTGTGCCGTCCGCGCTGCCTATTTCGTTCGTTTCAAATGCCGGGGCGTCGAAAGGATTTCGTCGGAAGTCATCCAGGGCGGAATCCGGCGTGTCGGAAAAATCTTGCGTGAAGCGTCCGCGTTCAAAGAGGACTTCGTCGAGCGTTTCGTTGTCTCCGAAAAGTCGGTCGCGACCCGAGGACGGCGCTACTGTTGAGTCGAGAAAGTCGGAGTCCAACGGTTCGCTGGGACTCTCTGCGACGACTGCTGGGATTTCCGATTCAAACGACTCAGGTTCGGATGTTGTCGACTCCACGCTGATTTCAGCCGGGACCGTGGGCGGTGTGGGTTCCGTCGGGGGTGCGAACAACGCGATCTCTGCGACCCCGAGGTCCGCGGCGTAGGGCATCCTGCTCTCCAAAATTTCGAAACGCAGTCGTGAAGTGTGACGTCGCATTTGAAAAGGCTCGTTGAATGGAAACGTGCGTGTGCTCCCTGTTCGACGAGACCCGGTGAGCGCGTCTTACGTTTCTTTTCGAGACTCGATCCATGCCGGTCACCCGCAGCGTGAGCGAGGGGCTCCGTGGCGGGGCGCGAGCGTTGTTTTTCCCTCACTCAGGTTTCGGGTTACCCGTGCGTGGCACCTTTCGACCGGGATTCCGTGCGTTTTGGCCGAGATTCCCCATGCTGGTCGCCCGCAGCGTGAGAGCGTGAGCGAGGGACTCCGTGGACAGGGCGCAAGCGCCGCTTTTCCCTCACTTACGTTTCGGGTTACCCGTGCGTGGCGCCTTTTGGATCAGAGACCCATTCGCGACTCTCCAACGGCCGATCGGAAAAAACATGGGTCACGGAAACGTAAGCGCGCGGCCATGACCGGCGTCGAAGGAGGGCAACCAAATCTCGACTGCGGGCAACAACGATGAATTCCACACTTCTCTCATCCGCCAACGACTCTTTCGAAGGCAAATTCATCGGGCTCACTGCCGACGAGCTGCTGACGTGGGCGGCGAGCGAGTTCGGAGACTCGCTCGCCGTTTCCACCAGTTTTGGCATTCAGTCGGCTGTGACGCTTCAGCTGGCCACTCGAATTAAGCCAGACATCAACGTGATTTGGGTGGACACAGGCTATTTGCCGCGGGAAACCTACGACTACGCCGCAACCATCACTCGTCGATTGAATCTCAATCTGCATGTCTACAGGTCGCCACTCTCGCCGGCGAAAATGGAATCGCGATACGGACGACTGTGGGAAAGTAATCGCGTCGAAGACATCGATCTCTACGACCGCATTCGCAAAGTCGAGCCGATGCATCGCGCGTTGGACGAGCTGGGTGTCCAGGGCTGGGTTTCAGGTTTGCGCGCGACGCAAACCGATTATCGAAAAACACTGCGACCACTTGAGCGCAAAGGCTCACGCTACCGGATCTATCCGATTCTCGATTGGAATGATCGGGACACCTATCATTTCCTACGAGACAACAACCTGCCCCAACATCCCCTCTTTGCGAAGGGATACGTGACGGTTGGTGACGCCCATTCCAGTCGTCCGCTCACTCCGGCGGACCTGACTGACCGCGACACCCGTTTTCGAGGGCTCAAGCAGGAGTGCGGAATTCACACGCACTAACGTCCGTCGCCGGAGTACTTGATGGTGGCACCGGTCGGGGCTTGCGGCCAAGGTGTTTCGCCGGGAGCCCACTGCTGAGGTTGTGTCTTGCGAACCGCGTCCACTCGACGAATGAGCCATTCGGGCGCGGTCGCATTTTCGGCTTGGCCGTAAACGTAAGGCTGTGGCGGGTCCATCAAGAGCGGTCTCTCGCCGAGAACTTGAGTGAGCTTGGGTCGCTGCGCGGAGTACTCCGCGAGACGTTTCTTCAGCTTGGCTACGATGTCTGGGTGTTGTTTCGCGACATCCGTTTCTTCACCGGGGTCTGTAACCACATTGAAGAGCATCTCACCCATCAACTTAAAGTCTCCCGAGCGGATCGTCGGTAGTCGAACACTGCCGTCGACTTCGAACACGATCTCGGTCCGCTCTCCGGTCGCACCGCTCAGCAGACTTTCTGATAAGTCCATTCCGTCCAGTTTTCGGCACTTTTCAGTCGAGCCGCCCGCGAGTCGAGCAAGCGTAGGCAACAAATCGACGACGTGCATCATCGAGTCGTTGGTCGCACCCGCCTTGAGCTTTCCGGGCCAGCGCATCACACAGGCGACGCGAACGCCGCCTTCGAAGGTGGTGTTCTTGGTGCCACGGAATGGTCGGTTGACCTCTTCGGTGAGTCCACCGTTGTCATTGGCAAAGATCACGAGCGTGTCCTTCGCGAAACCGTACTGATCGACGGCTCCGACAATTCGACCGACCGCATCATCTAAACACTTCAGCGCCGCGGACCGCTTGTCGAGCTTGTCGGTGTAACGCGGAATGTCTTCGAGCGGGCCATGAATCGCGTTGAACGGAACATAGAGAAAGAAAGGTTGGTCGTCGGTCTGTTCGGAGATGAGTCTGACGGCTTCGTTTGCGAACAGATCGGTGGAATAGCCTTGCTCGTCGAGAGGTTGTTGGTTGCGATGCCAGTCATAAACCGCGAATCGAGCCGGCGAGTTGTGAGGAATGGTGTAATTGTTGTAGTCGATGCCCCATCCATAGTGACCGTATTGATGGGCAAATCCCTGTCCCATTGGAAGGTGCTCGGGTAACCATTCGCCGAGGTGCCACTTTCCGATCAGGGCCGTGAAGTAACCCGCATCGCGCAGAACTTCGGCGACGGTGTGTTCGGAAGAATCCAACGCGTGAATCATGCGTGTCGGCTCGCCGCGATCGTTCTCGGCGAGCTTGAGTCCGAGTTTGGCCAGGTAGCTCGGTTTTCCAAAGTCTTCCGATCGCCAGTCCATCCAGTTTCGAAAGGCGTAACGGCCCGTCATCAGCGCGCTTCGCGTCGGGGCACAGACCGAATGCGCATAGAACTGGGTCAAACGAGTGCTCTGGCTGGCGAGCCGGTCGAGGTGGGGCGTGAGCGCACCGTCGCCGCCGTGGAACCCTGGATCCGCCCATCCCATGTCATCAGAAAGCATCAGCACGATGTTGGGCTGGCGAGCCGAGAGGTCGCTCGCGGATGCAAAGACTGAAATGAGTAGGAGCAGCGAAACCGCTTTCATCAGAGAGTTCTCAGAGGGAGGAGCCGGCAGCACTTCGTTACGACTGCACCGCCAGATTGTACACTGATCCCTTCCGTCCGCTTCCCTTCATTTGTGGTCGCTCGTTGTGCATCTTGTCATCGCTCCCACCCCTCGCGACATGGGTCGCTACTCGGCCAGCCACGCTGCCGTCGAACTCCGCAGCGCCATCGAGACCCACGGTGTGGCTCGCTTGATCGTCGCGACTGGAGCGTCGCAGTTCGAGGTGCTCAAACATCTGGTTGCGGAACCGAACATCGATTGGTCGCGCGTTCATGGGTTTCACCTGGATGAATACGTTGGGATCGCCGACAACCACGGGGCTTCCTTTTGTCGTTACCTAAAAGAACGCTTCGTCGATCAGGTGCCGCTGGCATCGTTCCACTTTTTGCGTGGCGACGTCGACCCCGCCGAAACGATTCGAGTCGCGTCCGATTCGGTAGCGACGGCGCCTGTTGATGTCGCGCTGGTCGGCATCGGCGAGAACGGCCACCTCGCATTCAACGATCCCCCGGCAGATTTCGAAACGGAGGATCCCTACCTGTTGGTGGAGTTGGACGAACCATGTCGTCAACAGCAGGTGGGCGAGGGTTGGTTTGAGTCGATCGACACCGTCCCCACGCACGCGATCAGCATGTCCATTCGTCAGATCCTCAAAACACGGTCGATCTTTTGCAGTGTGCCCGACGAGCGCAAGGCCAAGGCGGTCTGTGACACTTTGTGCGAACCCGTCGGCGTGACGGTTCCGGCCAGTGCCCTGCGCAACCACGAGAAGACGACGCTCGTGATCGACGAGGCTGCTGCGAGTCAGTTGCCGCAGGAGGTGTTGGATTCTGCGGAGCGATTCTCGTGAGCGGTTTTATCGACCTGCAAGTCAACGGCTATCGCGGCATCGATTTCAACCAGGACCAGCTCACCGAAGAAGACGTCGTTGAGGCGTGTCGTTCGCTTCGGGCGGATGGGGTCGATCAGTTTTTGCCGACCATCATCACCGATGATCTCCGGCTCATGTGTCGGCGTATTCGACGGATCGCCGATGTCGCGACATCGAATGTTGAAGTGGCGGGGATGGTCGCTGGCATTCACGTCGAGGGCCCATTCATCAATCCTGCACCCGGATTCGTCGGTGCTCATCCCACCGAACACACACGCCCGCCTGACGTCGACGGTATTCAGCGATTGATCGAAGCCGGACAGGGTCTGGTCCGAATGTTGACTCTCGCGCCGGAACTAGCAGGTTCCGAAATCGCAATCAGGCGATTGGTAGAGGAAGGCGTCGTTGTCGCCGCGGGACACAGCGATGCTTCCATGGAAGATTTGCAGCGTGCCATCGATGCGGGGCTGTCGATGTTCACGCATTTGGGTAACGGGTGTCCGGGCGAGATGCACCGGCACGACAACATCGTGCAACGCGTGTTGGCGTTTGGGAACCGATTGACGATTTCGTTCATCGCAGACGGGCACCATGTCCCGTTCTTTGCGCTCGGCAACTACCTGCGAATGCTGCCGAGTGATCGCATTGTGATCGTGACGGATGCAATTTCCGCGGCGGGTCTCGGTCCGGGTCAGCACCGGCTGGCGGATCAAACGGTCGAAGTCGACGAAGACTTGGCGGCCTGGGCGTCGGGACGAGAGCACTTCGCCGGCTGCGCCACGACGATGCCGCGGATGGTCGAACTGCTTCGTGCCCGACTCGGCGCGACCGATGACGACATTCGTCGCTGGATGGTCGAAAACCCGCGCCGTCTTCTCTCTGGAACCTGAACCCTTCCGGGGCAGGGCTGCTTCCAATTGAACGCCGCCGACGGCCGTCTAACTTGACTAATTTTTACTTTACGGTAAAGTAAAGAAAAGCGATGTCGGTGGAGGTTTGCGAGTTGGGCAGGGCAAAAAGCGTCGAGACCCGGGAGTCGATCCTGACTGCTGCGAGCAAGCTGTTCTTGAAGGACGGTTTCGCGGCCACCAGTCTCGATGTCGTCGCGACGGAGGCGGGCGTGACGAAGCCGACCATCTACAGTCACTTCAGGTCGAAGGAGGGGCTCTTAAGCGCCGTGATCGATCTGCAGGCCAAGCGGCGGGCTGGACATTTAGAGCAAGTGCTCAGCGAAACCGGCGATCCACGCGAGGATTTGTTGCGATTCGGAGAGCAATTCACGCAGCGGATTCTGAGCCCCGAGGCACGCACCTGGCAGCGATTCGCGGTTTCCGAAGCTCGCGATAATCCCGACATCGGGAAGGCATTCATCAAGGCTGGTCCCGCTCGCGTTCTCAAAGCGATGGCCGAGTATTTTCGTCGACAAACGGAGCAAGGCGTGCTCCAGGTGGATGATCCGGCGATGGCGGCGGAGCTTTTCGTGTCGATGATGCTTGGGCTCGACATGATTCAAACGCAGATCGGAGGGGCCGGCTCGGGAAGGGCCCATCGAAAGAATCGAATCGCGACCGGCGTCGATCTTTTTCTGGCAAACTACTCAAACGAGTGATGTTCCGATGGCGAATCATAGACATCGCAATTGGTTTGGCCGACTGATGAACTCAGCGTCGTGGCGGAGATGGTTGGTGCTGCCCCCAATCGGATTCGGTTTGCTCGTCTTTGTCTGGGTCGCTTCTCGACGGAAGCCTCTTCCACGCGTGCAGCCGGAGGAGACCCGTCTGACGGTGCCGGTGGTAACCGTGCACTACGCACCGACTGAGTTAGCTGTTTCCGGGTATGGGACGGCACAGCCCGCTCGCGTTTGGTCCGCGACACCGGAGGTCTCCGGTCGGGTCGTTGAGGTTCACGAGCGTCTGGACTCGGGAAGCCAAGTGCAGGCCGGGGAATTGTTGATCCGGATCGATAATGAGGACTACCAACTTCGCGTGCGTCAGCGGGAGGCCGACGTCGATTCCGCCGAAGCACAACTTGCCGAGCTTGCGGCAAGTCGGGCCGCCGACGAGGAGTCTTTGAAGATCGACGACGCCATGCTGGAAGTGCAGCGAGCCGAGTTGGAGAGGAGACTCGTGCTTCAAAAAAGGAACGCGGCCTCCGTCGGCGAAGTGGATCAAGCCAGGCAGACACTGCTTCAGCAACGGCAGAGCGTGCAATTGAGACGGAACAGTTTGAGTCTTTACCCCACGAAGATCCGGTCGGCCGAAGCCGCACTCAAAACCGCTAAGGCTCGCCTCGAAGAAGCAAAACGGGATCTTGAAAGAACGACTCTTCGCGCGCCCTTCTCCGGTCGACTCTCGAGCGTCAATCTCGAGATCGCGCAGTTCGTTTCCGCGGGCGTGTCGGTGTTCGAGATTCAAGAGAATGCGACCGTCGAAGTCGAATCGCAGTTTTCCATTCCCCGGCTGGAAAGTCTCCTACTCAACTATTCCGATCCGAAGGTCGGCTTGATGGACCCGAGGTTGCTGCGTGATCTCAATGCCGTCGTCGAAGTCGGCGAGGGGCCGGCAAGGCGGGTCTTCAAGGGCAAGCCGATTCGTTTCACCGAGTCGCTAGACCAGCAAACTCGGACACTCGGAGTGGTCGTCGAAGTCCGCAACGGGGGTGACGAATCGTCCGGCTCGGAGACGACGGCTTCAAAGGGTTCGCTGCCCTTGGTGCCGGGTGAGTTCTGCGAGGTGCGGTTGGTCGGCGAACCGGCAGATCGCATCGTGATCCCGAGAGCGTCCATTGACGGAGATGAAGTCTACGTGGTGGATGACGAGTCACGACTTCGTCGACGCGTTGTGGTGCTCGGTCCGACCCAAGGGGACACGCGGGTAGTCATCGGTGGACTGAACGATGGTGAGTTGCTGGTCACGCGTTTTCCCAGACCAGCGATCGACGGGCAGTTGGTTCAGCCGCTTGGAGGTGAGTGACGATGATCCAGTTTTTTGCGAAACACCCCACCGCCGCGAACTTGCTGATGATCATCATGCTCGTTGCGGGGCTGTTGAGTGTCGGAAGTCTTCAGCGCGAGACGTTTCCGGACGCATTGCCGACCGTCGTGGAAGTCACGGTCGTGTACCCCGGCGCGACGGCAGAGCAAATCGAAGAGACGATCGTCCGGCGACTGGAGGACAATCTCGATGGAGTGCAGTCGCTCAAAGAGATGACGGGTGTCGCTCGGCATTCGACGGGAAGCGTTTCACTGGAAATGAAAGATGGCGGCGATTACAGCGGGTTTCGCAACGAGATCGACAACGCCGTCAACAGCATCAACGACTTTCCCGATGACGCCGAAGCGCCCGTCATTACCAGGCTCAACACCCGCCAACCGGTGCTCGACGTTCTCGTCTCGGGCGACATGCAGCCGACGAGCCTGAAGGCTTACTGCGAGCAACTGCGTGAGCGGCTCATCAATACGCCGGGTATCTCGGATGTGCTGCTCGATGGTTTTTCGGACCCGCTGTTGCGAGTCGAATTGCAACCGTTAGCGATCCAACGCTACGGGCTCAGTCCGGTCATCATCGCAAACGCCCTTTCCCAGCAGAGTATCGATGTACCGGCGGGCAAGATTGAAACGACGGAGACGTATCTGGTGCGCGTCGAGGAACGTCGCAATAGCCGAATCGCACTGGAGGACACGGTTGTCGGTGCGAGTCGTGGTGGCGCAGAGATCTTGCTTCGTGATGTTGCGACGATCACCGAGGAATTCGAACTCGATGAAGAAAAGCTGATTTTTGATGGTGTTCGCGGCGCCGTCCTGAAAGTGCAAAAAGCTAAATCGGAAGATGCGCTCAAGGTCGCCGGCGTGGTGAGGGACACTTTAGAAGCGGAGAGATCCCGACAACCTCAAATCGAGCTCACCATTTTAAATGACCAATCTTCACTGGTTCAGGACCGCATCTCATTGTTGATCAAGAATGGATGCCAGGGTTGCGTTTTGGTTTTTGCGGTGATGTGGCTGTTCTTCAATGCTCGTTTATCGTTTTGGGTGGTGGCAAGCCTGCCGGTCTCGTTTCTCGCCGCGTTCGCGCTCGTGCCCACCGTGGGTCTGACAATCAACATGCTGACGATGGTTGGGTTGCTCATGGCGCTCGGCCTGCTCATGGACGATGGGATTGTGATCGCCGAGAACATCGCTTCCCGAAGGGCAACGGGCGAGCCCGCTATGTCAGCGGCGATCAATGGAGTGCAGGAAGTCGCCGGAGGTGTTTTGAGTTCGTTTCTCACGACATGCAGCGTTCTTGGACCGCTCATTTTTCTCAACGGTGAAATCGGGAAGATACTGCGGGTGCTCCCGATGATGTTGTTACTTGTCTTGGCGACCAGTCTGATTGAAGCGTTTCTAATTCTTCCGGCTCACCTCGGTCATTCACTGGAGCGAGCCGATAAAACCAATGCGTTTCGCCGAGCATGTGATCGACTGGTTGATTTGGCACGCGACGCCGTGGGAAGTCTCGTGAGTTTCGCCGTGGCTTGGCGCTACCTGACGGCGGGTTGTGTCATGATGACGTTCCTGCTGACGATCAGTTTGTTGCCCGGCGGCTACGTGCGATTCAACGTTTTCCCCGAACTCGAGGGGGACACGATCGTCGCGCGGGTGTTACTCCCACCCGGAACGCCGCTGTCCCGCACCGAGGCTGTGGTCCGCCAACTTGAACGTGGGTTGTGGGAAGCCAATGAACACTTCAAGCCGTTGCAACCTGGTCAGCAAGACTTGGTCCAAGTCACCTTCGCGCGATTCAGTCAAAACTTGGATGCCGAAGAAGTAGGGCCTCATGTCGCGACCGTTCAAGCGGACTTGCTGACAAATGAACTACGTGAAGCATCGATCCCGGATGTCATCCGCAAGTGGAGAGACGCCGCCGGTTCCGTGCCCGATGCGCTCAGCATCACGTTTGACGAGCCGGCGTTGGGGCCGACGGGAAGGGATTTGGAGTTGCAACTTTCCGGGGTTGAACTCGATCAACTCAAGGCTGCCGCGACGGAGATCGAATCGTACTTGGCCACCTTTGCCGGTGTCTCCAACGTCAGCAATGATTTGCGACTCGGTGAACGCGAGGTGCTGGTTCGTTTGTTGCCGGGTGCCGCAGGTTTGGACCTCACGAGTATCGACGTGGCCCAACAACTACGCGGCTCATTTCAGGGATTGCTCAGCGACCAAATTCAAATCGGTCGTGATTCGATCGACATCGAAGTGCGGTTCGGCGACGATCAGCGGTCCAGCTTGAACGACCTGGAAGACTACCGACTTTCACTTCCCGGCGGCCAAACAGTGCCGCTCAGTGAAGTGGCGAAGCTCGAAGAACGCCGTGGTTGGTCCAGTATCCGGCACGCCGATGGGCGACGTGTCGTGAGCGTTTTTGCGAGCGTTGATTCGAATCGGTCCAACGCGACGGCGGTCCTTGGGCTGGTTCAGAAAGAGGTTCTCCCGGACCTCCAAGAGCGATTTCCGAGACTGCGCGTCGCCATTAAGGGAGCATCAGAAAAAGGGAAAGAGACCGGCCAGTCGATGGCTGCCGCCGCAGTCATCGGTTGCCTTGGAGTGTTTGTGATTCTCTCGTTCCAGTTTCGCAGCTATATCGAACCGCTCATCGTAATGGGGGCGATTCCTTTCGCATTCGTGGGAGTCGTTTGGGGCCACTTGGCATTGGGGCAAAACCTCAGCCTGCCTAGCATCATGGGCTACGCATCTCTCTGCGGTATTGTGGTCAATGATTCGATCCTGCTGGTTCTGTTCCTCAAGAACGCGGTTGCGGACGGGGTGTCGGTCATCGACGCGGCGGTCGAATCGTCACGCCGCCGTTTCCGTGCGGTGATGATCACCTCGCTCACGACGGTGGCGGGACTTTTGCCGCTGCTTGCGGAGCAGAGCCTTCAAGCTCAAATCCTGATTCCGATCGCGATCAGCATTTGTTTCGGTTTGATCGCTTCAACGTTAATGGTGTTGATCGTGATCCCACCTCTCTATGTAATCCTTTCAGATTTTGGCTTCACGCGTTTGCAACATGCTGGGGAGAGTGAAAGTCGGAGTTGATCTTACGGAAATGGGAGGCGATTTTGGGTAGATTGTCTCGTTGCGGAAGTCTCACTTCGGTCCTCCCACTCCCACATGCACGGAATGACGATGAACCGCTCGACCCTCGTCACGTTGATAGTGACCTCTTTTGTCGGTGCCTCGCTGCTTTGCAACGAACGCGAGAAACACAGTCCGGTCGTCAATCAAACGTCAATCCAGACGGAATCGGCATCGGCGATTTCACCGGTGGGGCATCCGTTCTTCGCGAGCCCTCACAGCAATCCGATCGCGATCTGTGGCAACCACGTTTTTGTGGTGAACACGCCTGCAGACACCGTGGATGTGATCGATCGCCAAACGCGAGAGCTGTTCCAGCGGATCGCGGTGGGCGTTGATCCGTGCAGCATTGCCGTTCGCCCCGACGGAAAAGAGATTTGGGTTTCCAATCATGTCTCGGACTCGGTCAGTGTGATCGACGCCGAGGCTAACAGCCCAACATTCCTGCAGGTGACGGCGACGATCCAAGAATTTGATCCGCAGACCAAGGCGACGCTGTTTGACGAGCCGGTCGGGATCGCCTTCGCCGGCAACGATAAGGCCTACGTGGCGTTGTCATCCGAAAATCAAATCGCGGTCATCGATGTGGTGAAACGATCGGTGATCAAGCGGCTCTCGATTGCGGCTCAGGATCCGCGTTCGATCGTCGTGCGTGGAAAGAGGTTGTACGTGATTCCTTTCGAGTCGAACAATAAGACGCAGCTGTCGGGTGGCTCGGGAAATGAAATTGATGGCGAGTTAGTCACCTTCGACGCGTGGCAACACTCGATTTTCAATAACAACGTGTTGTCAGTCGGCCACGTCGTGGACATCGTTAAACATCCCGATGTTCCTGATCGCGACTTGTTCGTGTTTGACACCGAAACTGACACTCTGATTGAGACTGTCGATACGCTCGGCACGCTGCTCTACGGAATGGCTGTCGATTCCAATGGGAACGTATTTGTTGCCCAGACCGATGCGCGAAATCACATCAACGGTCGCGCGGGAACCAAGAAACATGGACTTGCGGAACTCGAAAACCGTGCCTTCTTGAATCAAATTACTCAAGTCCGCTTCGAAGATGATGCTGCCCTGGCCCCCGAATTTCTTGAGCTTGAGCCATTACCGCCTCAACATCCCAAGCAGGGTCAGGCGCTCGCGACACCATTTGGAATTCAAATCACCCAAGACGACGCAACGCTTGTCGTGACGGCGGCGGGCTCCGACAAACTGTTTACGATAGACGTGGCAAGCGGCGAAGTGCTTGGCCGGATCGCGGTCGGCGCTGTTCCGCGCGGCGTCGCACTTGAGCACGATGCGGAGGGCGACGCGACGTCTGCGTGGGTTTACAACGCCGTGGCCAATACGGTTTCGGTCATCGATCTACAGGACCTCTCTCAACCAAATGTGACGGGCTTTGTTCCTCTCGAGGACCCCACGGACCGGGAGGTCAAACTCGGTCGCACTTGGTTTAACGATGCCGATGCGTCGACGACGGGAACGTATTCCTGCGCGAGCTGCCACCCTGACGGACACACCGATCAACTGCTTTGGGTGCTCAAGACTCCGGTGGTCTCCGGTGGTGACCAGATCATGCCGCGGTCCACCATGCCGATCCGCGGACTTCGTGACACCGCACCCTTTCATTGGGATGGGATTCCGGGTGATCCGTATGGCGGTAACAACAGCGCGAACGTGCATGGTTCCGTCGCGCCCAATAGCGATCCAGAGATTCCGCAAAGCAGCGCGCGGCACTTGATCGATGGCGGGCTCGCATCGACCATGCAAGCCGTTGATGACGACAGCATTAATGATGAAGGAAAACGCGGCGAGCTGACGGCGGCACAGCGCGATGACATGGCCGAGTTTTTGCTCAGCGTGCCTTATCCTCCGGCCCAAAAGCGTGCCTACACGAACGTCGTTTCGGAGCGTGCCAATGCGGGGTTCGAACTGTTCCACATCAAAGGGCATCACGACGAAAAGCCAAAGCCAAACGTGTGCGGCGACTGTCATCGAATGCCTTTCCTGGTGAGTACCAACACACCGGGCACAGGGATGGATGCGCCGACCTGGCGCGGAGCGAACGATCGATTTCTGATTCTTCCCCAGGGTCGCCTCAACATCGTCGAGTTTGATTTTTACCGTCGGGTCGCCGAGGAAGGTGCCCCGGAACGAAAGATTTGGCAGTTCTCTTGGCAAGGACAGCAGCGTTTTGATCCGATTTGGGACATGGTCCTCGAAGGCAGCACGGGCGTGTCGGGTGCGTTTGCACGACAGGTCACACTCAATCAAGAGACGGTCGGTCATGCTTTCACAGGTGATCTACTCGACGCGCTTGAAATGGCGGCTTCGGAGCAATCGGTTGTGCTGGAAGCCGAGGGCGTCCTGCTCGGCGATGAGCCAAAGCCGGTCGAATTGCAGTTTGTCGCGGGGGAAGAGACGAAAGGCTACTGCTCAAAGAACTCCGATTCTTTCACGTTCTCCCGGAGCGAGTTGGTGCGTCTTGCGAGCGAAGGGAAGTTTCTTGGTACCTTCACCGCTCGACATGGCGCGGCCTGCGGATTACCGCATCCGCAACCGGCCATTTGGACTCTCGGTCCCATCGAACAGCAACGTGGTCATCAAGAGTTTCCGATTCTCTATCCCGAGAATCGTGCCATGGTGGTCAGCGGACGTCATGTCGACGAGGCAGCTCATGTCGTCGTCAATGGTCGGCGTGTCGATGGCAGCGTCACGTTTGGTGACGGCGAGTCGATCGAAATCGAACTGGCTTCCCTGCCGAGCGTGGGCACCCATCTGCTGCAACTTCAGAATCCCGGTGGGCTGTTCAGCAATGATTTTCTATTCAATGTCGTCGAAACGACGGAGGCTGCCGACGCGTTGCGTGAGTCCCGACGGATCGACGACCAGGACATTCGCGATGCGATTGCCCAGGCCATCGCGGACGATGATCTCGAAGCGGTTCGCGGCCATCTGAATCGTCGGCAGCAACAACGTCGTGTCAACGATCAACAACCACGAACCGGTTCGACACCGCTGAGTCAGGCTGCGCTGCATGGCCGACTCCGGATTGCCGAGGTACTGATGCGTCGTGGAGGGAACGTGAACGGTCCAAACCGCGACGGCAATTCGCCGCTCCATGTTGCGGCATTCCTCTGCCGAAAAGACATCGTCGAGTTGTTCATCGCGAAGGGCGGATCGGTCACCAAGAAAAACCGACGCGGCGAAACACCAGTCGATGTGGTGTCTGGCGAGTGGAGTGATGAGCTTGCCGGCTTTTATCGCTTTATTAGCGAGTCTTCGAATTTGAATCTCGACCTGGAACAGATTCGAAAACAGCGCCCAAAGATCGCCGAACTGTTGCGGGGGGAGTTGTCGGAATGAGTCGCTGTCCTGTCGCTTTGCATGTCGAAAGGCTCGCGTTTCACGGTACGACTCCTGGGCCGTGTAGGTGATTTTCCCACAATTTGCTAGCGGATTTACGCATTGCTAGCACTGCTCGTCGTGCTAGCACACGTGGTCTGCGACAAGATGTGGAGAACATTTTGATTTCGTGAAACAGCTGGGTACTTTCCAACCCGCTGAACACACGCACGTAGCGTGTTGAGCTCCGGCACCATGGGCCGAGGTCAGGCAATTCAGGGATGGCAGCCTTGTTCTCTCACCGATTTCTTTCCGACCATTTTCCGTTCTCACGGAATCCCGCCTCCCCTCTGAGTCTGTTCTTGGTCTCCACGGGTGCCACAAGTCGCGACATGCGGTCGCGTTCGATTCTTGCAGAGTGTTTTTAGGAGGAAACGAAGGATGGCAAGTGAAATGATCCAAGACAAACCGGTCATCGGCATCAACTGCGACTTCAAGAGCGCGGACCGTAGCAAGCCTGGGTTCGCATTTCTCGCAGAAGGCTATTTCCGGTCGATCATCAATGCAGGGGGCATCCCGATGGTCGTTCCGCCGCTCGCAGAACAGGAGTCGGTGGCAAAGATCCTCAACCACGTCGATGGTTTCATGATGATCGGCGGCGCCGACTTGGATCCGCGAAATGACGGGTTCATGTTGCACGCCAGCGTTCGCCCGATGGATCCGGTACGCGAAACAAGCGACCGTATGCTGGTCGCCGAGATCGCCGAGCGACGGATCCCGCTCTTGGCGATCGGTGCGGGCATGCAGCTGTTGAACGTTCAGCAGGGCGGGAATCTCTTCCTGCATATCAAGGAAGACCTGCCCAACGCCGTACCGCACTTGGATCCCCACGATCCCAATCATCGACACACCTTGGAGATTGAGAGTGATTCACTCGTCGGTCGCGTCTTTGGTGACGGAGAGATTCGTGTCAGCAGTCGGCACCACATGGCGATCGACGAAGTCGCCCCCGGCTTCCGCGTGACGGCTCGCTGCCCCGATGGCGTGATTGAGGCGATCGAAAGTGAGATGATGGATTGGTTTGCCGTCGGAACTCAATTCCATCCCGAGTGTTCCGCCGCCTCGGCATTGGACATTCGTATCTTCGAGGAGTTCATCGAAGGCATTTGCGCGGGCAAAGAGGCTGCGGCCGAAGACTTGCGTTTGGTCGCGTAGCACAGTCGCTTCGGCCGGCAAGATTCCACGCGGAAAGGGAAGCCATCTGCGGGCTCCCTTTCCCACAAATCAATCGGCTCACCGAATCACGAAGTCGGTGGCGTGAACTTGGGCGCCGCCGGCTCGGAAGAGTCTTCTTCTTCTTCGTCGTCTTGCGCGACCGAATTCGGGTCCACTGAATCAAACGTGCGTCGCGCTTCGTATTCCGCATTGCGAAATTCGCGTTGGACGTCGTTCAGCCGACCGCGAAATTCGCGATAGACGCTTCCGGCTTTGCGAGCCACATCGGGGAGGTTGCCGCCGAAGAGAACAACGGCGATGACCCCGATGACCATCATTTCAAAAGGGCTGAGCCCGAACATGCTATCGGTTCTCGCTCGGTTCGTCGTCGTTATCGTCGACCGAGTCGTTCATGCCACGTTTGAATTCGTTGGCACTGCGTCCGAGATTTCGCATCAAGCTCGGAAGCTTGGCGCCGCCGAATAGCAGCAATGCGAGGAAAAGCACGATCAACATTTCCGGCATGCCGGGAAAGCCGATTGCGAAGAGACCGATAGAAGAACACACAGACATCGTTTTCGCTCCGAAAGAGGCTTGGGAATGGAACCCTCACGCACACATGCGGCGAAAGCGGGTCGGTCGGTTGGGCAACTTCGAGCGATTTCGCTCGGGCCGCAACCACCTCCAGGACCGTCACGTAGGGGGCGGTGCCGGAAATAGCTCGATTTCCGACACCGACAGTCTATTAAACGCGGGCCAAACGTCAAAGGGCTCAGCGAAATTCGCGATGTTTCTGCTTCCGCGGAACGATCTGTCGGAGCCCACAGCCGAGGAATTTCGGGGCGTCCCTGGTGATCGATACAATCGGAACGTGGATCGGCGGCACGACCGGTCCGGCGGCGTCGGTCAGTGTGTGACGGATCGACGGCGGCCGAGCCCAATCGACCACTGAAACAAGGGCAAGTAGGCCATGCTGGCGAAGCCCATCGCGGCGGGGCCCGCCCGCCACATCATGTCGATGTAACTCGCCATGTTCATCCTCGCAAAGAAGCCGACGAAGAAGCCGAATACGTTGAGGAGCACCGTGTAGACGACTCCGAGGACCAAGCCAGCCAACAGTCCTTTCAAAAGTCGTTGCGAAGCGCCGTTGTGCGATGAGTCCGCGCCGCGTCCGAGTAGCACCGACATCAAGCCGCCCAGCAAGCACGGCAACACCAACATGATCACGAAGAAGTTTCGAGCGTTACAAAGAACGTAGTAGAACACCCCCACTGCCAAGCCGATGCTGACGCCGAGGATCGCCCACCGATTCGACCGGCGATACCAGGCCACCCAGAGTCCGACCACGACTGGATAAACAAATCCCAGGTAGTTCGCCAACCGCAGATCATGTTCACCGGGTGTAGTGACCGTCGAGGGAACGAGTCCAAGCGACAAGAGATAAGTCGCGACGCCGAGGAACGCGCCGGCCACTGCGACGAACATCAAGGAAACTTGTCGCGGTTGGGATCGCCCGATTCCCTCCTCCAGGTCAGGCGGCGCATAGGGGTTCCTTTCCAAGGTTCACTCACTGCGTCGATGGCGTCTGCGGTCCCAACGGCGACTCATCCCATTTCTTTGCTTCGAGCAGCGCTCGCCTTAACGGCCGCGATGAGTGCGCTCCGCACTCCTTTTTCTTCCAGTGCTTCGATGGCTCGGATGGTGGTTCCGCCGGGGCTGCAAACCGCATCTTTCAATTCACCGGGGTGCTTTCCGGTTTCGGCCACCATCTTTGCGGTTCCCAGTACCGTCTGCGTCGCGAGTCGCATCGCGAGTGGGCGCGGCAATCCCGCGAGGACGCCTCCGTCTGCCAGCGCTTCGATGACCAAGCAAATGTAAGCGGGGCCAGATCCGCTCAACCCAGTGACGCCATCCATTTGCGGCTCAGTGACTTGCACGACGAGACCGACACCCGCGAGCAGTTTTTCGATCCACACCGCATCGTCATCACTGACCGACTCGGCGACACAGAACGCGCTTGCGCCGGCACCAACGAGGCTCGGTGTGTTGGGCATCACACGGCACACCCGCGAGTGACCGACGTATTCACAGAGGTCGTCCAGCGAGACGCCGGCGGCGATCGATAGTACCAACTTGTCGCTTCCGGCGAATTGCCTGAGTTGGGTGGCGACGGTCTGGATGACGTTCGGTTTGACCGCCAGCAGGACCGCATCGGCATCTTTCACTGCCGCCGCCAAATCATCCCAGATCACGATTTTGACGTGGTTCTCGGCCCACCACGCTTGGCTTTGTGGATCGGGCTCCACGATCGAAATGCTCGTGGCATCGAGAAAATTCGAGGCCAGCATGCCACCGACGAGTGCCCGTCCCATTTGTCCCCCGCCAACGACCACAACACGGCGCTTCTTCATCAAGTCTGTTCCCCAACGGCAAGTTCAATTGACCCCCACGGTATGGCGACCTAGCATGATGCGTTTTTCCTGGCGCGAACACCAGATAAACGCGGGGTCGCGGTTCCATCGGTTTGCCGAGTGGGACCTACTGACCGAGTCTACTCACTGCAAATGGCCATGACCGGTTCCGCCTCCAGTCTATCAACCGACACCTCTTCCCTCGCCCCCAGCACTCTCGGAGCCTTGCGCGTGCAAGAAGCCATCGCAAAAGCCGACACGTTGATCGAAGCCATGGCTTGGATCCGGAAGTTTCGCGGCAAAGTGACCGTGATCAAACTCGGTGGCAGTGTGTTGGACGACGAAGAAGCACTCCTGCATATTTTGCTCGACGTGATCTTTATGGAATCGGTGGGCATGAAGCCGGTCGTGATTCACGGGGGTGGCAAAGCGATCAACCGCGCGCTGGCGGACGCCAAGATCGAACCGCAATTCGTCCAGGGTCGCCGTGTAACGGACGAGGCCACGTTGCAAATCGTCGAGCGCGTGCTCGCCGGCGAACTCAACGTTTTCCTCGCCGAAGAGATCGAGCGGCTCGGAGGCAGCGCAAAGAACCTCTCCTGTCTCAGTACGAACGTACTCTTCGGTGAGCCTTTGCGACTCGAAAGCGGTGACGATTTGGGCTTCGTCGGAAACGTCACCCAAGTGGATCGAAGCGTGATCGAAGGGTTATTGGATGCCGGCCAAGTCCCCGTGATCCCGAGTCTCTGTGATGGTCGAGACGGAACTCGCTACAACGTCAACGCCGACACCGCCGCGATGGCCGTCGCCCAGGCCTTGGGCGCTGAGAAGCTGGTCTTTCTTTCCGATGTCAACGGAGTTCGACGCGATAAGGAGGATCCCGAAACGATCATCCATTCGCTCAGCGAAACCGAGGCCAAAGGGTTAATCGATTCCGGCGTGATCGATTCCGGCATGATTCCAAAGGTTCAAGCATGCCTGGAGACTCTGGGTCGCGGCGTCCGCAAAGTTCATATCATCGATGGACGTCTGAGACACTCGCTGCTGTTGGAAGTTTATACGTCCAAAGGCGTCGGAACCGAAATCTATCAATCTCGGTGAATATTCAGGGCCCACGCGAACCTCTGGCGTGGGTCGGGTGACTTTCGTTTTTCACTTTGAATCAAGCTTACGAAGATGAGTTGAGGGCCGTTTGCAGATGCAACATTTCCTATCGCTGTTCGATCTCTCTGAAGCCGATCTGGAGTTGATTTTAAAAACGTCGGCCGTCCTCAAGGCGAAGCTCATTGCCGGAGAACGTCCTTCGGTTTTGTCGAACCGAGTCGTCGCGTTGCTCTTCGAAAAACCGAGCTTGCGAACCCGGGTCAGTTTCGAAACCGGAATGGCACAACTCGGTGGTAGCAGTCTGTTTCTTGGCGAAGACGTCGGGTGGGGAAAACGGGAGTCGCCGTCGGATTTTACGAATGTACTCGGCGAGTTCGTCGACGCCGTGATCTGCCGTGCTAAACAGCATGCCAAGGTCGAAGAACTCGCGAGTTTCGACGCGATGCCGGTGATCAATGG
The DNA here is from genome assembly GCA_039821165.1 of Planctomycetota bacterium. Classification (GTDB taxonomy): domain Bacteria; phylum Planctomycetota; class Planctomycetia; order Pirellulales; family Pirellulaceae; genus Stieleria. The sequence continues at coordinate 7,645 of JBCBOT010000040.1, read as the reverse complement.
TCTGACCGATCTGTGTCACCCCTGCCAAGCGATCGCGGATGTGTTGACCATTCAAGAGTCGTGTGGCTCGCTCGCTGGAAAGCATGTCGTGTTTGTCGGCGACGGCAATAACGTTGCTCATTCGCTCGCGCTAATTTGCGCAATGTTGAAGATGAAGTTCACGTTGACGTGTCCTCCCGGCTACGAAATGGATTCCGCTTGGTGCGAGCGGGTCATGAAGGCTTACCCGAGTGCGGAAATCGAAACGCAATCAAACCCCGCAACAGCCGTTCGCACGGCCGATGCGATCTACACCGATGTGTGGACAAGCATGGGACAAGAAGCCGAAATGGCGCAGCGGAAAAAGGACTTCGCGGAGTTTCAGTTGAATGAGCAATTGATGGCGGCGGCGCCTTCGTCGGCTCGCGTCCTGCACTGCTTGCCAGCTGTCCGCGGCGAAGAAATCACCGACGGCGTGATCGATGGCGAGCAAAGCGATGTGATCCGACAAGCCGGCAACCGAATGCACGCTCAAAAAGGTCTGCTCGTTTGGCTTCTGGCCCGCGACTGGATCACCAACAACGTTACCTCTTGATCCGAGACTCATCCATGCGTGGCCCCGACGAACTTCGTCCCGTTGAAATTCAACTCGACTACCTGAACCATCATCCCGCCAGTGTGCTTTATCGCAGCGGAAACACGACCGTGCTTTGCACCGCGTCGGTGGAAGCCAATGTGCCGCCGTGGTTGGAGGGAAAGGGAAAGGGGTGGGTGACCGCCGAGTACAACATGTTGCCCGGCAGCACCGTCCCGCGCAAACGCCGCGAGCGGAGCAAGGTGGACGGCCGCACCACCGAGATTCAGCGGCTGATCGGTCGGTCGTTACGGGCGGTCGTGGATCTCAAAGCACTCGGCGAACGTTCGATCGTTGTCGACTGTGATGTGTTGCAGGCCGACGGCGGGACGCGGACCGCCTCAATCACCGGCGGCTTCATTGCGCTAGCCAAAGCGGTCGAGGCGGAACTGCCCGAATCGAAAATTGGAGCCGGTCCGCTCCGCGAGAGTGTGGCCGCGATCAGTGTCGGGGTCGTCGAGGGCGCCGTTCGCCTCGACCTTGACTATGAATTGGATTATGCGGCCGATGTCGACATGAACATCGTGATGACCGGCGGCGGGCAATTCGTCGAGATTCAGGGCACGGGCGAAGAAGCCACGTTTGGCGACGAACAACTCGCTCAAATGCTGGCCGTTGGTCGCAAGGGCATTCAGGAGCTGACCGCGAAACAGCACGAGCTGATTCGGACTTAGTGCCGGGAAATCCGGCTCTTCCTGCCATGGTGGCGACACGTCGACGACCACCTCCATTGGGGAGTCCCCGCAATCGAGTGACGTTTTCGCCGTTCTCCAGGCCGGACCGACGATGGGATGGGTCTTCCCGATCCGGCCGGGCGTTCTCCATGAGATACAGTATGGGTGTCCCGGCCCTTCGATCCCACTCTGGCGGTTTCCGTGTCATTGCTACGGCTCAGCCTGCTATTCGCGTTGTCACTTCTCATCGTGCCCGCAGTTCGCGGGGATGATGCGAAGGACGAAGCGAACTACGCGAAACACCTCGTTCCGCTGCTACGGACGTATTGCTACGACTGTCACGACCGTGGTAGCGAGATTGACCTCGAGACCGATGATCGTGTGACCAAGTTGCGCGGTAATCGAAACCGGTGGAGTCAAGCGATCGCCCATGTTCGGCTCGGGACGATGCCACCCGAGGATGGACCGGAACTCGATCCCAAGACTCGCGACCTGATGGTTCGCATGATCGACGCATTGGTGAACGCCGTCGATTGTGTGAACAATCCCAATGCCGGCCGCGTCACGCTCCGCCGACTGAATCGAGCTGAGTATCGCAATACGATCCGTGACCTTACCGGCGTCGACTACAAACCCGCCAATGATTTTCCAGGCGACGATGTCGGCTACGGGTTCGACAACATCGGGGATGTCTTGTCGCTGCCCCCGATCCTGATGGAAAAGTATGCCGATGCGGCGGAGTCGATTGCGGGCCGCGCGATCTACACGCCGCCTCCGCCAGAGCTATTTGAGATCGAGCGATCGCCGTTCTCGTTGAAGGGAGCCGGTGGCGGAAGCGACCGTTTGACGTTGGCGTCGGAGAAGACGGTCACCTTGGAGACCGAGCTTCCCTTTAGCGGCATGTACACACTCGTACTCAGTTTTTGGCCGGAGATCAAGGCGGCAACGAGCCTGTCAAAGTGAAGGTCGAGTGGGGAAAGAAGTCTCGGGTTCTCGATGTTCCGAATGAGTCGCCCAAGGAGTACTCGGTTCCGATGCGGCTGGTGAAGGGCAATCGCAGCATCGACATCAGTTTTATCAACGACTTCTGGCGTCCGAATGTGGCCGATCGAAACATGCACCTCTACCACGTCAAATTGACGGGTAGCGAGAAGCGGTCGTCGTTGGCGCCATCCGCTAAGTTACCGGCAAGCCACAATCGTATTCTGTTTGTCCAGCCTTCACGCGATGTGTCTGTCGAGCAAGCCAGTCGGGCGGTGATCAGCCGTTTTGCGAGTCGTGCGTTCCGCAGGCCTGCATCAGAGGATCAGGTAAATCGGCTGATGAGACTGGCCGACGAAGTCCGTTCCGCCGGCGGCTCTTTCGAAGAGAGCATGCAGGTTGCGATGCAGGCCATTCTGATCTCGCCACACTTTCTGTTTCGCGTCGAACAGCCACGCAAGCCAAGTGCCGATGGCACGCTGCCGAAGATCAGCAACTATGAATTGGCAACACGTGTTTCTTACTTCCTGTGGAGCAGCATGCCGGATGACGAGCTGCTCGCCATGGCGCATTCGGGCTCGATTCGCGAACCGTCACGTCTGCTTCGGAAAGTCGCGGCGATGCTGCAGGACCGACGGGCCAATCAGTTCGTCGAGAACTTTGCCTCGCAGTGGCTTCAGATTCGCAACTTGGATCAAGTCGAACCGGACGCCCGAATCTATCGTGGCTTTACCGATGAAGTACGGGTGGCGATGAAGCGTGAGACGCTCACGTTTTTCGCGGGAGTGATGCGGGAGAATCTGCCCGTCACGACACTGCTGGACGGGGACTTTACTTATTTGAATGGGCCGCTTGCCAAGTTCTATGGTATCGGCGACGTGGAAGGAGATCAGTTTCGTCGAGTCTCGCTGGAGGGAACGAACCGCGGTGGATTGCTCACGCACGCCAGTGTCTTGACCGTTACGAGCAATCCGACGCGAACAAGTCCCGTGAAACGCGGCAAATGGGTGCTGGAAAATTTGCTCAACACGCCTCCCCCGCCCGCACCTCCGAATGTGCCGGAATTGGAACGCGGCAAACTCGTCGGTACGCTTCGCGAAAGGATGGAGCAGCACCGCGACAATCCCGCTTGTGCCACGTGCCATTCGATGATGGACCCTCTGGGGTTCGCCATGGAGAACTTCGACGCGGTGGGACGTTGGCGCAAAAACGACGGACGCGATCCCATCGACGCTGCGGGTGCTTTGCCCGACGGGACAAAGTTTTCAGGCGTGGAAGACCTGCGAACGTTGCTCGTCACCAAACGCAAACAACAGTTCATTCGATGTCTCGCCGAAAAACTCTTGATCTACGCGATCGGACGTGGCACCGAATACTATGACCGATGCGCCATCGACGAAATCGTCGCTCGGTGTACGGCCAATGAAGATCGCTTCGCGTATTTGATTGCGGCGATCATCGAAAGCGATCCGTTTCAAAAGCAGGGTTACCGGGAGCCGTAGCGATGCCAAGAACACTCTCAAGACGAACGATGCTACGAGGCGCGGGTGTCTCGCTCGCACTACCCTTGCTTGATGTGATGTCGCCTAGTCGGCTACTCAGCGCCGCGGAAACACGGACGGCGGCGCCACTTCGGATGGCATTTCTTTACGTGCCCAATGGCGCTCATATGCCCGATTGGACGCCGCGGCGGGCCGGGAATCAATTCGACTTGCCGCCCACGTTGGAGCGAATCGCTGAATTCCGTCACGACATCAACGTGCTCACCGGATTGACCCTCGATGGTGCGCGTGCGCACGGTGATGGTGGCGGGGACCACGCGCGAAGTGTTGCGGCGTTCTTGACGGGGTCCCACCCCAAGAAGACGAACGGCGCGGACATTCACAACGGCATTTCGGTCGACCAAGCGACCGCTCAAGCCGTCGGCGATCGAACGCGGTTTGCGTCTCTGGAGTTGGGTTTGGAGGCCAGCGCCCAAGCGGGAAATTGTGACAGCGGCTACAGCTGTGCGTACGCGTCGAACATGTCCTGGCGAGGCCCGACGAATCCGATGGCCAAGGAGGTCGACCCCGGTGCGGTGTTTGATCGGCTGTTCGGAGACAATGCGACCAAGTCGACCCGTCGCGCAAAAACAGCACGCGAGAAGTTTCGCGGCAGCATTCTCGACTTTGCTCTTGAAGATGCAAAGAGTCTGCACCGCGAACTGCCACCGGTCGATCGACGGAAACTGGACGAGTATCTGTACGCCGTTCGAGACGTCGAAAAACGCCTCGGGGGAGAAGATCGCCTGCGGCTCGATGAATCAGGCGTTCCCGACTATCCGCGACCCAGCGGTGTACCGCGCGAACTCGAAAAGCACAGCGAGTTGATGATGGACATGATCACGCTGGCGATGCAGACCGACAGCACGCGAATCTTGTCTTTTATGTTTGCCAATGCCGGTAGCAATCGAAGCTACAAACAGATCGGTGTGAATGAAGGACATCATGAGCTTTCGCACCATGGAAAGAGCGAGCACAAACAATCCCAAATCGCAAAGATCAATCGCTTTCACATGGAGCGATTCGCGTACCTGCTGCGACGGCTGAAGAGTGTTCGCGAAGGAAACCAGACGCTCCTTGAGAACAGCATGATTGTCTACGGAAGTGGGATCAGCGACGGCGATCGTCACAATCACGATGACTTACCGATCGTGCTGGCTGGCTCCGCCGGCGGAAGGATCAATACCGGTCGCCACATTCGCTACAAGAACGGTACGCCGCTGTGCAATCTCTACCTTTGGATGATGCACCGGATGGGCGCGCGGGTGAAATCGTTCGGCGACTCCAATGGCACCCTGAAGGTGTAGGCGGAGTCCGGCTCACGCATTGATCGGGAACGACAGATCAAAGCGGCTTCCTCGTCCGGGTGTACTGTGAACGACGATTCGCCCCCCACAGCCTTCCACGGTCTCACGCACGGCCGCCATGCCCACACCTCGTCCGGAGGTCTCGGTGATCGTCGGCGCCGTCGAAAGGCTGTCGGCAAAGATGAGGTTTAGTTTTTCTTGGTGAGTCAGTGCTCCTGCCCGGCGAGCGTCCAAGAGGTTCAGCTCCATCGCCCTGGCGACCAATGCCTCGTCATCAATGCCGCGCCCGTCGTCAGTGACCGTGATGGTGAAAGCCGTATCGGAACGGTCGACCAAGACCCGAATGTCAGCGATCGATGGTTTTTCGCCTCTTTGATCGCAGGCTTCAATGCCGTGATCGACGGCATTGCGAACAAGGTGTGTGATGGTGTTGATCGCTTCAAGGAACTGTTCGGGAACGCGGATGTCGCCACCGATAAGTGTGAGTTCGGCCTCTTTGTTCCTTCGTTTTGCATGCGACTCGCATGCCTCTTTGATCGGCCCAACGACTTCCGAGACCGGTTTTTCCTCCATTCGAGTGACGGCATCGGACACCGCACGACGAGCTTCGCCGAGGTCCTGCGCTTCGGTAACCAGTTCCTGAATCTCACGTAAAATGGAACGGCTGACCACGAGTTCGTCGTCTTCGTCCTCAAGCCGAATGGACCAATAGAGTTCATTCTCGGCCAAGGTCTCGCGCATGAGGGTTCGGACTTCTTCAAGATGCGCCACGGTGATATCGTGGGCATCCTCGATCTGGTGAATTCTCTGGACGAGTTCGCCGATCGAAAACTGTCCAAAGACACCTTTCGCGGTGTGTAGGAGACGTCGTCGATCCGTTTGTGGAGCCGTTTCTGATGCGAGGTCGACCAGTTGTGAGTCCAGGTCTCGAACAAACGAAGCGAATGCGGTTTTGTGCATCAGCACTTGGAGGATTTCTTCGCTGTGCTGTTGTCCGATCTCGGCTTGGACCAGTTCATTGATGTCCAAAAGACTGAACAGGATTCGATTGATCTGACCCGAGTCCTCGCGGATCGGTGACGCGGAAACGCTGATCCACTTGTCGCGAGTGCGGATCCTTTCCGGGATCTGATCGATGAGCACTTCCTGGGGAAGAATGTCATCAAAAACCTGTTCCAGATGGCAAAAGAAGTTTTGTTCATCGCGCGGCCGCAACCCGAGCAGCGATTCGATCGTTTCGCCTTCGATCAAAGGGCCTTGTTTGACGAGCAATTCATCGCAGGCCGACGAGTAACCCTCCAGCACGCGATGCTCACGGTTCACCATGAGCAGGCCGTAGGGAACATTCTCGAGGATGTCGCGAATGGCCTTTGATCGGATGCGTTCCTCTTCACCACTGATGTCTGAAAACACGAGGGTGTATCCCATCCTCGCGAAGGTCTCATCGAGCGCTTCGGTCACCGCCAAGTGAAACGTGCGGTTCTTGCCGCGAGCGGGCATGATCACCGAACCGGTCCAGGCGGTTTCGCGGTCGACGTGTTGTCGAATCTCTCGGCTGCTGGGGTTTTCAGCAATGGAGTCAATGAGCTCGAAGGCACTGAGATCAAGGTCCCCGATCATTTGGCGATAGCCAACATTGACGAATGAGCGACGCCCGTCGATCGAGTAACCAACGATCGCCGCGCGCTGGGTGGATTCAAGGATGTTGTTGAAGTTGTCCCGTGCTTCAAGCTCATCGATCAACTTTCGCATCAGCCTGCGACTTTGGAGTCGCCAGCGCTTTTCGGTCACCTTGAGATTCGTCCAGATGCCCCGCACGACCGGATCTTCAAACGCCTCTTCATCGGCGGCGAAAAAGATTCCTTTGTGGCTCGTTGCTTCGAGGAGGTCGCCGAGCTCTCCCGAGCACGATTCAGCTAGCTCTGGCAATGCAGGCTTTGGTGTGGTGGCGGCTTTCCGAGTGTCCCAAAACAGAAGCGTGTTGAAATGACCGCTTCGCGGCAGCGGCAGCGTGACTTCCGGACGGGCCGCCGCGTAAACGTGCTGAAAATTGGTGAAGATCATCATCGCTTCGTCAGCGACGTAGTGCTCGAGATTCCTCCTTGCTTGCAGAAGTGTCTCGGGCGCGGCGGTCAGCGCGGTTTGCAGTAGCGTGTCGTAGACCGGGTCTTCGGCGAGGGAGAGTGGTCCTTCGCTGGATAGAAAGAACATGTGCGAAAAGAGCGGGTCATCGACCGGATTGTCGATCAGCATGACCAGGAAATCTCCCTCGAAACACTCGCCGGACATCGCGCGCCGCAACAACTCGGGCCGCGGCACGGTTTCTCCGTGGATGGTGACTCCGATTCGGGAGAACAGTTCTTTGATGACGAGAAAGGTCGGGACGGATTCTTCAGAGACGAGTCCATGGATTTCAAATCCGCCTTCGTAGCCGGCCTCGTTCAAAAGTTGTCGTGAGAGTTCCAGGTTGAAAGGGTAGGCGGTTGTGTCGTCGGTGAAACCCGGTTGCCAAACCTGAGCGACGCTTCG
>JBCBOT010000039.1:0-39541 GCA_039821165.1 Planctomycetota bacterium | reverse complement strand
ACCAAACGAAAATGGTTTGCATCCTGACGACCCAGGATCTGCATCTTCTGCGCATAAGACGATGGAGCTTCGGCATCGCGATAAACATGGCCGTTCGCGATGATCAATTCCAAGTGCGAATCGTTGTCAAAGTCGATCGCCTGAGTCCCGAAACCGAGCTGTGAAAAACTGGTCTCACGAATGCCGCGGGTCGCCGTTCGGTCGACCCACGTCCCGGGCCGAGCTTGTTCATAAAGCGTATTGTGCTCTTGTTCAAAATTTGTCACGAACAAGTCCACGTCACCGTCGTCATCGAGGTCTGCGGTCGCAATTCCCATACAGGCTTGCGGGCGGAATCGGGCGTCAAATGCCAAGCCCGCGAGCACGGAGGATTCGCCGAGCCGAAAGGATTTCGATGTCGCGTCAGGACTCCAGAAGTGATTGTTCGTCATGTCATTGGCGACGAACAGATCGATGCCGGGACGGCTGTCGAGCTGACCCGCAACAACGCCCAGACCACGACCGAGTTGGAGCGGTGCGGCGGCCCATTGATCGGTGACATCCTCAAAGCCGCCCCGCTCGGTTCCCGCGTAAACATGATCTCGCGCGGCGGCGAACTGGGTCGGCAGACAGGGACTCTCCAAACCGGTTTCCGCGTCGTGACACGCGAGTTTCACGGCCTCGAGCCCGGCGCAGTAGCGGGCACAGTACAAATCGGAGAGACCGTCACCATTGAGATCTGCAATCGCGGCGCTTGTCGACCAAGAGGTCGGGTCCTTGGGGATCCAACCATCGCCCTCACGAAAGGTACCGTCGCCATTGTTTAAGAAGACTCGATCGACGCCGTAGTTCAGCACGACCAAATCGGGAAAACCATCCTCGTTCAAGTCACCGAACGTAACGCCTTGCGCGAAGCCTCGATCACCGATTCCAGCCTGCTCACCTGCCGATCGGAATTGCCCATTGAGATTCCGCCACAAACGATTCGGAGACGAATTCAGCTTGGCGGGTTGGCCGTCCGATCGCGCGACGTAGAGGTCGCTCCACCCATCGAGATCAAAGTCGATGGCGCAACCCCCGGATTCCATTTGCGCAAAAATCGGGATCGCGTCACCCTTTGCGGAACGACTCGACGCTTCCATGCCGAGGCCCCGCTCCGAAGCACGATCCCGCAACGACGGCACAACCGCATGCTTGAACGAAGTGTTGGCGTAAGCTTCCCCGCTCTCAGCAAGCGGCTGAAACTGAGGCTTGGGAAAGTCGCTGAGATCCAACGCGATCGCGGGGTGACCAGTGGTCACTTGCCACGGTAAGTCGCGACGCAGCTGCGAGATAATTTTCTCCCGGGCCTCTTTCACCTCGTCCACGGCTTCGTCTGGAATCGTCATCGCAAAGGCAGTCCACGCCTCAGCCTCCCAAACACGCCCCAGCTCAAGCAGCGTGAGCGCGACATCTCTCGCGACGGCGTTGGAACGATTCCCCAATTTGTAGAACCGCTCTTTGTCTTGCGTGTACCGAGCCAGGAGTTGCGCGCGACGATCGACCGCGGCGACCATTTCCCGATCAATATCGTTTTCGTCTGCTTCGAGAATTGCCAACGTGCTGGCGAGTCTTGCGAACACCTCAGCGACATCCGCGTTTCTCTGAGTCGACTCCCAAAAAGCGCGGGCCGCGGAACGGTATCGAGACTGCCGCAGTGCAAGGTTGCCGAGAATGTCCCAGTATTGCCACGTCTCAGTCGCTTGCTCGGTGACAAATTCGCTCCACCATGCGAGACGATCAAATTGCTCCGTCTCGACGAGGTAGCGACCGAGTAATACTTGAGCCGCAACGGTATCGGGGTATTGCTCGAGAATGCTGAGCAGCGACTCCTCAACACCCTCCCATTTGCCAACATCAAACTTGGAACGAATCTCGGCGAGTCGCAGACGTGAGTCATCCGGATTTCGGTCGCTAAGCATCGCCATGGAATTGGTTTCCATGTCGCGTTGTTCGTGGGTGCCGAGCGAAAACAGCAGCACACGGTCGAATTTTCTTGCCCGGACGAGCTTTCGCCCGTGCGGCGTCGCGCGTTGGGTCTCTTCAACGTTGATTAGAAAATCGAAAAGCTGACGTCGCGGCTCGTGGCGCTCCGGGTGCGTCTCAACAACTCGCTCTAGAAAGTCGATCGCCTCATAGAGCTTGCCGACGGAGACAAACCCGATGGTCGCCTGCTGAACGAGCGATGAGTTTTCGTAGCCGTCACCCGTCGCGGCATCGGCCAGATAGTCGGCAGCTGATTCGGGATCACCTCGCTCGAACGCGATGCGAGCGGCGAGTTGCAAGACTTCGATGTTGCCGGCGTCTTGAATCAATGCGTCACGAACCAGTGACTCCGCCGCTTCCCAGTTACCGAGAGTAGCCGCCTGCTTGGCGGCATCAAACGGTTCCAATGCCTGTGGTGTGGTCGCGTTGTCTTCGTCGGCAGGCGGACTCTCTCGAGTACAAGCGGTACAGGCGAGCAGAATGAAAAACACCGAAAGGAGTCGAATCATGTGCATTCGTCTTGTTGTCGGTGTCTGGACTGGCATTGTCCATCCTTGCGAGAACACTTCGGGATCAGCATCGCGTCCACAGCCGGATCGCGGCCAAGTGACCGCGATCCTGGATGAAGTCTAACGCCGCTTTCCCCGACGTGATTCTCAGTAGTCTTTTACGCCGGCAGCTTTTGCGGCAGCTTCACCGTCAGCCATGGTGGCTTGTTCTTCTTGAAGCATCTGATTGTATTTCTCGACGTCGGATTGCTCGAGACCTTCGGCAATGTTGGTCGGTTGGGGTTTCCCACAACCAACAAAGACGACGAGAGCAAGCGAAAGAATTGCGGCAAGTGTTGGACGCATTGGGTGGGAGTCCTCTATCAGCCCCTGCTGGATAAGCGAGCGTGGGCGAAAGTGAAGGGAGTGAAATAAGAAAGCCTGCCGCACACTGGGCGCGGCAGGCGAAGAAGCAAACGGTTCGGAACGCTACTGGTTGAGCTGCTCTTCAACCGTTTCTTTAGCACCGCGTGTTCCGAGCGCACCCCAGAGACCATACGGGCTCTTGTTACCGGGCGTTCGATACGCATTGATCCCGAGTGCGTTTTGATCACCGGACTCGATCGAGTCCGTGATGAAGATCACCGCACCGTCAGCCATCAGGATGTGAGCTCCACCCTGGTGACGACTCGAGGCCGTGTACCAACCGGAGTTACCGCTGTTTTGCTCGGTGCAAATCTCGCTGTTGGGCGGAGACGCGGTGAAGAAGCCGCTGCTGTTCGGAAGGTGTTCCGCCCAGCGGAAACCACGGCCTCCCGTCGCACCGACGACTGCCTGTGAATCGATCCAGAATCGCGGTCGTTCCGGATCGAGCAACGCTTTACAGTCGTTCGGTGGGAAGTTCCGAACGAAGGACCAGCCACGCGAGGTCGCGATCGTTCGCGAATCTCGGTCACCCAAGTCGGTCGCAATTTCACCCGCAGCAACAGTGTTGGAAAGACCGTCGAGGATGTCGCGGAACTTGGTCGACCTGTGGGTCACATAGACACCACGAGCGGCACCCTGAATCTCGATCGAGAGTGTGGTGTTGGTCTGCCCAAGCGGAACGACGTTATTCCGCCAGTTGCCCTGCTGGGCGCGCTCAGCCGAGTCGCCCAAGCATGCGGCGTAGTTGGTTCGTCCGAGAGCAGGCAAACCGACGCCCGGATCACTCGGGCATCGAAGCGTTGGGATTTCGGTCGCCCAAGGCGTGTAGAGAATCTCGTCGGGCGTCGGTCCCATCGGGCTGAAGTTGGCACCGTTGCGAAGCGCCTGAGCTCCACCGTTGCCGCTTGCGTTCGGCGGAGTGTTGCCCAAAGAGTCGACTGCATTGGGGGTCGAGATCTGTTCCCAAATTGCCTGCTGCTCCATGAACGGCGTCAAACCGACAAGCATGCTCAAACGGCCGTTGTTGGAGATCTCCGACGGTCGCCAAATGTGTTGGGTGACGTTGTCGGTCGTTCCGCCACCATGCATCGGCAATGATTTGTATGCCGCATGGTAGTTGTGCATCGCGATTCCGATCTGCTTGAAGTTGTTGCTGCAACTCATGCGTCGAGCGGCTTCACGTGCCGCCTGAACAGCCGGTAGCAACAAACCAACAAGAATTCCGATGATCGCGATCACCACGAGAAGTTCGACGAGGGTGAAACCACGCCGAGCGGGAGGTCTGTACATAAGTAATCCATCCGAGGGGGAAGAGGAGATAAACCGACCCAGATTTGCTCTAAGAGGCCGTAATCGAACATTAGTCCGTCACCCTCTATCTCCCGCATCTCGGTCGGGGTGTCATTCTTTCCTGAAAAAACGCAACCATTACCTATTCGGTGGAGATATCCCTTGGGAGGACTCAAGGGCGAGTACGGTTCCCGCGCGTGCTCATTGCAGCCGGAGTTTGGATTGAATCGAGATCACAAATCGTTAGCGCGAAGCGCCGCCAGGGATGCGCAAGATCAGTCTGACGCTGAATTTGTGAGTCTGCTTACGCGGCACCAAAGTCAACTCAAAGCGTTTATCCTGGCTTCGGTCGGCAACTTCGATCACGCTTCAGACATCCTGCAAAAGTCGAATCTCACCATCTGGCAAAAATCCGGGGACTTCCGGAGGGGGGAGCCCTTCCTACCATGGGCCCTGGCGATCGCCCGCTACGAGGTGCTTGCGTTTGCACGGGACCGCAGCCGCGATCGGGTGGTGTTTCAACCCGACGTGTCGGAACTGCTTTTTGAAGCGATTGAAAATCAGATGGATCAACTCCCCTCACGACAGCGAGCACTCCACGCCTGCCTCAAGCGACTTCGCGACGAACAGGCGGACATCATTCGCCTCCGATACACCAGTGGAAAACCGCTCGCGTCGCTTTCGAAAGAGACCGGAAAGTCGATTGATGCTTTGAAGAGTTTGCTCCATCGATCACGGCAGAAACTCAAACGATGCATTGAGTTCCGAATCGCTCAGTCAAGTTGAATGCCCGGTCGCCTTTGGCCACAGTGTCCTCGCACGGAAACAGCGTAGAAAGATGAGCTCGCAGATTGAATTTGAGTCCCTGCTCACGGCAGCGCAGAGCGGTGAAGCAAGCGAGGAGCAACTTGCGGAACTCAACGAGCTGTTGCGTTCCAAGCCTGAGTTAAGGGAACTCGCCGCGGAGCGTCTTCTCCTCGACTCGTTGCTGCTGGAACACCATGAGGGGATCGACGGTGCGAGTGAACATGATCTGCTGACCTCCGACACTCTGTTCCCTCAAACATCGGTCGAGCGCTCCGTCTCGGCCCGCACCCTGGTGACCTCGCCTTTGTTTTGGGGTGTCAGTGTCGCTGTCGCCACCGTGCTCACGATCGTTGTGGGACTTGCTCAAAACTACCTCGATCAGCCCATCGCAGAGAACCCGTTGACAGTCGCGACAACAAACTCGCAGCTGCTCGCAACCGTCACCCTCTCGCACGACGCCCAGTGGCAACCTTCGAAATCGCTCGGGGACCATATTTCGGCCGGTGCCGTAGAGCTTCTGTCTGGAGTGGGACGGATTCATACGTTGCGTGGAACGGAACTGTTGATCGATGCCCGGTCCAAACCGGCGCGAATGGTTTTCGCTTCCGACGGGACCGTCAATGTGGACGAAGGCCATGTGGTGGTGAGTGTGACCGAAGCTGAAATGGGGTTCAAGATTCGGACACCGACGACCAGTATTGTCGACATCGGTACTCGCTTTGAGATCGATGTTTCACCGGCCGGTCAGAGCGAAGTGCAAGTCATCGACGGCGCCGTCACTTGTTTGCCGCTCGATGCCGTCGCGATCAAAAATGAATCGCTGCTCTCTGCCGGTCAGGCATCCGTTTTTTCGGGGCCGCAAGACCAGGCGGGCGTCGCGGTCAAAGAACCCGTCAGTCACTACGCGGACCTGGAATCGATCCGTGACGGACTTGATTACCCCCGCCCCGGAGAAAAGTGGTTCCAAGAGGGCTTTGGCTATCCGTCGGGGCTGCTGCCGACCGAGTCGACGGGTGACGGATGGCTTGGCGGTTGGCACGCGCACACCGACCACACCAAACCGCCGGTCGCACTGGTCCGTAGCGACGGAATGCTCACTGGGATTCCATGGGTCCGCAGGAGCAGCCCCTCTTACTGCGTGCTCCCCAACGCGAGTGTGAGCGCGCGGCAACTCGCGGAACCGATCAGCCTTGCTCAGGACAGGGTTCTCTACGCAAGTTGGTTGATGCGGAAACAACGCCTTGCCCCGTTGGGCACCCGTGCAACGGGCAGTGGTTTCACATTGATGAAGACGGAGACTGCCGAGGAGAGCGCCAATCAACTCAAACCCGAAAACATCGCGTTCGGACTCAGCTTCGACCACCGCGATCATTTGACGGCGTCCACCGGAAGCGGACGGTACAACGCAATCGCTCCGGTGCGGATGGATGTCGACCGGGTTTATTTTGTGGTCGTGAAGCTGGACCTCCGAAAGGACGAACCGGATTGTCTTTACGCCAAAGTATTTACCGACCGAGACCCTCCGCGGGTGACAGAACCGTCAGAGTGGGACTCGATCGCTCCCGCGTATCGACATGACGGTTACCTGCGCAAAATCCACCTGTGGTCGAACCAGAATGCGATCACGGCCTTTGATGAACTGCGTCTTGGCGAAACGTGGGCGTCCGTGGTCCCGCTTCACCGCTAATCAAACGCAGTTCCTCGCCGACAATCTGTTTAGTTTCCAGCGTGGGTCAGCGCTTTCACGGTCGTCGAGTCATCGGCCATTCCGCCCGGCAACTCCATGATCCGCAAATTGCGGAAATGGATCTCTTTGCCTTCGGACTCCAAGCAGATGTAACCCTTCTTCATGGAGGCGTTCCGGATGCTGTTGACGAACTTGCCGTTGACCGAAAGTTTGACCGTGCCGTCGACGGCAACCACCACGTACTTGTTCCACTCACCGACACCCTTGCATCGGTTCTCCAGGGACTTACTCCGGTTGCCGCGCGGATTCGCGGGGATCGCGGTCATGCCTCCTGCACCGAACAGTTCTCCATGAACGTAGGCGATCGGCGGCAATGATCCATCGGCCCGCTTGTGCTGATTCACCCAATCGAGCTCCAACATCTGGACCTCCATCCCCATCGGTAGGCGGTTGCCGCTTGGCAAGGCGTCGCACCATAAGAACATGCCCGAGTTGCCACCCTTCTCCATGTGACGCCACTCGACTTCGATGATGAAGTTCTCGTACATGCGATCGGTGCGCATCACGCCGATCGGTTGTCCGGTGCAAATCAACATTCCGTCACGGACCGACCAAGTTTCCGGGGATGTGTTGACGTCGATCCATCCATCGAGATTCTTGCCGTTGAACAGATCCCGCCAAACCAGAGTGGATTGCGAGTGGGCGTGATCGGCACAGAAGAGAACGGCCAGAAGGCCAAGAAGTCGGCAGGTCAATCGCATGGTCGGGCCTCGAGAGTCGTTGAGGCTCGAGATTATAGGTCGACGGCAGGCGATGCGGGCCATCGGCCTCTACGATGAATTTGTTAGCGTCCGTCGAGTAGACGATGACCAAGAAAATTGTCGAGTTCGGCTTCAGCCTCAATCTCCGCGATGGTCTTTTGGATGTCGTATTCGACGCGGTGAAAGTAGACGCGTGATCCATCGAACACGGCATAGCAACTACGAGGATCGCCATCGCGCGGCTGCCCGACGCTTCCGACATTGATCATCAACCGGAGCGTGGGATCGCTGGTGTCATAGCCCTCGGGGAGCTGATCGGGACGAATGAATTGGCTGTTGGTCGTGAACACACCCGGGACGTGCGTGTGACCTTGAAAGCACAAGTGCGGAACCAACGAAAACAGCTTCTCCATCTTCTTGGCGTTCTGCGTGTCCTCGGGCATGACGTATTCATTTGTCGGTCCACGTGGGGAACCGTGCACGAACAGCACATTGTCTTCGCGAACACTCCGTGGGAGCCCGCACAAAAAATCCATTCGTAATCGGGAACGGCTTGCACCGTCTCCGCTATCACTCGCTTGCCGCGCTCGTTCGAGTTGGCTGCGGGTCCAAAAGATCGCTTGTTCCGCCGCCGCGTTAAAACCCTCCGGATCAAAGAGTGCGCTGCTGTCGTGATTGCCGAGAACGCAAAACGCGAACTCCATCACCTTGTCCAAGCACTCACAGGGTTTGGGTCCATAGCCAACGACGTCGCCGAGACAAACGATGCGGTCGACTTGCTGACTCTCGACATGCTTCAGGACAGCATCCAGCGCAGTCAGGTTGCCATGAATATCGCTGAGGATCGCGGTTCTTGTCACGAGGAGCTGTCTTTCGCGGAGAGAGTTTGGCTCGGAAACTATCGCCCGTGTTTGATGCGATCACCGAGAGCGTCGGACAAGTCCGGTTGGGCGTAGATCTTATTCGCCGTGACTTCGATGTCGTATTCGACTCGACGGAAGGTGACGTGCGGTCCGAGTGGAGCGTTCTTGTCCAGCACGACGTAGCACGCTCGATTGTCTTCGTCGCGCGGTTGTCCCACGCTTCCGACGTTGACCATCGCCTTCTCGGTGCCAAGCTGGTACTCGTAGTCACACTCATCGGGCTGGATGAATTCACAATTTGTCGTGAAGACACCGGGAAGGTGCGTGTGACCCATGAAACAATACTGGTTGACTTTGCCGAACAGGATTTCCATCTTCCGTTGATCGAAGATGTATTCGGGAAAGACGTATTCGTTCGTTGGGTCGCGCGGCGAGCCGTGCACGAACTTGTATTCGCCGTCGTCGTGGAAGCGGGGCAGTTCTCCAAGAAAGTCCCAGCGTCCGTTGACCTGACCACTCGTGCCGGGCCCATTGTCGAGTTGATCGCGGGTCCAATAGATGGCCTGCAACGCCATCGGGTTGAAACCGTCCGGGTCAAACAACGCCGCCTGGTCGTGGTTCCCGAGGATCGTCACGTTGGCGTGCTTCATCACCTGATCCAAGCACTCGCATGGATTTGGCCCGTAGCCAATGATGTCGCCGAGACAGTAGATTTCATCCACCGACTGGGTGCGGATGTCGGCGAGAACCGCGAGCAGCGCTTCAAGGTTGCCGTGAATGTCGCTGATCAGGGCTCGCCTCACGTGATCCGTCCAGGTTAGTGATAATTTGGGGAGGGTCGGTCGGGTGAAGCCTCAAATTGTAGAGGGAATCAGAAATTACCGGCAATCCCACGCACATCAACCCGGTTCGCCTCGGAGTCACCCGTCCCAATCGGCATCGGAGAACCCGGCGGTGAGCGAGTACCAAATCGCCATCGAAACCATCGGAAAGACCGGATCGCTGGCAATCCTGAAGGACGAAACGGTCGTTTCGACCCGTCAACTCCCATCCGATCGGCGCACCGCCGCCGTTTTGGCGGTCTCTCTCGACCAATTGCTCGGGGAATTGCGTCACTCCGGGATCTCGCTGAATTCAGTCAGCGTCGCGGTCGGGCCAGGCTCATTCACCGGAATACGGATCGGCGTCACCGCGGCAAAGATGCTCGCGTACGCCCTCGGGCTCCCGATATTCCCCGTCGGTTCTCTGGCCGCCCTGGCGATCAACGCCGACCCAGCCGGTGGTCCTCGATCATCCGCTTCCGTCGCGGTCGCCATCAACGCGTATCGGGGTCAGGTCTACGCAGCCACATTCACGGCCGAAGAACTGGGAGCCACCAACCCGAGTGCGTGGGAAAACCGCGCGGAGGTCCTCTCCAAAGGCGACTGGCAGGATCGCGTCGCCAAAATCGCGGCAGCCGGACCGGTCGCTTTGGTCGGAGACCGAGAGATGATGCCCGACGGTCAGCGCCAACTTTTTTGCAATTCGGCGGTTCCGCCTGCCATCGGAGTCGGGCGGATTGCGTCGCGGATGAGATCCGAACTCGGGGCGGACGCCGCTGGAACGGATCCTTTTGCGGTATTGCCGCGCTATCTCAAGCCGAGCGCCGCTGAGGAGAAGGCATCAACACGCTGATCGACTCCTGTGCCCGTCGCACGCCGTCGGTGCCGTAGTAGATTGTCTTTTGCTTTCCGTGGTCGTAAACGGCCACCAACTTGACGCTCCGCGGACCATGGATGCAAAAGTAGAAGCCGCAGCACTTTCCGCCACGAAACATTTCGCGGCTCGTCATGGGAAACTCGCCGCACTCCAACTGGCCGAGACTGCACAGTCTCTCTTCGATATGCAGCCGAAACGAATCAAACGCGATGGGTGGTTGAGAAATCCCAATCATTCAGTCGTCACGCAGGAGGCCGGAGATCGCGTGGGGCACCAAATCGGCACCGCACCAGACAATTGCAGCGTAGGTATCGGCGCCCGGGGCGAGAAAGATTAGCGCCGCCAGCTCGCGTGCGTTTGTTGGGGCGAACACCCCGCCGCTATCTGTGTTTGTTGAACAGACCGCGACGACCGTCGCGTTTGGTCACGCGATCGAAAATGTCTCGCAAAATTCGTTGTTCGAGTGAAGTGTCGCGGCCGAGTGAAATCCATCCGAGGGTCTGCGGATTCTCATCGTTTCCGTCATCTCGCCGAACCAACGTGCCATCATGACGTCGTGTGGCTGTCGTTTCCGTTGCGTACTGCGTCCGGTCCGTATCCTCCAATTCCTTGTGGACAATGACCTGCAGCGTGTAGCCGGCACCGCGAGGCTGTACCGTCACGATGGCTTTACGACGAATCGATTGAAGAGAGCTTTGCAACGCCTCAAACCCCGCCGTGCTGTCTTTTCGCCACGGTTCGGCAATGGATGCACCAGCCCGATAGGACGTTTCGGCGCGGCCATCCATCAGCAGGTTGTTTGAGTTCTGGACGGGCTGTTCCCGCGCGATCCGAAAATAGTCGTCGAGCGTGTCGATCACCTGAGACCAAACGAATTGGTCGGGCGCCGGCGGCAACTCGAGAGGGTTGGGGACAAACTCACTCGGCGGACGGCGATCCAAACGATAGGCGAGTTGGCCGCAACCCAAAAAAATCGGGCAGCACAACAGCAGCACACTGAGCGAGGCGAACCGCAAGAGCATCAAAACCGCTGCGTAGAATTGGAATCGGGACGTCGGGCGGTGCGACCGCGTAGAGGTTTCGCACCGGGAAAGTCATCGGGGTACATGGACCAGACGGGCACCCGCTGCTGCATCTGTTTCAGCATTTCATTTTGTGCCGCAACAATTTTCTCTTTCTTCAGTTCCTCGCGGATCTCGTCCTGAAGCGCCGCGAGCGGCTTGACCCCGGCAGGCTCCCGCTCCAGCACACGAATGATGTGCATCCCCTGAGCGTCCTCGATGATCTCGCTCATCCGATTGAGAGGGATCGAAAACACCTGCTCGTCGATCGATTTGGATGCCAAGGAACCCTGTGTCGTCCAGTCATGAACGCCACCGTCATCGGCAAACGGTTCTTCGCTCTTTTGGCGCGCGATGGCCTGCAAGTTACCGCCAAAATAGGCCTCGCGTCCCATCTCCGAAATCGCTTTGTGCGCCGCTTCGCGCGACGGGTGATTCGAAAAAAGCACGGAGAGTTGTTCCCAACGTGCTCGCGCACCGTGGTGGTATTTTTCCTGATCACGATCGTATCGACCGCTAATCTCAGCGATCGTGACCTCCGGGTCCTGTTCGATTTTGCTTCGCATGTACATGTGCCCGAGCATCATGTCTGCAAAGTCACGTTGCCGAGAAAGCAATGAAGCACCGTCCTTCCGAAGAATTTGATCGAGTTCGGTCAGATCTTCGGTACCGTGCTTCTTCTGCAGTGCCTTGAGTTCGTTTTCGAAGAACATTTGCCGCGCCCGGCTGTCCATCATTTCGGCAGCCTCCTGGCGCTTGTCCGCAGCCTGGGTGCCGACCTGATCCAACAGGAAACACTCTCGCATGATCTTGTTGCGAATCGCCTGGGCGAGGGCACTGCGCCCCAACTGTGTTCGGGCGCGGGTCAATTCGCTCTTGGGGTACTCGCGTTTGAGCTTTCGCAACACCTCGTTGATCCTGCCATCGACCTTCGGCTGGATATCGCCCCACAGGATCGGAGTCTGACCCA
The DNA here is from genome assembly GCA_039821165.1 of Planctomycetota bacterium. GTDB lineage: Bacteria > Planctomycetota > Planctomycetia > Pirellulales > Pirellulaceae > Stieleria. The sequence goes on along the minus strand of JBCBOT010000039.1, from coordinate 27,486 downwards.
CGACCGCAATGACAGTTGCCGGATCGTCCGGGAGTGCGACTTGATTGGGAGGCAGCGGTGGAGCGGCATCCTGAGGTGGCTGCGCCCATGTGGCGGTCCCCAAAAAGATGACTAGCAGTGCCGCCAGGATGCGAAGTTGCACCGGCATTTTGACGAACTCCGTTCTCGCGATGTCTTGCCGAGGAATCTATCGAGACCCTACCCGGTGGCTTGTAATCAGCCTGAGAAGCGGGGCACAAGAGCATTCGCTTGGCCCTCGCACCACACGGACCTGCCCTGAGGGGCTGTTCCTGAGGGAATCGCGACACCTCGCCAATCGACATTGACACGCGGTCACATCGATGGCTATTCCGTTGTTCAAGCATTCGGAGATGTATTCAAACGTGCGACTCCGAGGGCCGTTTCACAACTCATTGCAACCTGATAGCGGGATTCAACGTAGGCAAACGCTTTGCGGGAATCGTTTCCTGGCCTTTGGTCGGAGCGCACAAGCGACTGACGACGGTTTCTGGGTCAACCGTCTTGAGACGCTGCTCCACGTCGAACTCCGCTTGCATCGGGACGCTGCTCGTCAGCGTCCCGATGCCCGAACACCAACCGCGGTCGCCGGATATCGGCGGCCGCGGTTTCGTCGTTTCAATCCGGCCGATTCGCCGAAGGAAAACGAGTGATTGCAAATCTGATCGTGTGTTGGACGACAGTCGCCACTCCATCCGAGGCGGAGAAACTTGCTACGGCGCTCCTCGAAGAAAGTCTCGCGGCCTGCATCCAAATCGACAGCGCCACACAAAGCCACTATCGCTGGAATGGCGAACAGCACTGCGATGAGGAGCATCGGCTATGGATCAAGAGCACCGACGCAAAGTGGGAATCACTGAAGTCGCGACTGCAACAACTGCATCCCTACGACGAACCACAAATCGTCATGGCTCGACTTGCGGATGCCTCCGAAGGCTACGCGCGGTGGGTGGAGTCGGAATGCAGCTAGGCGATGGGTGCAATCAATACCATCGCATCGCATATCTTTCGAAGCGTGAGCGAATCGCTTCTCGTAACGCTGGGTTCGCTCGATACCGCGCCCACGTCGTCTCACGTTCAGACATCTTCTCGTAGAGTCGATCCGTTTCGGCTTGGAATCTCGTCCAATGCCAAGGACGATTCTGGGTCTCTGCCTCGATCATCACTTGGCGTTCCGCGATCATCGCACGCACACCTTCGCGAATGGTCACGTCTTCACAGTCGACCAGATCAAGAATAGTCAGGTACCCCAAGTCATCCATCGGCTTGACCGCGATCATCACCGATGGGTGAAGGTAGCCCGCCTTGATTCGCGACGCGTTGTACTGATGCGCGACGAAATCGACCGGGAAGAGTGCGAACAATACGACGGTCAACAACAACGCCGTCAGTTGAGTCCGCAGCAGCCACCAAAAGCCACGACACTTCGCGACTTTCACAACCACCAGCGAGAATCCGGCGACGACCGCCGTGATCCCGAAATAGCCGGCGATTCGCATCGGTGTCAGTCCGTTGTATCCGACGTAAATCGACAATCGATTGTAGACGGCAATCGCCAAGAGAAAGTTCAAAGCCGACCAAGACCATGCGAGCGTCTTTAAGACCTTAATGCGGTGGTCGTTCAATGTCGCACCGCTAAAAATCACCGAGAGGAGTCCCGTCGCCAACGCCAGCGCGACCGTCAACCACGCCGCTCCCTGATGCGCGTATCCCGCGTAGTAAAAACCGTCGGGGAAGTCTCGTTTCCAAAGCGTCCAGAACTCGAACACGAGGTAGATCGTGAACAGTAGCACGAGACAGAAAAGTGTGTTGCGTATCGGCACATAGAGCGGTGCCTCCGCCGTCACTCGATCGTTCTCCGTATTGTCTTCACCACCAATCCGCATCTTTCCGTAAACCGGATAAAGCAATCCCGCTCCGACAATCAATGAGAGGATGCAGAAAGGGATCTCCCAGGCCGATAACTGCCCAACCCATTGCCATGTCCAGTCGATCGTTTCCGTGAAGCGTGCGGAAACCCATTGCACCAAGTCTGGATTGGCCAGCACGAAGACGCCGCCGAAAACGCCGGTGATGGCCAACGGTAAAAGCCAATTCGCCGTCCTCGAACTACCGAACGAAACCGCTGTACCACCCGAGATCGAAGGCAGGCGATGCGAACAAAAACAAATTACGCCATCCAGTGGTGCCCGAACAAACATCGACACGGTCTCCAATGCCCAAGGGAAAACGTGCGACGATGCCAACGCGACGGCAAACGTGCAAACGATTCCCGACACAAAGACCCACGCGTTCCCCAGGACGACCAAGCGAGTCGCAACCCCCAGAATCAGCAAGCAGCAGAAACCAGGGGCCAAACGGAGTGGCGATGTTTTGCTTTTGCGTCGAAGCGGAAGCAGAAAGAACGCCGGAGTCATCGCGAAGAAAACGGCCGGCCCTGCGTAGCCTGCACTCCGATAAAGAAGCCAATCGGACAGAACAGTCCAAATCAGTAAAGACCACGCGGCGATCGCGGTCATCGAGGGTCGCGCGGTCTTCGATGCCGCGCTTCGCGCTGGCCCAGTCCCAACGACCGCACCGGTTTCAGAGTCTTCCACGGTTCCCTCTCGTACAGAGTTAGCCCTCGGCGCAACGCTTTCTTGCGCCACAGAGATTCCTACGTGAGGCACCTACCGATGGTTTTGCACGCCACCTTGAAGAGCCGGTGCTTGTCAAAAGGGTCGTCCAATTTCCGACGGGACGACCACATAGCCGCGTCGCCGATCCATAATGCGTTCCCATCCCACTTCGCTTCTCGGCTACTCAAACTTCAAATGCTTCGACACCATCTCCTTGCCGGCTTTTTGTCCGCCACCACGCTGTCCGCTACCAGGCTGTCCGCTACCAGGCTGTCCGCCACCAGACTGTGCTTCAGTATCATGCTGTGCTTTAGTATCACAGCATCGTTCGCCGACGAAGCGTTGCCGGACCCCGACGGCAAACCAGCCGACCTGTCGCAACCGGTCCAGGTCTACATTCTGCTCGGCCAATCCAACATGCTCGGCTTCGGCAAGATCCAAGCCGCAAAAGGGAAGGCCGAGGGCAGTCTCACTCACGCCGTTCAAGAGAAGAAGCTCTACCCGCACCTCGTTGATGATGCCGGGAACTGGACTGTACGCAACGACGTCAGAAATGTTCGCGTCATGGGCAGCGGCCTCGGCGGCATGAGACTTTTCAACAATGAATGGCTGACCATCAAAGGCAAAGCCATCGGCCCCGAAGTCGGCATCGGCCACCACCTCGGCAACGCCATCGATGCACCCGTCTTGTTACTCAAGAGTTGTATCGGTAATCGTGCACTCGGCTGGGACCTATTGCCGCCGGGTAGCGAGGGTTTTGAGTTCACCGATTCGAAAGGAAAGACCTGGGTTCACCCCGGCTATAAAGGATCGCCGGAACGTTGGGAGAAAGGCACGGACCCAAAGCCGATCAAGTGGTACGCGGGGATGCAATACGATGGCGATATCACTCGAGCGAAAGCCGTCCTCGACGAGTTGGGAAAATACTATCCTGACGCCACTCGGTTCGAAGTCGCCGGTTTCTTCTGGTGGCAAGGAGACCGCGACAGCCGAAGCGAAGCACTCTCGAGTCGTTACGAACAAAACCTCGCGGCTCTTATCAAACAGTTGCGGAGAGAATTTGACGCTCCGGATGCGAAGTTCGTTTGTGCAACCCTCGGACAAACGAAAAAGGGTGATCGTGGCAACGGTGGGAAGTTGCTCGAAGCGATGATGGCCGTGGACGGAACGAGCAACAACGAAACGTATCCGGAGTTCGAAGGCAACGTCGCAACGGTTTATACCCACCCGCTCTCCAAGGGTGGAAGTTCCGGCGGACACTACGGCGGCAACGCGGAAACCTACATGAACGTCGGAGAAGCGATGGGGCGGGCGATGGTGGGCCTGCTCGACGGGGCGGAGTAGCCTTTCGGCGGCGTGGTGATCGGGTCGACTCGCGGGCTCCGGCGTGAAATGGTTTTGCCACCCATCGTCAGGCCATCTCCGTAGTGGTGGCAAGTGAATGGGGCGAGACGGTGGCGGCGAGGCGATGATCCAAACGCAAGGCGACCGCTAGAGAATTTTTCGACAACGATGGAATAAATCCGCCATGCAGTCGTAAAACGAAATAGCAACTCGCGGCGATCGCAGTTCGCCGCCCCGCCTCGCCCCACAGGTTACGAATGATCACTCAAGCAACCCGCTCACGCGTTTGGACAACTTTAGCAGCCATGCTGGTTGTGACTTCTTGCTTCGCCACAAATGCCAAGGACCCCAAAACGATTGTGGCTCAGGTCGTCGACGCGATGGTGGGCGAGGACTTTGACGCCGTCGTCGACACGTTTGACGACAACATGAAAAGCAAGTTGCCATCCGCTCAACTCAAAGCAGCATGGAAGCAAGTCCAGGGCGCTGTCGGCGACTATTCGAAGACCAGCCCACCCAAGGAAATCGCCAAAGGCACGTTCGAATCGACCGTGTCATTCTCTCGACTCGCATTGATCGTGAGGGTCTCGGTCGACAGCAACGACAAAGTCGCGGGGTTGTTCATGCGCCCGGCGCCGCTACCGAAGCCGAAGGTTGACTCGAAGCCAACGAACGAGTTCGAGCGAGATCTTACGTTCGAGATCAATGGGGTTTCGATTCACGGCACGCTCCTACTACCGACTACGAAGCGTGAAACGATGCCGCTGGCCGTACTACACGCGGGCTCTGGCCCAACGGATCGTGATGGCAACCAACCGCTCTTGCCAAACGACTCGCTTAAAAAACTTGCAGAGGAACTCACCGAGAAGGGCATCGCAACTTTTCGCTACGACAAACGTGGCAGCGGAGAAACCGGCATCGCGGGTGCGGAGTCCGATCTCAAACTGCAGACTTATGCCGACGACCTGACTGGTGTCGTCGCAAAACTGAAATCGCTTTCAGACGTTTCATTCGAGACGATCACGCTGGTGGGGCACAGTGAGGGAGCACAAATCTGCATGCTCTCGACCAAGAAGGCGGACGTCGATCGGGTCGTGACTGTTGCCGGTTCGGGGCGGAACTTCAAAGAGCTTCTTGAATCACAGCTGAAGGGAAAGTTGCCTCCGGACCTGACTAAAACATCAAACGAAATCCTCGAGGAACTCGCCTCGGGGCGACTTGTCGACAACGTACCTGAATCCCTGCAAATGCTCTTTCGGCCGAGCGTCCAACCGTTCTTGATCAGTTGCATCGAGTCCGATCCCGAAGACCTTGCCGCTTCGCTCAAGGTTCCCATGCTGATTGTGCAAGGTGACAAAGATATCCAGGTCGGCGTTGAAGATGCACAGCGACTCCTCAAGGCTCAACCCAAAGCCGAACTCCAAGTTTTTGAGGGCATGAATCATGTGCTGAGAATCGTCACGAACGACGACGAACAGCAGGCGAGCTATCGCGACCCTAAGCTCGACCTCGCACCGGGACTTTCAAAGCGAATTGCGGCGTTTATCGAACCGAACCCTCAAGACGATTGAGAAGCGAGCGCGGTGAGTTAGGAATTCGACCGAATCGCTGTACGCGGCTGACTTCCTGAGCGGCTACAATCGTGCGAACCACTTCTCTCGCGCGAGGAACCGAACCATGCAACCGCTTTCACGACGAAGCCTTCTCCGTGCCGCGGGGCTCACGGCAGGCGCTGTCGCCTCGGGCGGCTTGGCGACCTCGCTTTCTGCTTCCGACAAGCCCGATTCGGACGTCACGTCGGACAGTCTCCCGATGCAGCTCTACAAGAGCCTTAGCGATGAACAGCGGGAAAAGGTTTGCTTAGCAGTGGATCATCCACGTCGACAGTACGTCAGCAACTGGTGGTACATCCACCCGGAACACCGGATTCCCCGAACGTTCGACCGAGACCAGCAAGTCTTGATTCAGGAAATCTTCGACGGACTCCACAATCCGGAGTACGTCAAGGACGTGAAGAAACAAGTCCGCATCGACCAGTACGGGAGAGCTCAGAACGCACCCGCCGTCGGTTTCTTCGGCACACCCGACGACGAGAACTTCGAGTTTATCTACACGGGGCACCACGTCACTCGGCGATGCAATGCACACACGGACAAGGGGACGGGATTCGGTGGTGCACCGATCTTCTATGGGCATTATCCGCACCCCGAAGACGACATGCGAGCCAACTTCCGGGAGACGAAAGAACATCCCGGCAACCCGTATTGGTACCAAGGCAAGATCTTCAACGAGTTCGTTCAAATCCTGGACGACTCACAGCAATCACTCGGTTTGGTTGATCGCGAGCCTCGCAGCGAACGGCCCGGATCGGTGATTCGCAAGTCGACGCCTGCCGGCGGTTTGAAATGCGTTGACTTGAGCGTAGACCAGAAAACGAAATTCGTCGCCACGATGAAACGCATGATGGAGATGTTCCGCACAGACGACATCGAAGCAACGATTCGTGACATCGAATCGAAAAATGTCGTCGACGGGCTAACGGTCTCCTGGTTCGGTGGAAAATACGATGTCGGTTCCGATCAAGTTTGGGACACGTGGCAAATCGAAGGCCCGGACATGGTCTGGTACTTCCGTGGCGAACCGCACATTCACTGCTATTTCCACTTGAAGGCTTAGCGTTCACTGGGTTCTTCAGGGGCCGCAAACCATGAAACGCTGTCTTCTGACGATGTTGGGGTGTTGGATCGGGCTTTGCCACATCGCCAGCGCGGAGTCGTTTGAAAGTTTTGAGGCGGGTCGAGAACGGGATGTTCCGGCGCCCTACCTGTACAACCCGCTCGCTGGAAAAGCGGCGGAGAACGCTAGCTCGGCAAATCTCACGACGCGTTACACCGTCCAGACGGTTGACGGCAGTTTCACCTTCGAGGCTTTCCTGAAACCGAGTTCGATTCCCAAGAAAAGCGTTCCGATCCTGTGCGCGGGCTTGGACAGCGAACCCGGGATGCGTTGCAACGCGGGACTGCGATGGTTGTCGAACTTTCGACAGTGTTATTGGGGTGGCGCTGTCTGGCCGCAAGTCGGTGAGAAGCCCGATCGTTTCTCAACAGGTCACTACGTTTCGATCTCTCGCTTGACCGAGAAAACGATGGGTTGGCGCCATCTCGCGATGGTTTATGACGCGAAATCACAGACACTCTCGGTTTGGTTAGATCACTTCCAACAAGTCAAACAACGCTTGAATCAACCGCTGCCGGCGGGCCTTTCGCTTTGGGTGGATCCCGCCTTCGATGGTCTGGTCGACTCGGTTCGCGTCGTTGATCGACCGCTGGGCGTCGAATCGTTTCTGCGGGCGACGCACATGAAAATTGACAACGTTTCTTTCGACCATCCCGAACGAACGTTCCCGAAAGATGCTGGTCATCTCAGCGTCAAACGAAACTTCGGTGCCGTCGGCGATGGCGTCGTCGATGACACGCTCGCGATCCGAAAGGCGTTTCACGATTTGGCGAATCATCAAGCGAGCGGGGCGACTTACGTGTTGCACTTTCCCGCCGGCACGTATCGCGTGACCGACACGGTGAAATGGTCACGGTTCCTGCGCGTCCACGGGGAAGGGAGCGAAGTCACCAAGATTGTGCTGGACAATCGGTGCAAGGGATTCGACGATCCTGAGAATCCCAAACCCGTCGTTGCCGCAAGCGCGGTGCCCGGCAGGCCCGGATCGAACCGTGCGGTCAACGGCAGCACGATCGCCAACTTCTTTCATGGTTTCACCGTCGCGACCGGCACCGGGAATCCGGGTGCCATCGGCGTCGAATACCACTCCAACAACTACGGCTCGCTGGAAGACGTCACGATCGAGTCGGGTGACGGCGCCGGTGTCATTGGACTGGATCTTTCACACAAGACGAACGGCCCCACCCTGATTGCCGACACGCGCGTGGTCGGCTTCGAGACCGGCATCAAAACCAGCCACATGGAATACTCAATCACGATGGAAGATGTTCGGCTGGAAGCACAAGGCAAAGTTGGAATCGCCAACGGCGGCAACATCCTGGCTCTAAACCGCATCTCGAGCGTGAACCGTGTACCGGCAATTCGTTCCAGTGGTGGCTCCGAATTGATCACGATCTTGAACTCCACATTCACCGGCGGTGCAGCGCAAAACGCAGCGATCGAAGTGGGCGCCGGCGTCTATGCGCGTGACGTCAAGGTATCAGGCTACGGAAATTCTCTCGCTCAAACCATCCAATCCTGGAATCCCCATCGCAAACCCAACTATCTCAGCGAGAACGGTGCGATGCTCGTCGGCACGATCGATGAATTTGTCGGTGACAAACCGATCCACCCCGACGGCGACGAAGTGAAAGCGCTGGCTTTGCCCATCAAAGACCCACCGATCACGGTTCGCGGTGATTTGGAGAACGACTGGGTGAACGTTCAGAAGTTCTCGCATTTGGTCACCGGGGACGGCAAGAGCTGAGACTGGGCGACAGCGATCGAAGCCGCATTCGCGACAGGCAAGCCGACGATCTACTTTCCACGTGGAGGAGGCTATTCGGTGTCACGCACCGTCTCGGTCCCGGCATCCGTCAAGCGGCTCTATGGCATGGACAACGGATTGCAAACGTTCGGCCTCGCAGATCGCAAGAATCCCGATTACCCAAACCAGAAAGCGACACTCTCGATTGACGGCGAAACGAGCGACTTATTGACGATCGAGTTCCTAACCGTTTCGGTCGAGCATCGGTCGCGTCGTCCCGTCGACTTGCGACATGCCCGTTTCATTTATCGAGCTCAACCCGGAGCCGGTGATGTCTTTCTCCGAGACATCGTTAATCCGTGGGCCTCATTCGCTCCAGGGCAAAACGTGTGGGCCAGACAGTGGAACGTCGAATCTCACTCGGTCGATTTTCCCTGCATCACGGCAGACAGGACAACGGTCTGGAGCCTTGGATTCAAAACAGAATACGAAAGTCAAAAATTGCGAGCGATCAACGGTTCGTCTGTTGAGCTGTACGGGGCTTTCATCTATCCCGTGGTGAAAGGCATCCCCAAAGATCGCCCTGTCTTTGAGATCATGGACTCCACTTTCGCCGCTCAATGGGGTTTGAGCATTTATACCGCGGGTCACTTTCTTCAAGTGCGAGACATCCGAGACGGTGTCGCACGCGAAACGACCATTCGTGACGGGAAGCAGTTGGGGCCACGATTTCGATTCGACTTTTATTCCAATCGATAATCGAATGGCGTTCGCGTCATCAGGTTAGACTTTGCCTATGAAAGTCTCTCTGATGGCGTGTGTCGCCCTGCTTGTTTTGGTTTCAACCGTGTTAGGGTCCGAACCGAAACCCAACATCGTTTTCATCCTGGCCGACGATTTGGGATACGGTGACCTCGGTTGCTTTGGTCGTGACGACATCGAAACGCCACGTCTGGACGCGATGGCGCGATCGGGTGTGCGATTCACCGCGCACTACGCGAACGGGCCGGAGTGCTCACCGACACGCACGGCATTTCTGACAGGTCGTTACCAACAATGGGTTGGTGGTTTGGAGTGTGCGATCGGGACCGGCAACGTCGGACGGTACGACGATGCGATTCGATTGCGTGAGACACACGATCTGGGACTTCCGACGTCGATTCCGACGTTGCCCGCTATGCTGAAAAAGGCCGGGTACGACACGGCGATCTTCGGCAAATGGCACTTGGGTTACGAACCAAAATTCGCGCCGCACTTGCATGGGTTTGACCAAACGTACTACTGCATCGGCGGCGGAATGGACTACTTCCACTTCACCGACACCGTCGCGGGGTACAACCTTTTTCGTGACGGAAACCCGGTCCGCGACCAAGGTTACTTCACCGACTTGATGACCGATGAGGCACTGCATTTTCTCGCGGTCCCGCGCGACAAACCTTACTTCCTGTATCTGCCGTACACCTGCCCGCATTCGCCGTTCCAAGGTCCGGGTGACCAAAACACGAACCCGCTACCGCTCGACTCGCCGCTTTGGAAGCAGGGCCAAGCTCCGCCCGACGTGTACCGTGCGATGATCGAGCACATGGATCGGCGGATAGGGGACGTCTTGGATGCTGTCGATGAAAACACACTCGTCGTCTTCGCCAGCGATAACGGAGGAACGAAGAGTGCCCGCAACGATCCCTTTCGGGGCATCAAGGGAAGCACCTTCGAGGGCGGCATTCGTGTTCCAGCCATCGCCTTCTGGCCCGGCCACTTGCCAGCGGGGGCGGTTTGCGACGTTCCCACATTGACCTTCGATTGGACGCGGACCTTTGCCGACCTTGCAGGTACTACGTTCCCACAGTCGCATCCGCTCGAGGGCAAAAACGTTATCGAGATCGTCAGTGGAAGCCTTCCCGAGCGGACTCTTTTCTGGAGGAAGCCCCGCGGCGACCAAATTTGGAAAGGCCTCCGCGATGGCGATTGGAAATACGTCGTCGACAGCCGCGCGGGAATGGAGACCGAATACCTGTTCGATCTTTCCGCCGATGAAACTGAGTCCAACAATCTGCTTGAAGATCGTCCCGAGCAGGCCAAGCTTCTCCGAAGGAAGTTTGACCGCTGGGAGGAGAAAACGCGCCGCAATCGACGCGGGCGACCGGCGCTGGGCTGGCGGGCCGTGTCGCCTCGCGACGAAGTGCGACCTGATTTCCGCGCCGCGCGAGATGAACTCGTCATTGCGGCAGATGATCGGCCCGGATTGATGGGATGGTGGCAGAAAGACTTCGACGTCAGGGCGGGCCAAGCGTATCGATTTTCAGCCACTTGCGAGGCACGTTCGCTTCGCCATCCCCGACGCGAAATCCTTGCCCGAGTTCGATGGTTGGATTCCAGTGGGAAGCGAGTGGATCGATCCACCACGAACAGACTCCGCGTACAGCCCGGCGGAACCGCGAAAGCGGAACCGGAATTTCCACGTCGTTCCAAAATCGATGACACTCGCTGGGCTTTCGACGGTCTTTATGTTGCTCCACCGAAAGCCGTGACCGCTCAAATCGAATTGCACCTCCGCTGGCCCGCACCGAACGCAACGGCAAGGTGGTCGAGCGTCAGCTGGGAACCATCGGAACCGCCCAAGCAACGCCTCGTGAAGTTGGGTGCGGTTCACTTTCGGCCGTCGAGAGCGGCGACCAATCTCGACATGTGTCGCCAATTCACACCGTTTGTAAAACAAGCGAAGCAACAATCGGTTGACCTCGTCGTTCTTCCTGAGACGCTCACGTTTTGTAATTCGGGAAGGACGATGGTGGAGTGTGCCGAGTCGATTCCGGGCCCGTCGACAAACTACTTCTCCGAATTAGCCCGGCAACATCAAATGCATTTGGTTGCTGGTTTGATCGAGCGTGAGAACCATTTGGTTTACAACGTCTCGGTGCTCTTCGGTCCGGACGGTGCTTTGCTCGGAAAGTACCGCAAAGTATCGCTACCGCGATCGGAGATCGAAGCCGGACTCTCGCCGGGTCACTCGCTACCCGTGTTTGATACGGCCCTCGGTAAGATCGGCATGATGATCTGCTACGACGGCTTCTTTCCCGAAGTCGCGAAAGAGTTGAGTGATGCGGGCGCGGAAATCATCGCCTGGCCGGTCTGGGGTTGTAACCCGTTGCTCGCCCAGGCGCGTGCCTGTGAGAACCACGTCTATCTGGTCAGCAGCACCTACACGTCATCCGACAAGAATTGGATCCGAACCGCGATTTTCAGTCACGATGGAACGATGATTTCCAAAGCCGATGCGTTCGGTTCGCTCGCGGTCGCCGAAGTGGATTTGAATGATCCGCTGTACTGGCAGAGCCTTGGCGATTTCAAAGCCCAACTGCCGGCGCACCGGCCTGTCATCGAGTCGAAGTGATGCCAGCCATCGAGTCGCAGCGATCTAGGCGATCGAAGGCTGAGCGGTGCTCTTACCGAACAGACGCCCGATGCCCGCCTGCAATTCCAAGGTGAGCGTAAGCAACACGGGCACCAACAACAGACTCACCAACGTGCTCGTCGCGAGCCCGCCCACCATCACGGCGGCCAAGCCGCGGTATAGCTCGCTGCCCGCACCCGGAAAGAAGACGAGCGGAAGCAGCCCCAACATGGTCGTCGCGGTCGTCATGAAAATTGGACGAACACGCGATGCGACGCTTTCGGAAATGGCATCGGCGCGGTCCAAACCATCGCGTATTCGCCGCAGACTTTGATGCACGACAAGAATGGGATTGTTGACCACCGTACCGATCAAGATCACAAACCCCATCATCGTCAGCACGTCCAATGGCTGCGAGTCGCCGGTCGTGTAGCGGAGGTAACCGTCGAGTCCACGCAGTGCGAGCACTCCGCCGACCGCACCCCAGGGCACGCTCAAGATGATGACCAAGGGATAAAGCCAGGATTCGAACAAAGCCGCAAGCAGCAAATACGTGATCGCCAACGCGAGCAACAAGTTGAAACTCAGCGCGTTCCAAGTTTCAACCAACTTATCCGCCGATCCACCGAGCAAGATGCGATAGCCGCCTTCTAACTCGCCTTCTTCCTGCAGCGGTTTGATCACGTCCTCGCGCAAACGCTCCATCGCGATTGAGAGAGGCATATCGTCCGGAGGCGACGCATCGATCGTCAGCGACCGCTGTCGCTCACGGCGACGAATGAACTGCGGACCGCTCGAGAGCCGATCAGTTGCCACGGCGGACAGCGGAATGAGTTGTCCGGACGGAACGGCGATCGGTTGCTGCAGCACATCCTGCGACTGCGTGACGGTTTCATCGCTCGCCAAGATGGTCAGGTCAATCCGTTGACCCTCGAGAAAGTAGTCACCGCCATAAGCGCCATCGACCAGAGCGTCGACCGCGTAACCGATGCTCTCGGTGGACAATCCAGCGGCTTGGGTTTCCAACCCATTGGGCACGATGTGCAACTCTGGGTTCGCGAGTTCGAGACTGCCGGCGGCGTTGGCTTGGCCCTCGGGAATCGCTTGACGCGACATCGTGATCACCCGGCCCGCGAGATCGACGAGCTTTTCGAGTTCAGGCCCCGTCACATCGACATCGATCGAACGGCCGCCACGGCCTCGTCCGAACAAACTGGATTGACCGGCGCCGACATCCACGCCGGGAATCGTGTTTTGCAGTTCCTTGACCAAATCGGCCAACTCTCCCGCGCGGAGCGGATCCTCGGCACTCAAACCGACAAACACCGAGTCCGAACCGCAGTAAACGAAGTAGTCTCGGATGATCGGGTATTTGAGTTGATCGGCATCGTCATCGCTGGGATCAGCGGTCCAGTAGGGCTCCAGATGCTCCTCGATCCGCTTGCCGAGTTCACGCAGTTGCTGCTGGTTGTAGCCCGCCGGCGCGCTAAAGCTGCCGAAGACCCGATTCCGGTTCCCCGAAGGCAGGTACTCGATCGGAGGCCAAAACAAAAAGGCCACCATGGCGGCCGCTCCGGTCATGCCGAGCACCGAGACCAAACGGATCCCAGTGCCTGCGCGAATTAATCGTTTGTTCAATGCCTGGACACGATCGAGCGCCGATTGCCCGAGTCCCGCGAACCACGCCGCCAACCCCTTGGAGGCTTGCTTTTCCGTCACGTTCGATCCATTCGGGGAATCCTTCAGCAACCGCGCGGTGGCCGTCGGGATCACGGTCGTGCTCACCAACATCGAGAGCCCGACCCCAGCGCTGATTGCGATTGCGATATCGCGAAAGAGTTGCCCCGCTTCTTGTTGCACAAACAAAATCGGTAAGAACACGGCGACAGTGGTCAGGGTGCTGGCAACCACCGCGCCCCAAACCTCAGACGTCCCGCGGATCGCGGCTTGCCACCTGGAGAGCCCGAGCGAATGGTGCCGCACGATGTTCTCCAACACCACGACGGCACTGTCGACCAACATGCCGACGGCGAAGGCCAAGCCGGCCAGACTGATGACGTTGAACGTGCGACCGGCGAGCCACAACACCAACAACGAACCGATCACACTGATCGGGATCGCCAAACCGACGACCAAAGCCCCTCGGGCAAACCACAAACCGGCGATGAGGATGATCGCCAATGTGGCCACGAACATCCAGCTCGAAACGAAAACACTCATCACCGCGGTTCCGGCAATCAGTGGCACCACCAACATCGTCGCGCGACCCAGGTGCAGGAACATCATCAACACGATCATCGTCAGCGCGCTGGCGGCAACGATGTTCTGATTGACCAATCGCACCGCTGCGTCGATGTATTCGGTTTCGTCGGTCACCTGCACCAGTTGCAGGCCTCGAGACTCGAGCAGTTCGCTGTTCAACTCCGCGACGGCGACACGCAAACCAGCCATCGTCTCGACAACGTTGGCGTCGTTCTCGCGCTGGGCCCCGAGTGAAATCGCAAGGTCACCGAACCGCCGAACAACGCCCGAGGGTTTCTTGTAACCGAGCTTGACCGTCGCGACGTCACCGACGGTGATCGGGACGTGATTTTGAACGGCCAGCACCTGCGAGCGGATTTGCTCGATGCTTTTGAACTGTCCCAACACTCGGACCGTGTAGTCGCGTTTTCCCTCCGAAAACGATCCCCCCGAGATGTCGCGGTTCTGGCCCGTCAAGACTCCCCGAACGTTGTCCAGCGTCAATCCTCGTGACGCCAAACTCGCCGGATCGACGATCACCTGCATTTCATCTAGCAAGCCACCATAGACTCGCATGCCGGCAACGCCGTCGACGCGTTCCAATGCCGGTTGAATTTCTTCTTCAGCGAATCGTTTGAGCCGAGTGACGTCGACATCCTCGGGCAGCAACGCTTTGATTCCCGGAAACTCCTTCGCCGCAATTCGCAAGCGAGACAGTCGCCTGGCCGTGTTGTTTGTTTTCAGCGCCGGAAGCAGCCCCTCCGACAATTCAGGATGCTGATCGAGAAACGCCTGGATCTCGTCACGGGTCGGAACGCGTTCGGTGAGAATGAACCACGCGATCGCTTGCCGACTGTTGCTGCTGCTTCGGATGACGGGGCGTTCCGCGTTCTCCGGATAGTCACGAACCTGCTGGAGCCGACTGTTCACTCGCAACAAAGCCTGATCCATGTCGGTGCCGACGGCAAAGTTGAGCTCGATCTCGCACTGACCTTGCTCGGCCGAACTGACCATCTCCTGAACACCTTCGACGCCCTTCAGTTGACGTTCTTGCTCGAACAGGATTTCGCGTTCCATCTCGCGAGGACTCGCTCCGGGCCACCGTGTGTCAACCGAAATCGTGGGGCGAATCACTTCGGGCGCGAGCTGTACGGGCATTCGCTGAGTCGCGATGAAACCGAACAAAACAAGCAACAACGCCGCCACAGACACTTTGACCGGATTGGCGACGCACCAGGCGACCCAGCCGTTCGTGGGTTCGACGTCGCTCGCACGCCCGCGGTCCGGGGACTTGCTCATCAAATCACGCGGCGCCTTTCTGATCGGTGCCTTGGAACGGGTGACGCGGGTCACCGTCGGCTCATCGGAGGCGTCGGGGGTGGAAGAAGTGGAGTCGAGCGTCACGGCGGATGTTTCGGCGGGCTTTATCGGCGGGATCGGTCCGAGATGCGGGAGGCGTTGGACCGATGGGGTGAGAAACCGTGGGGTCGGCTATTGTACGTCGGGGTTCAACTGAGTCTCGTCCCCCGTTTCCCCGGCGGGGAGAATCTCAACCTTTTGACCGTCCGTTAGTGATTCGTTGCCGCGAGTCGCGACCAGCGTCCCGGATGAAGGGAGCGGCTGCCCGCTCACTGCGGCCACGATTGCAACCCGATTGCCGGACGTGCCGTCAACGCGGACGGGAATCCGCCGCGCGGTCCCATTGTTCTCCTTGACGTTCTCAATCACGACGATCGAAGGTGTTGCACCGCCAAGCCGCAGCGCGTCCTTGTGAACCACTCGCTTTCGAACAGCTTCACCGATCGGCAGGTTCACGCTAGCCAGCATGCCCGCTGAAATCGCGTACCGTGCCGCAACGTTTTCGTCGGCTCCCGACGCAGACATCAAAGTGTTTTCGACTTCAACGATCACGGGAAATGTTCGGGCCGGCTGTTCGGCCTGCGGCACGATATAGCGAACACGTCCGATCCAGGACGCGCCAGCCGTAGCCCGGAGTGTGACTTCGCAACTCTCACCGACGCGAACACGATTGATGTACCGCTCGGGAACAAATACACGGATCTCAACGGGGTTCAGTGCGATGATCTCCGCCACCGGATCGCCCGCGGAAAGCCAGTTTCCCGCCTCAGTGAACTCGGCCACGACGACGCCATCGAAGGGTGCCCGGATTTGGCTGCGTTCGATCCGATCCTCGATGCCGGCGACCGTTTGCTGTTGCAGTTCGACCAACGCCTCTGCGGCAACGATTCGTTCGGATCGCGGCCCGTCGACCAGCAATTGCGTTGTACTCTGTGCGTTGATCAGCACTTGCTTCGACTCATCGCGTTGTCGTCGAGCTTGGTCGTATTCCAACTTCGAAGCCCCGCTTTGCCGCATCAAGCGTTCGGTGCGTTGAAAATTGGTTTCCGCGAACTCAGCCGCCGCCTTGGCGGCCGCCTCACTGGCTCGCGCCGCGGCGATTTCGCCCGGACGAGCACCGGCCTTCAACTCCTCGAGCGCAGCCCGTCGACTGGTCAATTCAGCCTTCGCTGCGGCGAGTTGCAGCTCAAGAGCGCGGGTCCGCAGTCGCGCCAGCACGTCGCCTTCTTTGACCCGCTGCCCCGCGTCGACTTCCCAGCCAAGGACACGGCCGTCGAGGGGGCTCCCGACCGTCGACCGTCGCGACGGCTCTGCGACACCGACAAACTGCACGTTTTCGGCAACCTCATCGTCAACCAACCGAGCGACCTCGACCGGCGGTGGCGCGGCTTCCTCGTCCGCTGGCGGCTGCGCGGCGACATCGGCAGCGACGCAAAGGCAAAGCAGACAGCACGCCGCCAGACGCGACGGCGAAGAGGGATCAGTGGGTGGGGGTAACAGTCGCACTGAAAACCCGTTTTTTGGGGAGAGCTTGGTGGGAACCGCGCGTGAGGGCACGGCAGTGACTCAGTATGATTGCGCGGGAGCAAACCGCAGAGTGCAGATTCTTCAATCCCGTGAAGTTTGAAGCGTTCGAATTGCCTCTGTGATTCTTCCCATCTCGTTGAGTTCGACGATTGATCGCCCAAGTCTGTTCGGGCACACCAGATTCGAAATCGAGCTCCCGCAGGGGAGCGAGGGTTTGAGTCCGTCTTTCCGCCCCGTCAAGCGTGTTCAGCGATGCCGAGGAAAAAAACGTCCTCGTGACCGAAGCCGGATGAAACTCTGGAGTTGCATGTCAATTCGAGGACGAATCGGTCTGCCATCGGGACACGAAGTTGCTGGAGCGGAAGAGCGTACGCGTCAGTTTTGAAGTTGCGCTTTGCTGGATTCAATCGAATTGCCGAGGTATTTGTCGTTGCCAAAACCCGACTTCGTGTAGGAGCCCTGTATGGGCGGCGGAAGCGAAGAGTGATCACGCCAAGGCGCGGAGACGCGAGGTTTTGCGCGACCTCTCTGGGGACTTCGCGGCTTGGCGTCTTCGCGTGACGATCGATGCGTATCGTCCGCGATCCTTTTGGAGAAAGACTGCTACAACCCTTGGTGCCAAGCTGGAAACCTGAATCCAATCGATTGCCGAAGTTGTTTCCGAACGACTCCTTCGCCCAATACACAGTTCTTTCACGAGATCGCCTCGCTGACGCGTCGGGTTTCCACTTCACCCCATGATCGTGAGCACTACTTGCCAAAAGACGCAACTTCAAAACGCGTCAGTGGTCCCCGGTCAATTCTCCAGCTTCTGTTGCTCGACTACCGAGTTGTATCCCCTCGACGATATCGGCATTTTTGAATCCGGTTCCGAATGCAGCATCGAAAACGGATGTCGCGTCGGGTTCGCGATCGTTCAGCAGGCGCGTTGGTGACTCCGCCAGCACCTTGTCTCGATCGAGGAACAAGCGGAGTTGGACTTTGCCCGATTCGAGTGTTGTATCAATTGGATCTAAGTGCTTGCGCTGGTCGGGCGTGGCCAGCACGAAGAGCGATCCGTTGACAATCCTGCGTGGAGTGACAAGCGACTGCGTAAATGCGATGGATTCCTCTGCCCAATCGTTCGTGTCGTCGTCCCAACGATGAACGAACACTTGAACTGTTGACAGCTTTGGCCATGTCTTCGGAATGCCCTTGATTCGAACGACGTGCTGCGTCGGGTACCAATTATCCTTTGGCAGTTCGTCGTCTGACCTGTAGCCTCCTGAAACAGATGCCGAATAGTCCTCGAGCCAATGCAGCCAAGCCTTGTAGGACTGATCGCCTTTGTGCATCTTGATGCCACCCATGTGCGACACCGGAATCTCGGAAGATGGCTCACCGATTTTTCCGTCCGGATCTTTCGCGGGTAGCTTGGCGACAGGCTTTTGGACGAGCAAGCTCATGGCGGGCATCTCAAGATTGATGAGTGGCAGTTGATTGCCTTTGAGACGCTGCCCGTTGCCTAGAATACGACTGCTGGCAATCAATGAACGCAGCGTTTCCGAAGGTGATCCCTTAAAGATGTTCATGCGTGCTCCGTACTTTTTGACGAAGTCTCGGTGCCTTTCGATTGGCTTCCTATGCATTGGGTTTTCGGCGTCCAATTCGTTGGGCGTGTGGCAAGGGAAACACCGCATCCGCTGAGACCAGACATTTCTTACGAAAGAATCAAGAACACGATCTTTGCGGGCGTGACGAATCAAGTTGTTCGAGTGACTCGGTCCGGCTTTGCTACCTGCTTTCGTTGGTTTCGCGGCGAGCAGTTCCTTGTCCTGGCAACAAGCGTCGATCCAATTGGAGAACGCGTCGTACTCTGCCTTGCGATTCTTTGAGTGGATTCGCCTTGACAAGTCGTCTGGATCAGAATCGCCCATCGAGATCAGGTGCAAAATCTTGGATTCACTCGGACGTTCCGTGTCGATGAGACCTTGGTCTCGCAGGGAAAGAAAGGTCTCGCGGCTCGACGGCAGGATGTAGTGCTTCAAGTCGACGGCGGACAGGTGGCACTGGACGCAGCTTGACGGATTTGGCGAATCAAAGATCGGTTTCAAGCGTGTTTCAAAAACGGATTCGGGCGTCGGTTCGTCGGCCGAAGCAGGTGAGATAAACGCGATGGAGCCAACGCTAACAGCAAAAAACACAAAGCAACGCTTTAAGAGCTTCATCAATCTCTCCCGACTGTTGTCCACGAACGGTTCGATTGTACAGTCGAGGACGACTCCTCGCCGAAACAGTGCATCGAGAAGCGCAAAGTTGCACCGCGTCTATTTGAATTCGGGTGATGCGATGCCCTGTTCCACCAGCATCGCAAAATAACTGCCTCGTTCGGCGTGTCGTTTTTCGCGCAGCGAGTGCAAACCGACTCGACTTTCACGTCGATTGACAGCGTGGATGAACCGTCACGATTCTGAGATTTGTTTCAAAATCATTGTCCCCTCGAGTCCGCTAACGACAGTAAAGGGAAGCCCCGCACGCAAAACGCCTACACGGATACGATTTTGGACCTCAAGGCACGGAACCTGTTCGAGATTCTGGTCCGCGAGAACACGCGGATGCTGCTGGTCTATCTACGAAGCCTCATCCGAGATGAGGCGACCGTTGACGACCTGTACCAGGAGACACTGGTTGTTGCTTGGCGGAGACTTGGCGAATGCGACTTGGACCGGCCGTTCGGACCGTGGCTCCGGGGCATTGCGTCGCGATTGGTGATGGCACACTACCGACGCCAAAAAGTCGCTCCGGTGCTGCTCCAGGAAGCAGTTCTGAATGTCATTGACCGTCACTTCGAGCACATCAATCTACTGGCGGGAAACACTTGGGAAGACAAAGTCGCAGCATTGCACGCTTGCATTGATGAATTGCCTGAGACTCAGAAATTGATCATTTCAGGAAAGTACTTCGACGAAGTTTCGCTGGCCAGCCTTGCAGAGCATTTGAATACAACTCTGGAAGCATGCAAGAAACGGATACAGCGTGGCCGCATGATGTTGGCGAAGTGCCTCAAGAACAAAGGGGTGTTCTCGGCGGAGCCAACTTTATGAACGAGCGAATCGACGACCTGCTCCGCCAGTGGATCGAGGACCCTCTCGAGAACTCAACAAGCGACAACGAGGTCTCAACGGCTGGTTCCACTGAGAGAATTGCTGACTCGCTGCTCGTTCATGGATTGCTTGTGGACAGTGGCAAACGCGATGAAGGTCGGGACACGGACCGAATCATGGCCGTGATGCACCTGATTGATTCAGAAACTGGCCCCGCGCCTTCGGGTCTCACGACTTTGAGAAGTCCATTCAAACACCGACGAATTGCGATTTTGACGTCTGTGCTTTCGGTTGCAGCCGCGTTCGTCGTGGTGTTCTTTGCCGTTCCTCAACAAAGCGTCTCCGCTGCGATGGCGTCGCTTGAGAGATTGGTTGACGCCGCCACTGAACCACTCGACCGGACATACCGCGTAAGTGTCGTCGAAGAATACTCACCGGAAAAGCGTCCACGAAATCTGCCAGAAGAAGCTCATCGTCGCGACTCAAAGCAACAGGTCGATGGAGCAACACTCTACGTTCGTGGGGCCAATCAGTACTTGATGACGTTGCAACTTGATTCGGGAGAGACACGCACATTGGGGTGTGATGGAACACAGAGTTGGGCGTTCCGAGAAAACGGCCCAGTCCACACGAGCACCGACCTCAGTCGATTCCGTGGTGGAGTCCCTGGACAACAACAAGACTTCCCGTTCCTAAACATCTATGCCCACTTGTCGCGACTACGAACCGGTTACGAAGTTGAGTTACAGGAAGTGCAGCAGGGCAGCAACCGAACTCGATTGACGGGGAGACGGAAATCACGCGAAGTGCGAGGCCCGAAGCGAGTAGAGATTTGGTTTGATCCAGACTCAGGTACCGTTTACGGAATGCTACTTGATGGCCTCCGTCGTGGTGGAGGCGGGCCGAAGAGCATCATGCTGGAACTCGTGGATCAGTCGAAGTTGCCAGTCGACTTCTTTTCGCACCAATCGCACCACGAGTCCGAACGAAGAGTGATAAGCGACTAGGCACTGTCCCTGCAATGTCGCAACAACGTCGATAACTGCGTTTTGGCGAGCCGCAAGGCGATAGCCACGGGTTTTGCAGGGGAAACAGCCGTCAACGGTAACAGTTTCTGGTCGATCACTTACTTAGGCCCGGCACAATCATGAAAGCAATCCTGCAATTCGTACTCCTGGTGTTCACGACGTCGATCGCCACTGCTCACGAAGGCCATTCCCATGCGCCCTCGCCAGATGCGAAAAAGACAATCGTCCGACTGAATACCGAGCCACCACGACACCATCTTGTCGCAATCCAGAACGCCGCAAATGCGAAAAGGCCCGATTTGGCCAACGTATTCGAACCATTCAAACTGACTGTTGGTACGCGATTCGATAAAGACTATCTCTATGTTGAATCCACTGGCATGCCCGCTCACCCGATGATGATCGGCATCACGGCATGGCAACAGCAAGTACCGTTACCGCAAGCCTACACCGGCGAGAATGCGTGGCGGATTCCTCTGAATCCAAAGCCAGCGAGGACACCGATGTCAACGAAGGAACACTTCTTTCGTGGTGCAATCGCGTTGGCAGCGAACGGTGTACCGATCTTTAATCCGATCAAAAACGATGGAAAAACGGATACACTGGAAGCGGGTGAGCTTGATGACTGGGGCGGTCATTGTGGTCGAGCAGACGACTATCACTATCATATTGCTCCTGTGCACCTGGAGAAGATCGTGGGGGTCGGAAACCCAATCGCGATCGCTCTCGATGGTTACCCGATCTACGGCTACAACGACCCAGATGGAAAGCCACCGACAGATTTAGACGGGCTAAACGGGCACAAGGGGCCCGACGGCAAATACCATTACCACGCGACAAAGACATTCCCCTATCTCAACGGTGGATTTTTCGGCGCGGTTGTGGAACGAGATGGTCAAGTTGACCCGCAACCAAGAGCGAAACCAATACGTCCTTCGCTGCGCGGATTGAAAGGTGCAAAGATCACTGGCTTCGAGAATCCGAAGCCCGATAGCTACGCCCTTCATTACGACGTGAATGGAGAGAAGAGGTCCGTCGCATACACGATCGCAGCCGACGGAACTGCAACGTTCGACTTCCTCTCGCAAGGCCTAAAGACCACCGAGACGTATCAAGCCGCTGAACGACGTGGCGGCAGAGATGCCAATCGCCGCAACGGGACACACTCACCCAACGAGAAGCGTTCGCAAGGAAACAGACCGTCTCAAAGTGTTCGAGGCGGCGGGCAACGCGATGGCCTGGGAGGTGATCGTCGCGGTACTGACCAAGGTCAGGGCAACGGAGGCAATGCGATATTCCGATCACTCGACAGGGACCGTGACGGGACGCTCGACCAAACCGAAATTCAGCAAGCGGCAGCGTCGCTACTCACTCTCGACACGAACCGGGACGGACAACTGACGGGAGGGGAATTCCGCGGGCCCGATCGGCAGCGGACACAACTTGACCGACCAAAAGCTGACCGCGACGGAAACAATCGTTCGAATCAAAAAATTGATACTCGCGGACGGAAACCCAGCAATGGCCCACGTCAGCCATGGATCCTCGTTCACGAAAAGGAGATCGACCTCGACAAGGACGGCAACATTAGCCGGGACGAAATCGTCGGCGAAGCGGAAAAATCGTTTGGCGGCTACGACACCGACAGGAATGGTGAGCTAAGCCATTTCGAGCTACATGTCAAAGGAATCGTTCGGTCCGCGATGGGAGGCTTTATCAGGGGGCACGAAGCTGAGCTCGACCGAGACAAGGATGGAGTGCTGACTCGGAAAGAAGTCATTGATAACGCCACAAGGATGTTTGCAAGAATGGATTCCGATGCGGATGGAATCATCACGCAAACGGAACTCGAGGCCTCGAGACGCACAAGCGGCTCAACAACGGTTCCGCAGCGAATTCGTGGAGGTCGAAGTGGACAGAAGTCCGATGCTATTGGTCACCAACAACGCAGTGCCCCACAGTCGGCAACGGGAGTTCACTCCATTGAACGGGACATGAAAGCTCGCACGCTTCCAAACTTCATTTTCATCCTCATTGATGACATGGGGTGGAAAGACACAGGATTCGCGGGAAATGATTTCATCGAGACTCCCAATACGGACCGAATTGCTCGCGAAGGAGTCATCTTTAGTCAAGCCTATGCAAGCGCACCCAACTGTGCTCCGAGCCGAGCTTGCATTCTTTCGGGACAGTACCCGCCCAGACACGGCATCTACACCGTCGTCGACCAGCGCCACGCCCCGGGTTCGGTGCATCACAAGATCCTTGCGGCACACAGCAAAGACACGATGGACACCAACGTCGTCACGATTGCTGAGTGCCTGAAAGACGCAGGCTATGCAACAGCCGCTTTTGGAATGTGGAATCTCGGAAGAGGACGCTCTGGCCCCAGCACAGCGACCGGCCAGGGCTTTGATATCTACAAAAAGCCGCAGGACTGCGGATTCGATCGGCACGATTACTTCAATCGAGACGGAAACTTCATTACAGACACCCTCACGAAAGAAGGCATCGAGTTTATTGAAGACAACAAAGATCGCCCGTTCTTTCTCTACCTTCCGTATCACGCGGTTCATGCACCGTTCCAGCCCAAAGCGGAGCTCGTTGCGAAGTACGAACGCAAAGCGAAGGAGACTAAGAACCGCGATGGGAACCCAGTCTATGCTGCCATGATCGACGTCGTGGATCAAAACGTCGGCCGAATCATGAAGACGCTTCACCGGCTCCAACTCGATGACAACACAATGGTTGTTTTTACATCGGACAATGGTGGAACTCCTCAATTCGTCGCTCCACTCAACGGAAGCAAGGGAGCTCTCTACGAAGGCGGCATCCGAGTTCCTGCCTGCGTGTGGTGGTCGGGTATCGAGAACGCGGGCCGCACATGCGAGACACCAATCCTCGGAATGGACTTCTACCCAACGATGTTAGATGCCGCTGGAATCGACTTCGCGAGTCTCCCGCTAGACGGCGTGAGTTTCCTTCCGGTCTTAGAAGACAGCGGAAACGGGGAGCGAGACGCCGTGTTTTGGCACTTCCCCTCCTACATCGGCCGTGGCAAACCTTCCAGTGCAATCCGCATGGGCGACTGGAAACTAATTGAGCAATTTGAAGATCGCCGAATCGAACTCTATCACCTCACCAAAGACATGGGCGAGTCTCGCAACTTGGCCGCATCTCATCCTGCCAAGGCCGCCGAACTCTACGCCCGGCTTGCTGCGTGGCAACAAGAAACAGCGGCAGCGATCCCATCCGGCCCGAATCCCAAGTACTCACCCTCAGCGGTCAGTGAACGAAGGAAGGGTAAGAGACGAGGCGGGCAGCAACGCGAACAACGCGATTGATCTTTCAGCACCCAAGGTTCAAGGCCACTCAGCCAATCGCCCCGCTTGGGCTCGGCAGCTTCTTGCCAACATCGCGAATCTCCGGTTCGATTCTTGCCATCGTATGGGCCGCCAGTAGTCGGGAGCGGACAGCCGTCGTGCCGGTCGTCACGCTTCATCGCGAACCGAACTGCTGCTGAAGTGTCCTCAAAGACGCTTAAGAACGGTTCAGGCCGACTTTGTTACAATTCTCCCGGCTGGGCTATTGCCAAGGTTCCTTCTTTCATCTGGGACCGGACTCCTCGCTTCGGCGGGGGCCGGTTTGAATCTACCTTGGCAGCTTCCCCGGCTTTTTTCATCCATCATGCCTTCGCTAACTCAGACCAGCATCTTCCTTACGAAGTCACTCAAGGTGATCGTGCCTGCGGGTGACATTGCAGAAAGCACTTCTCCGGTCGTGGCGACGACGGCGAGAAATCTACAGGCGCTCGGGTTCGGTTTGAGCGCGCCGCTACTGAAGCGACTGGCGACGCTGTCCGATTCCGCAGTCGCCAAGTGGTATCGATCCGTCTTACCGACGCTCAAGAAGCTGGTCGGTGCCCATCGAAAGTTCGAACCGTTCTATCCGAACTTTCCGAAGCAAGTGATGGAGGCGTCGGACGCCGAGCTCTACCTCAACGCCATGACGCACTACTTCGGATTCGTCCTGTCGGACATGCTCGACGACCCGAATCTTGTGGTGTTGCCGAACTACGAGAAGGAAGCACGCCCGATTTTGGATGAATTCCATTCGCTACGCTGGATCGACCTCGGCACCGAAGATGAGTTCGACGCGATCTTCACCCGGCTCGCATCAATCAATGGCTCGCTCTCCGAAAGTGATCGGGACATCCTCGGTTGGTTCGCTTCGGAGCGAGACGTTGCGAAGTTGGTGCCGGATCACATTCCGCAAAAGGAAACGCTTGCATTTCTTGTCGCGACCCTGCCTCAACCGGAGTGTCTCTTGCCCTCGGTAAAGACAGCGACGGACGTGCTGCGAATCGCAGTGGCGATGTCGGACGGCGATGTGTCTTTGGCCGAAGCCACCAAGTTCCGGAATTTCACCAAGCGAGAGCGTCGATTCTTGCTGGCGTGCCTCGAGAGCGCCGGCGCGAGTCGCACCGAAGACATGCTGCGTTGGAAGAGGCGATGGATTCGGCTCGGCGAACGGCTCCATCCGGGAGACTATCGCAAGCGTTTCCCTGAGTCGCTGGAAGCGTTCAATGTTCTTCGAAACGACGTACCGTTCCAAACGTTTAACGCACGTATCGAAGACGCCATCACAAGTCGCAATCCCGAAGCGACCATTGGACTCTTGACTCAGCGACCGGGAGATTTCGGTCGCCGGCTAGATCACGTCCTGCGAACACATGACGACGCCGATAAGATCCTTGACGCCTTTTGCCGCGTCGCGCCCAAGGTCTCGACGCGGGTGCTGTTTCAAATGTGGCACCACTTTCACACACGAGAAGGCGCGAACGGTCGTGCGTTCTTTCCGAAGGGCAACGCGGCGAAGGTCCAGTTCAGTGAAGCTGGATTACCTGCGTTGCCGGATGGACTCGCCGCGGCGACCGCGAAAAAGCTTCGCGGCATCCTGGTGAGGCGTTTTGGAGAACTGCCCTCGCTGGGGAACGTGTTCCTCGATGAACGCCTGAAGGATCAACTCGTTCCGTTTTCACAGCGGTCGGCGAGTCGTTCGTTGCGTAGCGTCGCACGGGGCTCAACGTTTGACCTTCCGGAAGGATCGACCGTGCGATTCTTCTGCTGGTGGAAGAACATTGCACGCGGCGGTGAATACGGCTCGCGCGTTGACCTTGATCTGTCGGCTTCCCTCTTCAAGAGCAACTGGGATCGTCATAGTGATATTGCGTACTACAACCTGCGTGACGGGTTGTGCTACCACAGCGGTGACGTGACCTCGGCACCGAAAGGGGCGTGTGAATTTATCGACATCAACCTGCCCTCGGTGCTGAACCGAGGTGCCCGGTACGTCGTGATGAGCGTTCTTTCCTTCACGCACCAACCCTTTCTCGCGCTACCGGAATGTTTCGGCGGTTGGATGATGCGTGAGAAGCCAAAATCGGGGGAAGTGTTCGAGGCTCGAACGGTGCAGGACAAGGTCGACATCACGGCATCGAGTCGAGCTTGTGTCCCGGTGATCCTTGATGCAGAAGCCCGCAAGGTTTACTGGTCCGACCTCGCGCTCAAAAGCGGTGCGCAAATCAACAACGCGGCGCAAAACTCGGTCGGGTTCAGTCAGATCGGGCGTGCGATCGTCGGTCTACGAAAGCCGTCGCTGCACGATCTATTTGCCATGCACGCCGAAGCTCGTGGAAACATCGTGTTGAGCCAAGAAGATGCGAACACCGTCTTCGGCCTTTACGAGGGCACGGTGAACGCGTTCGACCCAAGCGTGATCCTGAGCGACTTCCTCATGTGAGCCCGTCCAATGACCACGCCTTCACTGAAACTCCTTGTCTTAAAGACACATAACATCGAGGCGTTGAAGTGGTTTTATGAGCGGCTTGGCTTTGACTTTGTTGAAGAGACGCACGGCAACGGCCCGGTTCATTTTGCCGCTGCATTGGGGGACGGCGTCCTGGAGATTTACCCGCTCCCCGTCGGTGCTGGCATAGACTCAACGACACGACTCGGGTTTGGCGTTGCGAACCTCCAATCGCTGCTGAACAGCCTCGATGTCGCGTGCAGGTCGAAAACAACCAACTGGGGTCTGCGGGCAGTTGTTCGGGATCCTGACGGCCGATCGGTCGAACTCTATGAATCAACCTGATTTCTTGGCCGAGCCGCAACGCGTGTCCGTGGAGTTCGGTTCCTTGAATCTCAGGGACGAACTCGTTTCACGCCCCGTCTCCAAACATAATAATGATGGCCTCGGATGGTTGATCCGAATCGTTCCACCAACGGTGTTCAGCATGCGCTGGTATGAAAACCGCATGGTCCATCCGGGAAGTTCGTGGGTTCGGTAGAATTCTCCGCAAAGGAGAATCGCCTTGCAAGACAAAGAACTGTAT
>JBCBOT010000038.1:0-39546 GCA_039821165.1 Planctomycetota bacterium | reverse complement strand
TCACTCCGTCGAAGAAACATAAGCGGCAAGGCGCTAGCCGCCGGTTCGTCGGATCCAGCCACCGGCGGCTAGCGCCCGGCCGCTCACAGCGTGTGGAATTCGTCTCACTGTGCTGCTCAGAAGCTTGAGATCAAGGCCCTTTTACGCAACAACCAAAGTGATCGCGATCCGACAACCAGATTCCGAAGCACCGTGGCGACGCGGGCCCCCTGGGAATCAAGTCCGGACCGCAAAAGCCCGTAGATCCGGACACGAAAAAACCCGGAACCTCCTCAAAGGATTCCGGGCCTCGTTTCTCAGCTACCCCGCTAGGACTTGAACCTAGAATGACTGAACCAAAATCAGTAGTGTTGCCGATTACACCACGGGGTATCTCGCTGGGCGGAGTTTAGCAAACACGATCCGCCCGCTAAAGAGGAGTCTATGCCGCTGAACAGGGTTCGCGCGGGATTTTTCGTCGCATCGAATCGGTCCAAGTTGGAAACAAAACCCGTCTCATTCCCCCGAAAGGGCTGCTGAAGGCAGTGGCGACTCCTCCTCTTCGTCGCTGACCCCGATCTCGGTCAGGACCGTTCCCAGAAGGGCTCCGATCCACAAGTACACCGAATAAAATACCGGCACCAAGTACAAGACGAAGAACGTGCCGACCAAGAGCCCAAACGCCAGACTCGCGGCCATCGGGATCAGCAACTGTGCCTGGAACGACCGCTCCAGCATCAGCGGAATCAAACCCGCGATCGTCGTCATACTCGTCAGCATGATCGGCCGGAATCGCCGCTGACCGGCCTCCGCGAGTGCCTCTTTTGCCGGACGACCGTCACGCACGCGGGCGTTGATGAAGTCGATCAGGACGATCGAGTCGTTGATTACAACCCCCGAAAGTGCCACCAAACCGAACATGCTGAAGAGCGTCAGCGGCAATCCCAAAACGGCGTGTCCCCAGACAGCACCGATCATTCCGAACGGAATGATCAAAAGGATCAACATCGGCTGCACGTAAGACCGGAACTGGATCACCAGCAACACATACATCGCAACGATCGCGACCCCGAAACCACGCATGAGACTGCCCACCGACTCGCGACTCTGTTCGGCTTGGCCCTCCCAACGGACCTCCACCGCGGGAAAACGCTCCGCCATCTTCGGCAGGTAATTCTCTTGCAAGTCGGCGATGATCAACGACGAATTCGCAGTCTGCCAATCGAGGTCGGCGGCGATGGTGATGGAACGTCGTTGGTCGACGCGATTGATTTCTGAAAAGCCTCGCTCGAGCGTCACATCCGCCAACTCGCCGATCGGATGTTCGTTGCCGGCGGGGTCGGGGACACGGATCTCCCGAAAGTTTACGAGACTACGACGCTCGTCTTCGGGATACCGCACCATTAGCTTGACTTCGTGTCGGCCACGCTGAAGACGCATCGCTTCGGCGCCAAAATATGTATTGCGTACCGTCTTGCCGAGATCCATTGGCGTGATGCCGGTTGCCAAGGCTTGATCTTTGACTCGGAACTGGAACTCCCATTTGCCGGGAGTATTGTCGTCGGCAATGTCGAAGACCCCGTCGTATTCGGCGAGCTTCTTTTTGACTTCGTCCGTCGCTGCCAACAGCTGGTCTTCGTCCGCTCCCGGTGCGAGCAACTTGAATTCAATCGGCTTGCCCCCCGGTCCGACCCCGAGGCTTCCGTAAGTCACGCTTTCGGCGCCGGCAAACTCGCCGGCTTCCTCTCGCCACATCGCGAGCAGCTTGCTGCTGTGGATGTTTCGAATTTCAGTGTCATGCAACTCGCCAAAGATTTGCCCGACATGGCTACCCGACGCGCCGCCGCCAGCCGGATTCTGAGCGTTCGTTGCATCACCGACTTCACGGTATGTCAAACGAACGGGACCAGCGATCACATCGGAGCTACCTGGAAAAATAGCGGGGATTGAGAGGTTTTCCTCGGCCGCTCGAGCTTCCGCGACTCGCAAGCTGACGCGTCTCAGTGCTTCTTCCATTCGCCGAGTCGCTCGGTCCGTTTCTGACGCGGGCGTCCCATCCGGGAAGACGATCACGCCTTGCAAAAAGTTGTTGTCCGACTTTGGAAACAGAATCGAAGGCACGATGCCGCCGCGGATCATGCCGAACGTGCCCAGCATCAACATGACCGAAGTCGCGATCGGAATGAGCGGAAAACGCAGGCTGAAACGCAGCGATGGAACGTAAATCTGATTGCAAACGAAGTTCAAACCGGCCGCGAACCTCCGCCCCACCAATGCAAGGCCCAAACCGATCGGGCGGAGCGGGTAGGTCAGCGCTTCGAGCAGCTTGAAGAAGCCTGAGTGCTTATGTGCCAGGTGGCTCGGCAACACGAAGATGCTCTCCCAAAGGGAGATCACGAGCATTGCGATGACGGCGAAGGGGATGACCGCCATGAATTTCCCCATCACACCGGTCACGAAAAACATCGGCGCGAACGCGATCACCGTCGTCATGATCGACGCGGTCACCGAGGGAAAGACTTCGAGCGTCCCATCGACCGCAGCATCCTGGAGCGACTTGCCCATCTGGCGGTGAGCGTAGATGTTCTCGCCGATCACGATCGCATCATCGACCACGATGCCAAGCGCCACGAGAAAGCTGAACAGCGAGAGCATGTTCAGCGTTTGATCACCAAGCGCGAGGGCAGCCCCGGCACCCAGGATGGAACAAGGAATCCCCAAGGCGACCCAGAAGGCGAGTCGCATCTCGAGGAACAACGTCAACACCAGGAACACCAGTGCGAGCCCTTGTAGTCCGTTGCGCCGCAAAAGATCGAGTCGACCGCGCACCTCAGTGCTCGTGTCTCCCCAAATCGCGAATCGATAGCCGGCAGGCAATTCGTTTTCGTCGACGTACTTGCGAACATCCTCGACCATCGCGAGCAGGTCTTCGCTTTTCGATCGCTCGACGTTGACGACCATTGCGGGCTCGCCATTGATCTCGCCGACCTTCGTCGTGTCTTCGAATTGGTCACGAACGTCTCCGAGGTCTCCGATCGTGAGAACAACACCATCGGGTCGCGTGACCAGTGGCAGCTTGCGAATCTCGTCGCCGACGCGACCCTTGTTCTTGGCACGCAACAGTACCTCTTGGCCTTCACCTTTCAGTTGGCCGCCCGGCAGTTCGACGTTTCGGTTGCGAAGGATGCTCGCGACGCGATCCAGCGTCAGGTCATGACTGCGAAGCGTCGCCTCGGGAATCTCGACATCAATTTGGTAGGGCCGCGTCCCCATGATCGAAGACGAAGACACGGTCGGTAGTGCCAGAATGTCATCGCGAACGTCTTCCGCGATGCTCCGGAGCTTTAGCTCGGCTTCTTCGGATCGGTCTTGAGGACCGATGATGCCGACCCGGATCGCCGCATCTCGAAACGTGATCTGTTGAATCGCGGGGTCTTCGGCGAGGTCGGGGAAACTCGGGATCCGGTTGACCTCTCGGTCGATCTCCGACATGACCTTTTGCACGTTCTGAACATCGGAGCGCAATTCCGCGAGCACGTAGGCGCCGCCTTCCTGGGCGATGGAAGTGACTTGTTTGATGCCGGTGATCGAGCGAATCGATTCTTCCACCTTTTGGCAAATCGCTTCCTCACAATCCTTGGGCGTGGCCCCCGGATAGAGGACCGTCACCATCACGACTTCGAGTTCGAATTCGGGGAAGACTTCGCGTCGCATTCCCATCAACGAGAGGCCGCCGATGGCCATGAGGGCGACCATCAAAACGTTCATGCCGGGCGCGTTGGAGATCGCCCACGAAATTGCTTGCTTCATCGGACCGGTCGTTAGAGGTTCGAAGACTCAGTCGAGGGATCACTGTCAGATTTCAGGGCCATTTCTTGGCCGTCATCGGTTGGCAATTGTGCGCGGGCCGGCAAGCCCTCGGGCGGAATCGAATTCAGCGGCGAGACCACGACGTAGCTGCCTCCCGCCAAGTCGAGCTGCCCCGCTTCACAGACCCAATCGCGTCCGGCGGCCTGCAACGAAGGCGAAATCAACGGGTCGTTTTTCTCGGCTCGCAATTGCAGCGACTCGATCGGATAGATGACGTTGGAATAGCTCACGATCCCCGGCGCCCAGGACTTCTCTTCGAAGGCATTTTCGTTCGAGGCCAGCGAAGGCTGCTCCTCATCTGTCGTTGCGGTTGGCTCGACAGCCGCAGCCTGTTCGTCCTCGACCTTCTTCGCGTCGGCCATCATTTCTGCGAGTGGCGTTTCGTCCGGCGTGAACTTCCAAACCTTGTTCCCAGGACGCAACGCCTTGCCGGGGACGACCACGAGCGGTGTTCGGGGTTGGAGCTGCAAACGGACCCGAACAAACATGCCACGCATGAGCGCGTTGGTGCGGTCGGCCTCGCGGATGTTGCCTCGTGCATCGACGTACCGTTTTGGATTGTCGACGACGAGCCGGACGGGAACGGTCCGTGTGTTGGGATCCAAACCGATGCCGTCATACGAGACCAGCTTGCCTTCCCACTTCAATGTCGCCGAGTCTCGCCCGGCGACTTCGTATTCGATGATCGCCGGCGTGTCAGGCAGATCATACCCTTCGAAGTCAACATCGCCGGCTTGATCCAACACCCAGTGCAACTGGTCCATCCGCATGCTCGCGGAAACTTCCACGCGATCGGTGTTCTCGATGGTCATCAGTCGGGTGCCGCGATTGACGAACATGTTCAAGTCCGCTTCTTCGCTCACAATCACGCCCGTGATCGGAGCCTTGATCTCGCAACGTGTGAGATTGACCTCCGCAACACGCAACTGAGTCGCCGCGTATTGCTCGCTAGCTTCCAACTTGGATCGGCGAGCGCGTAGGAGGCTGAGCTGGTTTTCGAGCGTCACCAACTGCTGGCTGGCCTGAAGCAACGCGCTCTTTGCGTTGTCGAGTTCCGTTTTACTCGCGAACGTCTTCAAGCTCTGTTGGCGAGCCACCTCTTTTTGTTTGAGCTCAAGATCTTGGCGTGCGACTTCGATCAGTCGTGTTGTGTTGGTCATCTCCTGGTCGACCTCGCCAAGCGACCGATACTCTTGATCGCGAAGTCGACTGAGCCGCTCGACTTCCAATTCCATGTCGGTCGGATCGATCCGCATCAGCACATCACCTTCACGCACGAACGATCCGGCTTCGCAATTCTCCGACTTGAAGATCACTCGGCCGGCGACCTCCGCCGCGACACGAGCTTCGTGGAACGGAACGACGCTGCCGTCAATCACTAATTCCAGTTGCTTGCCGGTCTCTTCGAGCGTCATCACGCGCTCGACCCTCGCCGCAGGCATCGACTGCAACATGGCCGCCCGAGTCGTTGCCGGAGGTGGTACGGGTTTCGGCTTGGCCTCGCCGAGCGCCGAGATCACTGCCGCCCCGCTTAGCAGCAACA
Organism: Planctomycetota bacterium; assembly: GCA_039821165.1. GTDB lineage: Bacteria > Planctomycetota > Planctomycetia > Pirellulales > Pirellulaceae > Stieleria. The sequence continues at coordinate 34,154 of JBCBOT010000038.1, read as the reverse complement.
ACATCGGGATGGCGATGTTGAACAGGATGTAAACATCCCAGCGTTTCGGCCGCGCGGTAACCGTCGGAGACGCCGCGGACGTCACCACGTCGTAGCCGCTTCCAGAGGTCTCTGACGGCTCACTCGGGGGCGTTTTGGAATCGAAAAGCGGTTGTGTTAACGGGTCGACGTCCGGCATGTCGCATGTTCGCTTCGAGCGGGGATTCGCGTCGACCACACGATAGGTAGTGGGCGAAACGGGGAATACGCCAGATTATAGCTGCTGGTCTAAAACGTCCTCTTTCAAAGAGAGCGCGACTTGATGACGTATCTCCGACGACGACAGCCCGAGTTCGCTGGAAAGACGCCGAATCTCGTCATCCTCTGCTTTGAGGCGAAATCTGCCGCTCGGTAGGGCGACCTTTTTCGCTTTCACGGCTCCATAAGGGGTCTCCAGGCGAATTGACTCACGCGGCAAAACACCGCGATTCAAGAGCGACCGGCGAATACCAATGGTCGGGGTGCATTCGAAGATCAGCGATTCGATCCGATCGGCGTGTTCGGGCCGGACCATCACAGCGAGCATGACACCTGGTCGCCCCTTTTTCATCGTGCAAGCGGTCTGTGTCACGTCCAGCGCTCCAGCTTTCATCAGCCGCTCCGACGAGTCCGCGATCTCTTCCCCCGTCGCATCATCAAGATTCGTTTCAAGCACCACGACGTTGTCCCGGTGTACATGGCCCTGACTGGATTCCTCGCCCTCAGAAGTCTGTGCGACGCGGGCCCCCAAAAGGACACGTAGCATGTTGGCTTGTTCGCGCAAGTCCATCGTGCCGGCCCCGTAGCCGATTCGGTCGATCGACATCGCCGGAACGGGGCCGACTTCGCCAACCAATTCTTTGAGAATCGCCGCTCCCGTGGGCGTCGTCAGCTCCGCCTCAATCGCACTGTGCGCGAGCGGAATCCCACGCAAGATTTCGGCCGTCGCCGGCGCGGGGATCGAGACGTTGCCGTGAGCGATCTTGATACTGCCTGTCCCCGTCGGAACGGGCGCCGCCATCGCCGCGGTGATTCCCAACCGTGTGATCGCGACCGCGACGCCCACGATATCCGCGATCGAGTCGATCGCTCCCACCTCGTGAAAATGGACCTTCTCGAGAGTGGTTCCATGGACCTTCGCCTCGGCGACGGCCACGTGTCCGAAAATGCGTTTTGCCAATTCTTTTGCCCCAGACTCAATCTCACCCGAACCGTCGATCATCTCGGTAATGTGATGCAGGTGCCGGTGGGCATGCTCGGGCGGATGCGTAATGCGAACCTGGACCGCCCGAAATCCGCATTTTTTGACTTCCTCGCTCGTAATCGAGATTTCCGGAAGCCCCATGGAGCGGACGGCCGATTCAATCTCTCGGGTATCCGCGCCGAGATCAATCAAAGCTCCCAGCGTCATGTCACCACTGATGCCGCTAAAACAGTCGAAATAGGCGAATTTGGCCATCTGGGGAACTTCCCTCACAGCTGGGGATTTTGGTCCGATTAATCGGTCGCGGGTGTTTGGCGTTGAAGACCGGGTGTGAACCGGTATACTCTGCCGCTCGAAATAGCCCCGCGCCGGGCAGGACAAACTAGCAACACGCCTCCGAGGCGTCATCGGGACCGAATCATGAAAGTCGTCAGCAGCATTGGAGCACTCAAGTACCGTCACCCCGACTGCCAAGTGGTGAAGCGTCGCGGCCGTGTCTACGTGATTTGCAAAAGCAATCCGAAGTTCAAAGTCCGCCAGGGCGGCGCGAAGGTAAAAAAGGCTCGTCGCTAGGACGACTTGCATCATCGACAAATCGCAAGCCGGCTCACCGCCGGCTTTTTTCGTGCGCCGCCAGGGTCCAATCAGTTTTCGGGTTGACCGACCGGAGGGCTCGCGCCCTACCGCTAAGGTTGTTGGCGCAAGCCGTCCGGTGCAACGAAGCACTCACTGTCCCGAAATTATCGCGACAACGCCGATGGATTTTGGAGAGCGAGCCATCCCGCTAGTATCCGCTCGCCTTGCCTGGCACCCGCGGGTCCGCACATCCAATGAACGTGCCATCCGGTAAACGCTGGATTCCCTGAACGACCGCCGCGCTTGTCAAGAATTCAACCTCGTGTCCGAGCGAGCGTAAATGCTCGACGATTGATTCTTCCGTGGTGCGTTCCACAAATAGCTTTTCGGGTTTCCACTGGTGGTGAAAACGTGGTGCCGCGATCGATTCCGAGATCTCCATTTTTCCGTCGAGACTCCTCACGATCGCCAACAACACCGACGTGATGATTTTCGGCCCGCCGGCGCCTCCGACAGTGAGCACCGGCTCGCCATCACGAAGCACGATCGTTGGGCTCATGCTCGACAGCGGACGCTTGCCCGGTGCAACCGCATTTGCTTCCGCTCCAACCAACCCGAACGCATTGGGAGAGCCGGGTAGCGCCGAGAAATCATCCATCTCGTTATTCAAAACAAGTCCAGTTCCGGGCACGACGACTTTGGAACCGAATGTCGTGTTCACCGTCGCGGTGATCGCCACCCAATTACCCGCGTCATCCGCGGCCGCGATGTGCGTCGTGTGTTTTCCGTAGAGGTCGGTTTCCCAGTCGGGCGGTAAACCATGACTCGGGACATCGATTGCACGATCGGTTTTGATCCGAGCCGCCAATGAACGCGCGTAGTCTTTGCGAACCAGTCCACGCGGCACCTTTGCAAAGTCCGAATCACCGAGCCAATGAGCGCGGTCCGCGAACGCCAACTTCATCGCCTCGGCGATGGTGTGCGTGGCGGCGGCCGGGTCCTCACGCAACATGCTTCCAATGGGAAACGACTCCAAGATGTTTAAGATTTCGGCGACATGAGTCCCACCCGAACTCGGTGGCGGAAATCCGATGACCTCCACATCGCGGTAGCGGGTTCTTACAGGTGGACGTGATTTGGCCGTGTAGTTCGCGAAGTCCTCTTCAGTGAGTAGTCCTCCGTTGGCCTGCATCCAACCGGCCACGATCGATGCAAACTCGCCTCGGTAGAACCAGTCCGTGCCATGCTGAGCGATCGAGCGATAGGTTTTCGCCAGGTCGCGTAACTGCAGCATCTCGCCCTCGTCATAGGGCTCCCCGTCCGGACGAAGCAACATGGCTCGCGAAGCAGGAAACTTTGCCAGTGAAGTTGCGACACGTTTGAGCTTGCGGGCGTAGACCCGATCGATCTTGAATCCATGTTCCGCGATGTCGGCCGCTGGCTCCAGCAAACTCGCGAGTTCAAGTCGACCGTGCGCCGCGAGGGCTTTGTCGTAAGCCGCGAGGGCCCCGGGAACCCCGACGGCCAAAGGTCCGGTCGTACTGAGTCCCGGAACGACCTTGCCGTCTCTCACGAACATGTCGCGGGTGGCAGCGGCAGGGGCCATCTCGCGGCCGTCGATGGCAACAATCCGGCCATCGGCGGTGCGAATCAAAACAAAACATCCGCCACCCAATCCCGAGTTGTGCCCGTCGACGACACCGAGTGTGAGCGCCGTCGCGATTGCCGCATCCACTGCATTACCGCCTAAGCGCAACGCATTTAAGCCGGCTTCGGTTGCGATCGGATTCACGCTGGCGACCATGCCGCGACGCCCACTCGCGGAATGAGCCTCTTGAGCGACCGAGGACTGCGCGACCGAGGACTGCGCGACCGAGGACTGCGCGAAAACGATTGCGACGGCGACGAAGACGATGCCGACGCGACTTCGCCCCGAAGGAAAGAGAACACGAATCATCGGAACCTACAACTTCTCGACGTAAGCAAAATACGCACCGTAAATCTGGCCGTCGGCAGTCTCGAAGGTAGCCGCCATCGTCGTGGTCTCCGACGGCAACTCCATTTCAAAAACCACCTCCTTTGCGCCCGCGTCCACTGGGAGTGAGGCTTTGTTGTCACCGATTTGTAGCGTCGCTCGAACCGGTGAAATCCCTTTGCCAGGCGTTTCGCGAAACGCCCTCGCACCGGGAACCGCAGCTCCGGGTTTCAGCGGCGCGTTGATCGCCAGGTCCGCTTCTTCGGGCCAACGTCGCAGCCGGACCTTGTACTTGCCGGCCTCGGTGACTTTGACGTTCCAGAATCCGGTGTTGCCCTTTCCGTTCTGGGCGGCACGCACGTGAGACTGATTCCACGGCGTCGACTTGGTCGTGATCCAGTCGTGGCTCGTAAGCCGTGCCGGGTTGTCATCGGGATGCCCCAAATAGATCGCCGTCGACTGAGCAAACGTGGGCTCCAATTCGGCCCACCAGTCTTCGTAAAACTGAGTCAACCGCGCGACAACCTGAGGGTGCTCTTTCGCGATGTTGGTCTGTTGGCCCGGGTCCGCCTTGATGTCGAAGAGTTCCTTGCCGTTACACAGACGCCATCGATTCGTCATCACCGCCGAACTCTTCCACTTGATCGGATCTTTGACGCGTTGCGAATCGGTCACCAAGATGCGGTCGGGCCAGTCTTTCGCTCGATCGAAAATCAACGGGCTAATGTCAACGCCATCAAATTTGACTCCGGAAGGCGAATCGACGCCGCACATTTCGATCAGTGTTGGCAACACATCGACATAGGCAGTGATGGTGTCGACGTCACGTCCTTGCGTCAGCCCCTTCGCCGGCCAATGCAAAAAGAATGGCACCCGGTGACCGCCGTCATAGTGGCTGCCCTTCTTTCCGCGCATCCCGGCGTTGAAAACACCGCTTCCAGATGACGTCCCATTGTCGGTTGTGAAAATGAAGATGGTGTTTTCCGCAATGCCCAACTCGTCCAAGAAGGACCTCAACTCACCAACGTTGTCGTCGATGTTGGCGATCATCCCATAAAAGTTCTTCAAGTTCGTTTGCAGGTCCGCATACGGCTCGCTTGATTCTTCGGGGCTATGCATCGGTCCGTGCGGAGCATTGGTCGCGATGTAGGCGAGAAACGGCTTTTTCGCCTTCGCCTGCGTGCCAATGAACCGCTTCGCGTAGTCAAAAAAGACGTCGGTGCAGAAACCTTCGACTGGCGTCACCTCACCATTGTGCCAATACGCACCATCGAAGTACGCGTTGTCCCAATGGTCCGGCGTTTGGCCGACGCCACCACCGCCGTGTCGCATGACCTCGGTAAACCCTCGGTCTTCAGGCCGGTACGGATAATTGTCGCCCAGATGCCATTTGCCAAACATTCCCGTCGCGTAGCCGGCTTCGGAAAACACGTCCCCCATCGTGACTTCGTTTTCTCGCAACATCGAACGTCCCATGATCGTGTGCCAGACCCCCGTGCGGTTCGTCCAATGCCCCGTGAGAAACGCGCATCGTGTGGGCGAGCACGTTGGCGCGACGTGATAGTCGGTCAGTCGAACCGATTCGGCATGCAGTGCATCCAGATTCGGCGTCTTGAGCGTCGGATTGCCATGGCACGAGAGGTCACCGTACCCCTGATCATCCGTGATGACGATCACGACGTTCGGCGGTGATTGGGCGAACAAGACGTCCCACTGAATCATACCGACGAACAGCGTCAGGCACGAAAGAAGTAACGGACGAAGTGGAATCCGGGACATGATGCTTTCCTTGGGAGTGATGCACGGGGAAAGCACAGTCTAGCCACTTTTGCGCACCCAGGGATCGCATCGTAGCTCGTTGCTGATGTGAGACCGCGCGTGCCGTTTAGACCTGCTGGCTATATGCGAACAGGCCGCCCGAAATCCCAGCGAAAATCAGCATCACGAGAAAGGCACCGATACGGCCTTTCGGTTTCGAGAAGACGAACACGAAAAGATACAAAACGGTGAGGCTGAGAAATCCCTGATTGCGGTGTTCCTTGAACGCGGCTCCCACCAATTTTAGAAAGGCGCCGAACGAGACCAACGCACAGCCTGCTCCCGAGAGTTGCAAAAACGTCCCCATCGCATTGAATTGATTTTGCCCGTCCACAGCATTGACGGACATCATCGTCATCACGCCGATCCCCGATGCGCTGCAAAGGACGAACAGCACCAGTCCAAGCATCCACCAAGGCATCCCCGATTTCTCGGTCATGCTTTTCTGCATTTTGTCCGCGGCCTTCATATCGGCAGCAGCCTTTTGCAGCGCGAGCGTTCCGGAACTGATATCCAGTCCGGGAGTCAGGTGGCCCTGAATCATCTCGCCGGTCGCCTTGTTGAATCCACACTTGGTGCACAAGACGGCGTGGGCCTCCATCGGAGCACCACACTGGGAACAGACGGCCGCGATGCCGGTGTCGAACCCCTCTTCGTCGAACAGGTCACTGAGCGGGTTGCCCGCCGCGACCGCCCCAACAGGCTGTGCCGCCGGTGCGGCTGCCGGCTGCGCGGCGGGTTGCGCGGGTCCGGCTTGCCCACCTGGAACGCGAAGAGCCTGTCCACAGCTGGGACACTTGACGGCCTTCCCCGCGAACTGGTCTTTAACCGTGAGCGATTTTCCGCACTTGCAACTGACTTGAATCGGCATCGATGAGTGCACCCAAAAGAGAAGACGACGCCTCTATTTTCCACTCCAATCCGGCATTGTCCACTCGTGCCTGAGAATAATTGGCTACCCAAATAGGGCCCGAATGCGGAGAATTCGAATCGCACGGCCCGATCCCAGGCCACGGCGGGCACGCCGACACGTTCCCGAAACGAATAAAGAAATGGTTGAACACGGCGTTTGCTTGCCCCAACGAGAGAGACCCAACCGTCTCGCGGCCTTCTCGTTCGCCACGGCCATCTTCTTCGCGTCGTCCTCCTGCAAACCCGCTCCCGAGTCTCCGAAACCGCTGACACAATCAGCAACCATCGAAATACCAACCATCTCTCCGGAAACCGATGCCTTTTTCCCCATTCAAGCAAGCCAGCACTTTTTCTCGTTGATCGACCGTACAGGCACGGAATTGATCGAGAAGAGCCGTTACACGAAATGCTCGAGAGGGCACCTGAACTCGTCTGGTCTTTTCCCTCAGTTCATGGGGCAGGAATCGGTCCTGCTGCTATCGAAAGAGAAGTGGCTTTTCATCACGCAAGGAAGCGTCAAACTGCTAACGCCGGCATGCGCTACCTCGGAAGTCAACGAAGTGCTCAACTTCGGAGAATCCGTTTTTCGAATCGATTGTCGCAAGCCTTCCAACCCAAGCAGTTTCGTTTTCGATCCGTTCGGCAAATGGAGCACAACGGACTTGGTCCCCCTACGTCCTTTCCAAGAAGGAAAGTGCGTGGTTCGATCGAACGACAAGATTGGCTTTGTCGACCGAAACGGTCGATTCGTGGTGCAGCCAACCTACGATGCCGCCCAAAGTTTCTCCGACGGTTTGGCGGCGGTCAAAACAGGCGAGTTGTGGGGCTACATCGACGAGTCAGGAACCGAGGTCATCGAACCACAGTTCGCGGGTGTCTCGGAGTTTGAAAACGGAATTGCATTGGCTCGCCGCCCGTCCGACAAACAACTGGAGCAAATCGACGGAACAGGAAAGCGTGTCGGACCTTTTACAATCGATCCAGACTCGCAATTTGAAGAGCTACGCGGCTTTCAAGATGGAAACCGGTTCTACCGAGGAGGGCAATCGCAGAACGGCGAAGCGATTTACGGACTCGTGAGTCGTCGTGGCGAAATCGTGCTCCAACCGAGCCTCCTCTACCCTGGTCCCTTCGCACGTTTCGCGGACGACCACTTGGTTGTCCGAGTCCTCACCCCCAGACCAACCGGTGCGGAGACGCTGGAATATCGCATCATGAACCGTCGAGGCGAGCTGGGAGCAAGCGTGAAGCGTGCGTTTTGGAATCCGTTTGCACTCGGACTTGCCTGTGACCGCACATGCGAATGCGGCTATATCGACTCGGAAGGTAACACAGTTTGGAAACCCTAACTGGCTAAACGCACTCACTGCCGAACCCGGATGCTGAGCTCGCAAGATTCAATGGACGAGTTAGTTTTGAAGTTGGGCTTTTTGGCAAGTGTCGCTCGCGTCTCTTCGTTTTTGTGGGGTGAATTGGAAACCCGACGCGTCAGCAAGGGATCCGCGAAAGAGCTGCCTGTCCGACCTCTGTCGTTGCCTCCCTCACGTTTCGGGTTCCCCAAATCCTGCAAGCGCAACTTCGAAACGCGTCAGCGACGCAATCTGGTGAAAGAGCTGTCTCGAGAGCTCAGTCATTCCCTCACTTACGTTTCGGGTTACCAAAATCCGGCACGTGAACTTCTTAATGCATTCCCAGACGCCTACAAGATTGAACTTGTCAATGAGTTGACCGAAACCGTTGGTCACCCGAAGCATCAGCGGGATCGCTAATTTACGTTGCGTCGCGTAAACGGTCCACAAAGTCGGGGAACGCCGCCCGGACACGCGTCCAGTTGGGAATCGCCTCGGCGCCATTGGGGTCCGCTTGGAAAGTCTCCGCGGACGTGGTGACGCAGCTGGCGAAGGCGTCGATCATCGTTTCTTCGCGGTGTCGATCGTAGTCGACTCCGTTGACGAGCGCATCCGCTGCATACTGGCGGATGCAGTCTTGTGCGGTCCGCAAATACAGACTTCGCAGCGTTGTGAACGTGTCCACACTCAAGACAACGCCTTGACTCGCAAGCGTGCGATAGATGGTGGTCAAAATATCGATCGCCATCTTCATCAAACCGCCCTGTTTGTTATCCAGCGAAGCCGACTGATGCTTGTGTTCATACAGCCGACAGAGATCCGCTTGGCAAACACGTTTGAGCGAAGTGTTGCGGAAGACCTCCGCGAGCGTGCCGACCTCGAGCCCCCAATCACTCGGGATTCGATTCATTCGAGCGAGGTTCCGTGTCAACGAAAATTCACCCGCCAGTGGATACCGAAAATTGGAGAGGTAACGCAAGAATCGACTGTCGGGATAGACCTGTCGCAGTGCCCTCAACAACGGCACCACCAATAGCCGGACGACGCGTCCATGCATCCGATCCGTGACACGTGCGTAATACGCTTTGCAAAACTCAAAATCCAATGCGGGGTGCACCATCGGCAGGCACAATCGCGCCAACAGAAAACGGTCGTAGTCGACGATGTCACAGTCGTGCAAAACAAAAACATCAATGTCCGGGTCGGCCAAGAGATAGCCGAATGCCGCCCAAACACTGCGTCCTTTGCCGGGCGTCGACACGGGTATCCCGGCGCCGATCAGCTCGCCGAACAGCGATTGAACCTGGGGCCCGTCGGTCCACAACACGTGACAGCGGTCGCCGAGCGGAGCCACCTTTCGGCACGTCTCTTCGTAGTCAGCCACGTCGGGCGCGACGCCAAGCGTCACCACAATCGATTGGAGATAGTCGGCATGCTGAAGCTCTTTCACGATCGTGTCGAAGGGCTCGGCTCGCATGTCGCCCGCTGTAACGGGAAGCACCAACCCGATCTTGCTTTGCTGAGTCGCGACTCTCAACATCGACTCCAGCTTCTCCAGACTTCCCGTCCGAAGATCATGGATCGTCGTGATCAATTCATGCTGATAGAAATCAGGCATCCCGTCTCCCTCGTCACGTCACGTGTCACCTCGCCCGGCGTATAGTGTCAGCCGAAGCCGGGTGCCCGACAAGCCCGTGGGCGTCCCTCACCCCGTTCCTTTTCAACGTGGGCGAGCGACAGAACGTTAACGATCGCTAACGAAGCGAAACGATCACGCCCGACCGCCATCACGCAACGGTGAGGGCGACGATGGAACTACTGGAAGAAGGGGTTGGATTGAACCTGGGCGGGCTTTGCGGTTCCCGCGGTGACGGATGCCTTGCTCTCGACCCAATCTGAGAGCTGGTCCGAAGTCATGAACCCGGTCTTGTCACCAATTTTTTGCCCATCCCGCATCAGGATCAATCGAGGAATCGAGCTGATACCGTATCGTTGAGCAAGCCTCGGATGCTCGTCCACGTCGATCTTCCGAACCTCGATCGGAAATCCAGCGCGTTCAAACTCGACGAGCTCTTGATCGATCATTCGACAGGGCGGACACCACGTCGCACCGAACTTCATCAGGACAATTTCGGACGATCCAAACGACTTTGCGTCCATCCCCTGTTCTGACGACTGCTCCGATTGAAGCGACGCCTCCATGATCTCGCGATCGGAGCGGTTGGATCTTTCAAGACGCGCTTCCCGCACCGCTTCCTGAACGGCATCGCAACCGGACAGCGTGAGGAGCGACAAGATGGAACAAACAACGAAAGACCGATTCATTCTGACGTCTCCGGCTTTGGTGAATCCGCGTAGATCGGTCAAAAGCCTACGCCACAATTCAATTGCCGGATGGACTATTCGCCCGCCGCCAACTCCTCCCCGAGCGCGCGGGGGACTTGCCGCAGCAAAAATCGAGGCAGTACTGCAACGCACCAACCCGAAGTCGGGTCCATCGCGACGCCGCCCATCGACGAGTCTCCGCCGGCCGATTTCAACAATGCGGTGATGCGTTCGAATCGCTTCTTCGGCTCTTGCCTCTCGTTGAACCAGACCACCACCGGAAAACGATCAAACGATGCTTGTGCCCCAACCCACCAGTGGTCTTTGTCCACAACCCGCGCGGTCAGTCGACCTGGTGACAACAACTCGTTGAGCATCTCTTCCGCAGAAACGTCGTCACCTCGATGGGGCATCCTCTTTTCGGTTGGACTTATCCGCGACAACGCTGCATCTTGCCAGCGGATGAAACAAGTGACCGAGTTGCGTCGCGCTGTCTGGCGAACCAATGAACCAAAGGTCGCCGGCTGAACCAACGTTGGCCCGCTGATGCCATCCCGCACAGGCTCCCACGCCAGTAGTTGGCTTTCGTAATCACCTGCCCAACGTGCGAGCGCCTCTGGTGGCATCTTCGTCGGAACTCCTCGCGCGGTGCGGATCGCCTCGCAAACCAAAACCGCGAGCTGCTTGCGTCCCAACTCTTCGGGAATCTCAAGCTCGACGGAATCTTCCGGGGCCAAACCCAAAAGGGTTCTCGCCACGGCGGCTGCCGAAGCCCCTTCTTCGCCCAAGTCTTCGAAACGAAGTGCCTCGCCGATCACCGTCTCGAACGTTTCTTGGCTCGGCCGCACCACAATCGATCGCTCTTGAACCTCAAACTCCGCGTTGACCAACTTGCAAACTCCCGTCAGGATTTCTTCCACCGACAAGGGTCGACTCGGCAATTTCACGGGCGCATTGATCGGTTGGCCGACGATGTCAAACGAAACCCATTCGACCTCGATCGGGACGCCCGCAAAATGACTGAGGAGCAGCAAAAGATCATTGAGTGGGTATCCCGCATCGTTGGTCACGTTCGGCCAAAAGCGTGACGAAAGAGCCTGCCGCATGTTGACCGTTTCTTGTGGCTTCAACAGCACGTCAGGATCGACGTTCGCATCCGCCGCGCGATCAATTTCAATCTGGTCAATCGTGGGTGGAGGCGGGGCGTTCGGAGTCAATTGCTCACGCTCGAGCCGAATCGTCGGAACCAGATTCGCGAGCCCACTCGGTAGCTCTCGCATCGTCGACTCTTCCGGCAGGCCATCCTCTTTGTCGCCGGCGGGCTTCGGGACTTCCAAAGGATTGCTAGGAAGCAAGGGGTTGTCGGGAAGCAACGGATTCTTCGGCAACAGATCCATCGGCGGCAACCCTGGGGCGGTCGATGGCGGATCCGCTGCTGAATCGCCCGTCACCGCAGGCTCGGTCGTCGGTTCCTCCGAGGGCAACGGGTCGCCCGAATCAGTATCAGCCATTGCCGGATCCGACGCGTCCGTTGGGACAGCCATCGTCGGGGCGGAGTCCGATGATTCGGAGTCCTCGGTAGGTTCGGCTGCGTCCTCTGTCTCGGTAAGCGAGTCCGAGACCGCATTTGTCTCCTGCGTCTGCGCGACCGGCTTTGACTCCCAGCCGCGGATCAAAACTGCCACCAAGATGCCGAGCGAAATGACGGACGCTAAACCGACCGCGACCATCAACGCGAATCGTTTCGATCGGGCCGAGCCGGCGCTTTGCCACGACGGAGCCCCGGGATCCGCGTCGCTCGCGGCAGGTGGAGGAGGCGTGTCCGAAAACCCACTGGGCGCCGGCGAATCCTCGCCATCGCCAAGCTTCAAATCCTCAATCGACTCTTCGGTGACGGCACCACTGTCCACATGATCGCGACCAATGGCGACCGGAGGCTGAGGCACGACTTCCGCCTCGTCGACGGTGGGGGCCGACAGCTGCACCATCGATTGGCACTTCGGACAAGCAACAATCGAGTCGACGAGTTCCGGTCGCGCCACCCGGAGACGAGATCCGCAGGTGACGCATTTCAATGAAAAGGGCTGAAAGTCCAAGCGAAAACGCTCACTACAATAGGCTTGCGGGGTCTTTCTCGAACCATCTTAGCACCCAGAGACCGTACCCGACCACATTGCTGTGGGCCTCACGCAAGCAGATCACTACGATTTGCGCGCAAAACAAACGAGTTTCTCCAATAATCGCTCCGAACCGATCTCATGCTGGACACTCGGCGTTACGACGATCGCGAGCATCTCCTGCTCGCAAGCTACGCGGTCCACAGCCTTGACAGCGAAGGGCGTCGTTTCGACGAACCCCAACACGAATATCGAGCCCCGTTCGCGCGTGATCGCGACCGTATCTTGCACAGCAGCGCCTTTCGACGCCTTTCCGGCAAGATGCAGGTCTTCACAGGCGAGATGGGTGTCTATCACCGCACTCGACTCACGCACACCTTTGAAGTCTCGTCGGTCGCCCGCACCATGGCCCGTGTCCTACGGCTCAACGAAGACCTGACCGAAGCGCTCGCGTTGGTGCACGACATCGGTCACCCACCGTTTGGTCACTGTGGCGAAGACGCGCTCGCAGAATGCATGAAAGATGTCGGCGGTTTCTCGCACAACGCCTTTGCACTCATCATCGTGGAGCAACTCGAACAACGCTACGCAAAATTTCCTGGTCTGAACCTGACCATGGAAGTGCTGTCGGGACAAGACGTCCGCGCCCACAAGGCCGAGGCCGCAATCGGTCGTTCACCGCAACTCGAAGTCCAGATCGTCGACGCGGCCGATTCGATGGCTTACGACGCACACGATGTCGACGATGCACTCCAAATGGGGCTCCTTTCGATGGACGAGTTGCTCGACCTCGCCATCGTTCGACGCGCCCTCGAGGCGGTTCGCGAAAAGCATGGGCGGGAACGTCGCGCACAAGAACGACAAATGCTCGTGCATGAACTGATCGACCTCCAAGTCACCGACTTCCTCAGCGACTCCGTCGAACGGTTGGTGGCTTTTCAAGGTCACACCTCAGATGATTTGCGCGACGCAGGCGTTCGCCTTCAACACAGCGAAACGATCGCGCGGGAACGAGGAGAACTCGAAGCGTTTCTTTTCGACGCAGTCTACCGACACCCGCGACTGATCCCGGTGCGCCGCGCCGCGTACCACCGTTTGAAAGACATGTTCGACATCCTCGCGGCCGACCCGTCTCGATTGCCGTTACGGTTTCGCCGAAGAGCTGACCATTACTCGGTTCGCGCCGTCGTGGGAGAATACCTCGCCGGGATGACCGATGCGTTCTGCAACCAGCAGTACAAATACGTCACCGATGGCAGCACCGGGCCTCTGGCCGACTGGTAAACGCCGTCCTCTAGCCGACTCGTAAACGCTGGCTTGCAGGAACGAAGTGACGTAGCTCAAGCGACGCTTGCGTTCGAACTTCACCCTCCCGGACGGGAGGGTCGTTTTTCGATGTGACACCCTTTGAGAGACGCCCGCGTTCGAACTTCACCCTCCCGGACGGGAGGGTCGCGTTTCGATCACCCAAAAGTGATCGAAAAGCGGGGAGGGCGATACCGATCACCCTCTCCCTCAACGGAGAGTGAAGACAATTGAGACCTCCAAACAACAGCAATCGATTCGCGAGGCAAGAGCCGATTCCTGAAGCGAGCGTTACTTGGCAATCTTCCAGTACTGAATTTCGCCCGAATCGTAGACGATCACGAATTGATGTGCCCGCGGCAGGATGGCGACGATCCTTCCAAAACTTTCGTAACGAACGCTGTCTCGCCGGACGTAGCCGTTGCGTGTCGCCTGAAACAGCTCCAAGTGTTGTTCGGTCACGGCGAGCAGAAGACCACCATGCAGTAGCTTGACTGATTGGTATTCCCCCTCGGCGACCACATCGACGCCGAGCGAATCCCCGTCGAGCCAATAGACCACGACGCCTCCCTCATCGACCACGGCGAAACGCTTCCGAGTCCACGGCAGCGACGCATCGATGCGTTTGGGAGCGGATCGCAATGAATCGATCCAAGTCTGATGACCATCCAATCGCCCGACCATCTCACCACCGATCAGCAGGATCTCGCGGTCGACGGCCAAGAGCCGCACGGTACTGAGTGCCTCGTAACCATACCGCGTCCAAATGTCTTGCAGCCGCGACGCGATACTCAACGTGTCCTCGTGGACAATCTTGCCGTCCACGACTCTGCCGAACGACACGTTTCCGCTGTTCAAACTCAGTCCCGCGATCTGGCCCGTTGAATTGATGACGAGATCATCCGCCTCGCCGATCGGCGAGCGAAATGAACTCAGTACGCCGGGCGGCAGACTTGGTAGCGGCAGCCCTTCAGGATTCGCACCGGCCAACAAAAGCGTGCAAGGAGGGCGATCGCATGTCATGAAGTGCTGATAAATCAACAGCTCCTCGGTCATTCCCTCAATTCGAACACGCCCCTGGTCTCCCGTCCGAGAAAAGTTCGTCACGATCTCACAATGCTTGCCGCGCATTCCAATCAAGCGCAACGAATTGGCGAGATGGTCGGCAAAGACGACGCGATCCAGTCGGTGCGTTGTTGCTTTGTCGACACGATCGAGCTCGAGCGAGACGACGCCCCTCTTGCGTTTCCTTTCCGGTGGTTCGATCGGCGTCGGCTCCGACCGACGCGATGCGGCGCGATCCTGACGGAGTTTGTCGCTGTAGCGCCGGGCGTCTCGGGCGATCAACTGGTGCGGATCGGACAACGACGCAACAAGCTCCATCCGTTGGTCAACCTCCATCGGAGAGGCCTGTTCGATCGACGTCACGGCAGCGACTCGACATGCATCTTCCGCCTCCAAACGCACCCGCTCGTCCGGCGTCTGCTGGGAGACCGCTTGATAAATCATGGCTCTCGCGAGCGCGTCTTCAGGCCCCGCCGACTCACCCAACCAATTCAAACGATGAAGCGCCTCCTCGTGCTCCCCCTGCTCGGCCATCAGCTCGAATGCACGTGTCGCCGTCGCCACGGGCTCGTTACCGTCAGGCCACTGTGACCAAAGTAACTGCAAGACCGCGTCACGACGTCCGAGTTTGGTGTCGATCAGTTCCGCGGCCTCCAGCACCCGATCCGACTTCACCAATCTAGCCGCGGCATCCTCGTAGGCCTCGATAGCGGCTTGCTCTTCACCGACCTCGCGCAACAGATCACCAGCCTTCTCCAGTTCGCCGGTATTGCGATACAACTCGACAGCCTGCTCCCATTGCCCCGCACCTGCAAAACAACGAGCAGCATCCTGCGGTTGTCGGAGTTTGTCGCGGTAGAGCACGGCCGCTTCCGAATAATGACCGCCATTTTCGAGACAAACCGCCGCCAACCGAAAATCGCCGAGTAGGTGCGCCGCAATGTAAGCTGCACGGCGATGCTGTCCTGCGGCTTTCGCCCGATTGAGTTGCTCGCGGTACGACGCCTGCAAGCGTTCCTGCAAATCGAACCGCAGCGCCCATGCATCCACCGGGCCTCCTCCTCCAAGCCCTGACAGTGAAAAGTTTGGGGTTTGCTCAAAGAGCTTGGCGCCCGGCATCGCGAAGCCGCGGAATCCGCCGTCACCGCCGAGTGGCAATGCAAATCGCAACGCGCGATCCGGATCGGTCTTCATCCAATCCAACAACTTCTCAATCTGTCGCTCGCGTTCGGCCCGCAATCGTTCGCTAAGCCTTTCGGCGATCGAACGACTCACCGTTTGGATCATGCCGCCGATGCCTTTCGAAGACGATCCATGCGAACCGGCGGGTTGAGATCCCTTTCGGCGTCCGGACTCCGTCGAATCCTGCGGTGCCTTCTCTAGCTTTTCATCACGTTTATCCGACGATTGGCCATCTATCCACTGAAGGAACTTCCGTTTGGCCTTTGCCAATGCGCCCGGCGTGTCATCAAGCGTCGCTTCGCCGAGTCGATCGGCATCGGCCCCAATGTCTTGATTGCCCTGTTCAAGAAAGGCATTCAAGTCCGGCTCTTCGTCGGCACGCAAATCACGGATCACGGGGAAACGTGTCGCAACCTCGGGCGGCGAACTCCATTGACGCGAACTGGAACGCGGAAAAGCAAAACCACCCAAAGCGTCGAACCGGTCGCGATCTTCCAAACGCAACAGTCCGTGGACCGGATGCCAAAAGTGAATGGAATCTTCCGGCAGTTCAGCCGGCTCAAGCTCCAGCGGCGGCCAAACACTCGCGTTGCAAGGCAACCATAGCCCGGCCGATTCAAGAGCGTTTGCCCGATCCGAAAGCGGCATTCCGCCCAACGTGGGTTCACAGCGACATGCTTCACTACCGCACCAGATCAAATCGATCGCGTCGCCGCAGCGAATTTGAAACGCCTGCCCACCAGGATCACGCTCCTGCAACCACAAGAGTTCAACCAGTACCCGGCGCCAACGCTCCGACTGAGGGTTCAGACCGGTGAACCAGATTCCGCGTTCGACCGACGGTAACACCGCCGCAGCTTCGCAACGTAATTTCCTTTCGATTTGAAACATCACGCCTCCCGTGCCGCCGCAAGCCACCGCTCGTACCATGCAAAAACGGCTGGTGGCGGAGTCAAATCGTCCGGCCGTTCATGGTAGTAGGCTGCACCGAACACACCGCTGTCGCTGAACCAACCACCCAGCAACGTCGCTTGTCCTTGTATCACGAATGTGAGTTGCCGAGGATCATCTCGCAAACCCAAATGCAACAGACCTCGCGAATCCAGCCACAGCGTCGCATCGCCACGTGTCACTTGCCGAAGCCCCCATTCGTTTTGAGGCGATCCAACGTAGCGTCGAGACTCCGTTCCCTCCGTCGGAACGTAAAACTTGTCTCCGAAAACAGTGTTCGCACGATCGTACTTCGTTAGCTCAACGACCGCCTGAAAACCAATCGGGTCTCGAGCCAAGATCACCACGGGGTCGCGACTCTTGCGACGGAACAGCATCAAGCCCTTCTTGCCGACTTGGATGCCGGTGAACCTCGCCATCACCTCGACTTGGCGGTAGTAGTTGAGCGCTGGTTCATTCATCCGAATCAAATCATTCAATCCTGCCCCCGATGAGGCTCGGAATGTTTTGCCGTTGATGAGATCGATACCGATGCGGTCTGTTTCCGGCTGACTTTTGGATCCAAAGGTCCCCTGCACGATCACTTTGCTCGAATCCGAAGCGACTCGAACCAACTTAAGTTCACGCAGCCCCGAGGCGTAGCCGAGCGAGACCGGCTTGATCGATTCATTGTCCCCGAATCGCTGCATGACATCGAGGCCCGAACTGATCAGCACCGGTTCGTGGTTCGGTCCGCGGAACCCGATCGGCCGCGAAGATCGATTCGAATCGAACACGCCCTTTTCGACCATAAACCGATTCCAGCGAACCTGATCCCCCGACTGCTGCGCGATGCTCAGAATGTCGTGCGTTCCGGAGGATTCCAACGCCACCAATTGAAACGGCGTTGATTGAACGCGATCGTCCGACGGACTCGCCGGAGAATCGATCACACCTCCAGTGACCTTGTCGAGCAAGTACAGGCGATTCGCGTCACGCGCGTACAACGACTCGAGATCAAAGAAAAATTCATTTGCGGCGACCGGGAGTGAGACACGCGCAGACACTCCGTCGTAGGCGTCGATCCGAACGTAAACGTGCTCATGATTGAGTCGGACAACCAACTCGAGTACCGAGCCCAAGACGCGATAGGCCTCCAGTCTTTTGAACGCGAACCGCTCCAACACCAAGAGGCCACCCTTGTGCTCGCGATCGTAAAAAAGCAGTCGCTTGTCGGGGGTTCGCACCCACAGCCCAGCCGTTCCTGACGCGGCACACCAAGTCGGGCTCGAATTGTTTGAAAAGCGAAGCGGACATCGAGCCAAACGAACGAATGCCGGATAGTCCTCCGGAGAAATCGATCGTGATGGTCTCTTGGGCTCACCAAGCTTCAACTCCTCAACACGCAACCGCCGCAGTTCGGTTTCGCCCATACGGTCATGACGGAGAATACGAATGTCGCCACGATGATCGATGGTGACCAACAACATCTCCTGCTCAAGCTTTCGAACGAGACTCTGAAACGCCTTATCGTTCCAAGTCCGCGCCGATATAACGAGAACCGGCGACTCCTGCTCCGAGGAGTGCTGGTCAAACCACTGCTGCAGTGTCTGTCCAGGGTGCGGCACGCCGCTCAAACGTTCGAGAGAAGCGACCAGCCCCGACTTGCTGGAAAAATGCTCGCGATAGACCTGATCTCCGACCGTAAACACTTCGACAGGAGCATCGCGACGCGATTGCTCCGACGCCGCGAGGCCGAGGGCGACTGCAAGGGCTCGGATGCGAGTTTGCCCCCAAGTTCGAACGCTACTTTCGATCAAAATGGAGCGCGCGAGTGATGCCTGCGTTGGAGGCGTCTCGCGGCGAAGATACAACGCCTTTCCCGTCGCGATTCGCGCGATTAACAACAACGGATCGGCAGCCAGCTCGGTCATCAACAATCGCTCCGGACTGCCGCGATTCGTGATGTCCGAAACACCACCGATCGGCAACTCCGATGGATCACTCGGCGCGAGCGGCAACGACGCGACCGAGGCGACGTAACGAGCCGCCGCTGAAACTTCGCCCAACTCGTCGTCCACTTCTAGCCGTCGAATCAGGCCTTCGAAACGTTCATCGTTGACGTCGTCTATCTCAGCGGGGGACGGCACCGACTCGACGCCGGTCTTGAGCTTCAACCGTGCCGACGAAACGTCGATCTTCTTGCGACAAAGATCCGCCAAAAAGTTCCAGCAGCGAGCGAACCCGCCGAGCGATTCGCTTCCCGTGATCAGCGTGGAGTGCGGTGCGAGCAAGTCCTCCGCCGACGCGGAGACGGGCCGATCGACCGGGTGAGTCCGCAGAAAACGAAAGGCTTCTTCGGTACTGCTCTTGGGAAACAATGCAATGTTGTCGAACACCTCCTCGTGAAAGACGTCGATCAACACTCGAGCCAAGTCGACTCCGTCTCGCTCACCACAGAGTTGCTTCACCATCGAGAACAAGGCTCGCAGACGACTATGCGAGGCCGGATCATCCAGTTCCGAAGGAACACTCGAAGAGACCACTGACGCTGAGGTCACGATCGGCTTAAGTGAAATGACCCGACTCGCCAAGGCACTTGCAGGTGCGCGGTCCACACTGGCGGCGAACAAAAACAAGAGCGAACTAAAATCCGGAAGACCATCGAACTCATCCGCCAGCGTCGTCAGCAACGTGTCCACTTCAGGGAAGAACCCGATCGTGCGCGTCGCAAGTTCACTTTCCCAGTCGCCCCACTGAAAAGCTTGTCCGCCGAGATCGGTGCTCCAGACCTCGGGATCCGGTGACTGCAGATACGATGGTGTCTCCATCGCTCGACTCGCTGGTGCTGAAAAATGGAGTAGTGCTACTCAAAAGCATCGTAACCTGGCGCACCCAACGGTGACGCGAGGTCATTCCTGCCGCACTACGTCCCCGGTTGATCGACTTCGAAGAGGACGATGATCATCACGTCACCCGCCGAGAAACTACTCATCGCTCCGCCCGCGGGAGCCGGCGCCGCGGCGAGGTTTCCGGTAATCGAAAGCACGCGAATGTTGTTCTTGCGAATGAAACGGTTGATCTGTTTTTCAAGGTCTTCCGTTTCGGTATCAACGCTCTTAAAAATCTTGACCTGCTGCACGGGCGACTCCAGCGACTAACTCGATCGACTCGCCCAACCGTGAACGAGACACCGCCCCATCCTAACAGGTTCGACCCGTACGCGAATCATTTGGGCGACCGCCGAACCGATGTCAACGATTGCATCGCCCCCGCGCCTGCCAAGACCGATACCGTGCGACAAAGCCCGGCGTGTCGAAACAGTCGTTGCATCCCGATCATCAACGCGTGCCACGACTGGATCGTTTCTGGAACCGGCACCACCATCGCGTCGTCGCGGTAAAAACCGCGTTCGCTGATTCGGAGTTCCGTCGGCAAATGCAATAACGCTTCGAGCAGCAAGTGTTGACGGCAATCTTCCTCCGTCAGATCGGGATCGTCGTAAATCCAAAGGTGCGGTTGCAGAACACGGTCAATCACCGCGAGAGCCGCCGAATCGGCCGAGTCGCTCGTCAAAACCAGTTCCAGATGGCCGCATTGGACGTAAAACTTTGGCATCGTTACGCTCTTCCATGAATTGAGAGTGAAATGAGGGGGCGAACCACGCCTCGCCTCGACACTCAAATCATCGCGGTCGCGATGACACACTCGGTCAATCCTCCCGACTCGTCCCCATGAAACTGATCCATCCCACAAAGCTTTGCCTTGGTTTAACGCTGACCCTCGCGATCATCTTGACCTCAGGCTGCGGCCCCGAAACGCCGCCGGAATCCGATTCGACAAGCGAAACCGACGCGCCCGAAGTCGAACAGACCGCGCCCATCGAAGCCTCCCGGCTCTACAGCCCTGAAGCGTTCGTCATGGCAGCGGCGGCGGGGAAACGCCGAGTCGTCGAAATCTGCCTGGAAGAGGGACTGGAAATCGACGGAATCGGCGAACAAGGCTTCACACCTTTGGGGGCAGCATCCCTCAACGGCCACACGGATGTCGTGAAACTATTGATCGAGCAAGGGGCTTCAGTGAAAGCACAAACGCCGGACGGAAAGACACCGCTCATTCACGCGAGCGGCTACGAGAATCCGGAAACCGTTCAGGTCTTGCTGGACGCGGGAGCCGACGTCAACGCGGTCGACAATGGAGACGGCTTCTCCGCTCTGATGGTCGCATCACAGTTTGGCAACATCGAAGTCTGCAAAGTTCTCTTGGCTGCCAACGCCGACCGTGAACTTGCCGACCGAAAGGACGGCGAAACGGCTTTGGTGTTCGCAACGAAAGAGGGTCATTCGGAAATCATCAAGCTGCTCACCGAGTAACCATTCGCTGTGCCGACGCAGCCCATTTACGGTTCACCGAAGGGAATGGGTGTAACGTTTCCGGAACGAGGATCGCCACACACGGCGCGGCGGCAATGAAACCAAACGGCATTTGAAAGATCAAACCTGCCTCGATGGCGCAACGTCCGCTCAATCGAAGTTCGGCCGCTCCAGGATTTCACGCAGCAGGAAAGCTTGCTGTATGCCGTTGGGCTGCCTCAGCATGGCGAGCAATTGCTCCGCTGGTGAGCCGCTCAAAACAACGCCGGTCGAAGCCTGGTCGGCCTTTCCCTTGTTGCCCCGCATTTGCTTGGCAAGTTTCTCGCGGGCCTCTTCCGCTTTTTTCTTTGCCTCTTCGAGACGCCGCTGCTGTTCGGCTAGCGGATTGACTGGCTCGACAACTTCGGCGACCGGAATCGGTTCTTCATACCGTTGTTGCGGCTGTGGTCGTTGAGGCGCGGGACGCTGAATCGGCTGCTGTGGTTGTGGTCGCTGCTGTTGCGGAGCGGGACCGCCGCCGCCTTGCTGGCGCTGTTTTGCCGCCCGGCGTTCGGCCGCGCGTTTAAGAAAGTCTTCGAGGTCACCTGCCATGATGGCCCACTGCCTTAGTTGAGTTCAGCGTCTTCGTTCCGCGCCTGTGCCTGACCGGTTACCGCGATCGACTTACGCATTTCGGTATCGGCACTGACATTTTGCAGTTTGTAGTAGTCCAAAATGTGCAACTTGCCTTCGCGGAACGCTTGACTCATCGCCTCAGGCACAGCCGCCTGAGCCATCACGAGTGCGGCACGACTCTCCTGAATCTTCGCCTCGTTCTCCCGTTCCTCGGCCACCGCCTCGGCCCGTTTCCCTTCGGCGCGGGCTCGGGCCACCTGAGTGTCCGCCTCCGCCTGGTCGGCCATCAGACGGGCACCGATATTGGCACCCACGTCGATGTCCGCGATGTCGATCGAAACGATCTCAAACGCCGTCTGCGAGTCGAGTCGCTTGGCGAGTACCGCTTTACTAATCACATCGGGATTCTCCAGAACCGCCTTGTGATCCGCTGCGCTACCAATGGCGGACACGATGCCTTCGCCGACCCGGGCGATAATGGTTTCTTCGGTCGCACCACCGATCAACTGTTGCAAGTTCGCTCGGACGGTCACCCGTGCGCGGACTTTCAATTGGATCCCGTCCTTCGCAACCGCATCGAGCGACGGCTTTGCCGCACCTCGCGGTGGACAATCGATGACCTTCGGATACACGCTCGTCTTCACCGACTCGAGAACGTCTCGGCCCGCCAAGTCGATCGCGGCGGCTTCCTTGAACGTCAACGAAATCGTCTTGGCTTTCTTAGCCGCGATCACGGCGCGGGTCACCTGCTGAACGTTCCCACCCGCCAAGTAATGTGCCTCGAGTTGGTCGCCGGTCATATTCGGATCGTCGAGCCCCGCCTGCACCGCCATGATGCGACTTCGAACGATCGAGCGGGCGTTCACCTTTCGAAACGTCATC
Source organism: Planctomycetota bacterium (assembly GCA_039821165.1). Classification (GTDB taxonomy): domain Bacteria; phylum Planctomycetota; class Planctomycetia; order Pirellulales; family Pirellulaceae; genus Stieleria. The sequence continues at coordinate 11,508 of JBCBOT010000038.1, read as the reverse complement.
CCGATCAAATCGCCGATTCGTACGCCGGCGCCGGTCAGCCATGACTGGACCCAAATGCCGAAGTAGCTCGCGAAGATGAAAAACAAAATGAGGAGAAAGCCGATGATGACGATCGCCAAAATTAGCATCGCGGCGTTCAAATTGTCACCGCCGCCCTGAGCTAAAAGACCCTGCCCCAGAAGACCCTGGGAGAGACCCGCGGCCGATTCCATTGAACCCAGAAGCGAAGACCCGACTGTCATGTTGTTCATCCTATCCGTGCGATCGTTCGGGAGCGGCCCCGGATCGTTTTGTGCGAAACGTACCGTTGGGCCATGGACCTAATGTCTCGCCCCCCAAGCCCGGTGTCAACTAAGGGAGCGACGGCGGAAGCCTCATTCGAGTGACTCCAGGTCGAGCGACTCCAGCGATGATTCGATCGCCTCGGTGCGTCGTTCGACTTCGACTTGTTCGGGATCGATGTCGGAGCGGCCCGCCTTTCGGACACGGATTTTGCCCGCCACGATGCTGGTCACCACCACTCGGGTCCCTTTGTCCAACGGGGCGCCTCCGGTGACAGCGTCGAGACGTTTTCCCTCAATCTCCACCAACCCACTCGGCAACAAATCGGTCTTGGCGATTCCGACCTTTCCCACCAGGTCTTTTCGTTTCTCGCCGCTGCGCAGACGGCTTTCCATGGGTGCGTCGGTTTGTCCCGGCCGTCGATTGAGAATCAACCGTCCGATGGGCGTGTGCGGCCAATACTTGATCATCGTGATCAAAATCGTTGGGGTGGAAACGGCGACCACCGCCGTCACACCCAATCCCGCCACCCAACTGTGCGTGAACGCAATTGCGATCGACGCCACCGCGGTCGCAACCGCCGCGATTCCGATCAAGCCCGCGCTGGGAACAAAGAATTCCCCAACCAGCAACACAACGAACAGCCCAAGCAGCCCCAACGAGTATGTGAGCGGCATCGTTTTTCCTTAGGCCTCCACGACCACCTTCGCTCCTTGAACCTCGACCACTTTGACCGAAACGCCTTTTTCGACCATCGCGCCATCGCTCACCACTTGAACGATGTCGTCTCCGAACCGAGCCTTTCCGCTCGGCCTGAGAGGCGTTGTCGTCTCTCCCGACTGATTCAGCAACCACCCGTAATCGGCCATCTTCTCCGCTTCATCGATGGCGACCGCATCCGGTGTTTCCATGATCAGGTGTTTGAACAGCGGAACGTGCGGGAACAGTTGACGCATCAAAACGAATCCGCCGAACAGGCCCAAGACGCCGCCGAGTGCCGCCCAGATGCCACGCGTGATCACGCCCAGTTGATACGAGTTTTGCGGCAGAACAAATGTCTGACTCATCAATACGATTGAGGCGATCGTCATGATCAAGCCGCCGATCCCGAATACCCCAAAACCGGGTATCACAAAGATCTCGAGGAAGATGCACACCAACCCGAGCAACAGCAGAATGAGCTCCAGCCACTCCGCCGTCCCCGCAAGGTGATTCATCCAAAAGAACAACCCGAAACTCACCAAAGCGATGAATCCAGGCACTCCAAGCCCCGGTGCGTTCATCTCCGCCGACAGTGCAACAAATCCGACCATCAACAAGATCATCATCAAGCCCTGACTTCGCCCGAGTCGCTCCACAAATCGAACGATGCCTCGATCAGAAATCAATTCCGGCGTCCCGCTCAATCCCGATCGTAGCGAGACATCTTCGAGCGAGTCGCTTCGAAAATCCGCGAGTCCGAGCTCAATCGCGCGGGCCGCTGTCAGTGCCTCCTTAAACTCGATCCGCTCGCCTTGCTCCCAACGATCTCGCTCCAAAGCCGGATTGTCGACGCCGATCACCAGGTCTTCCGGAGTCGTGTACTTTACCTGGCCTGTTTTGCGGTTGGTGTACCGGAAAACCTCCAACTCGGGGCAAAGCAATCCACGGATCAACCCGGCCGGACGTTTCGTGTTCCGCGCCACCAACTCGATCAATTCCGCATGGTTGTCGAGATCGGAAAGCGTCACGACGTCACCGCCTTCACCACCGATCGTTGCTTCGGGGTGCATGTACAGAGGCTTGCAAGCCAGTGCGGCGAGCGCGCTGTCGCCGCGGGCCTGATCGTTGACGTAACCCACCACGGTTCGAAGCGGCGGCTCCGGCAACGCGAACAGACTCGCTAGTGTGGCGGTTTGATCGATATCACCCCCGGTGGAATCGAACGCGATCAACCAAGTGTTGACGTCGCCCGATGTCAGTGATCCGTTGAGGTTACTTTGCCAGCGACGGACACGCGCTCCCGAAATCGAACCCGCGATTTCGAGCAGCGATCCGTTCGCCTCGCCGGTCACCAGATTGTCTTCGATCGGCGCGATCGATGCCAAGTCGAGGATCTCACCGGCTTCTTCAAGCGTTGCGACGACACCCGCGGCGATCTTTGCAGACCGAAGTTGATCTGCCGTGACGTTCGCCGGCACACCACTCGCGCTCCACACCTCTTCGCTCAGCACGTCCCCTGATTCACGGAGTTTCACGAGATCGTTCCCCGCCGAGAGGCTCTTCCCGCCGTCGACTTTGACAACCAACGCCAACTCTTTGTCGGGGTCGATCAACGCCCTTACCAGTGGCGGCGGAAACAATCCTCTCTGCGAAGCGATCGTCTCATAGCTCAGCCGCACCGTCTCATCGACACGACCATCACCAGCCGAAGCATCGATCAGACCGGCGTCCGCCGAAACCAATAAGGCATCCGACGCGAGGACCGGCAGCACCGAATGTCCAGTGAGCTTGGTCTCCAGCAGCGAAATCACCCGGATCGAGCGCAGCGAATCATCTCCCGTGATCGCCCTCGCAACCTTCAGCGCATCCTCGAACGAAGTCGCCTCGCCGCCCGAACTGTCCTTGCTGTAACGCAACACCACGTCGAGCCGTTCGTCTTCCGGCGCGGATTCCGCCAGCCGATTCAGCTTGGCCAAGAGCTCGTTCGCGGTCTGGCTCCCTAGCGGTACCGGAACGTCGATCAAATATCCGGTTCGGGCCTCGTCCTGCGCCGACAGATACCCGGTAAACAGAAGGGGGAGAAGCGCAATCGACAGAAGGGGTCGAGCAGCCACACCATCACTCCAAATGCAACGAATCAATGCTTCGAAGCATTATAGGGCACGGACTATGGCTGATCAGGTCACAAAAAAGACCTTCATGCCGACATCCGGAGATGATCAAAGACTGTGCCCAAGAGATCGGAGGTCGAATCCGAGCGTCGGTTGCCGTTTCGTGCACCGAACTTCCCGAAAGCCGCCGCGTTGGCAGCTTCGCGCAGAAAAAAAGCGACGCTCAAGGCATCGCTTTTCGGCTTGCGACCGGACGGCGGTCCGGTGCCTACGTAGCAGAGAACCTCCTCAGCCTGCCATGCGAAGCGGCGGGCGCTTGTCTTCGACCAGCATTTCGCGAATCCGATCAAACTCATCGGCGTCGCTAAAATGCAGTGTGATCTTGCCGCGTCCCCGGGCGCTACTTTTGATCTCGACCTTCGTGCCGTAGACCATCCGAAGCTCTTGCTGCATCGCCTCGATCTGCGGCGACGGCTGGCGCCGTTTCTGCCGCGTTGCATTGATCACGCGACGGCCGGTCTCGGCGTCTTCTTCCGCTTTGAGCATTTCGCCGACAAGTGATTCGGTCGCCCGAACGCTGATCTTTTCGTCGACGATCCGCTTTGCGGTCCGCACCTGAATCTCCTCGTCTCCGATCGGCAACAAGGCCCGAGCGTGACCCGCGGTAATGGCACCGCCCTGGAGCATCTCGAGAACGCCGTCAGGCAACTCGAGCAAGCGCATCAGGTTCGCGATCGTGCTCCGGTCGATACTCAATCGTCGAGCCAAGTCGTCTTGTTTGCAGCGGTGTTCTTCGATGTACCGCTTGAACGACATCGCTTTTTCAATCGGATTCAGGTCTTTGCGTTGCAAGTTTTCAATGATCGCAAGCTCAGCCACCAACCGATCGTCGGCTTCGCGAACCTCCGCCCGGATCGTCGAGATGCCGGCGTGAATCGTCGCCCGTAAACGCCGTTCACCGCTGATGAGTTGGTAGCGCCCATCGACGATCCGCACCAAAACCGGTTGCAGTTGCTGATGGTTCTTCAAACTCTCCGCGAGGGAGGCGATTTCCTCGGGATTGAACTCCCGTCGCGGCTGAAACGGGTTGGCTTCGATCTGGTCGACGTTCAATTGAAGCGTTTCGACGCCCGACCCGCCTTCGATCGGTGCGCCGTCTTCATCGACGGGCGTTCCGAGCAAAGCCGCCAATCCCTTTCCCAAGCGACGATCCTTCGCCGCGGCTGATGAACTAGTCACGCTGCAGTACCTCCATGCACAACTGCGTATAGGCGAACGCGCCACGCGAACGCGGGGCATACTGAAAAACGTTTTCGCCGTGACTCGGTGCCTCGCAAAGCGCGACATCCCGTGGCACGACGGATTCAAACACAATCTCCCCAAAGAATTCGCGGACCTCCGAGTCCACTTCCCGGGTCAATTCCAAATTGGGATCGTACATCGTCAACAGGATGCCGCCGAAACTCAGGCGGCCCCGCGTCGTCACAATCACCTTCTTGATGGTACGGATCAGTTGTGTCAGACCCTCCATCGCAAAATATTCGCACTGGATCGGGATCAGGACCTCGGTACTCGCCGCCATCGCCGTCTGAGTCAGCTCGCCGACACTCGGTGGGCAATCGATGAGCACAAAGTCATAGTCGTCGATGACGGCATCGAGATGCCTGCGAACGCGTCCCGCTTGCTGGTCATCCGAACTCGCAAGCTGATCGACGTCCTGAAATGTGCGGCTGCCCGGCAAGAGACTGAGTCCCTCGTGTTCTGTGTCGATCACGGATTCGATCAAACCCGCATCGCTCACCAGCGGATGGCCGTCGATCGGCTCTTCACCCACCGAGGTGGTCGCATTGCACTGGGGGTCCATGTCGAGCAGCAAACACTTTTGCTCTGCGATCGCCAACGCGGCAGCCAGATTCACAGCCGTCGTGGTCTTTCCCACGCCGCCTTTCTGGTTCACCACGCACACGATTCGTCCCAACGTTCCCGCTCCCGGTATCGAGTCTTCCCGTTTCGCGGGAAACTAGGCAAACGCGAATCAGTGAAACAAGAGCGGTTTCACAAGAAACTGGGCTTGACTGAGGAATGATAGCTGCGAGTTGAAAGAAGCGAGTGGCGAGGAGAGACGCGGGAGACGGTCGCAGCAGTTTTCCTTCTCGTCGCTCGCTTCTCATCCCTGTCGTGTGCCACCGTTTTCCTCGCCCCTCGCCCCTCGCCCCTCGCCCCTCGCCACTCGCCACTCCCCACGCTACTCGCCCCTCGCACCTCGCTCCTCTCTATTCCCCCAACGGATTGAACGTCAGGCCGCTCAGCAGCTTTGGGTAGAAGTAGGTGCTCTTCGCGGGCATCCGTTCCTTGTGAAGACTGATCGCCTCGACATGGGACAAGGTTGCCGGCATCACGAGTGCGGCCAGCGTGTAGGCGTCGTCGCCCTCACTCTCCGCTTGGCTACCTTGGCCTTTCAGTCCCTCGACCGTCTCGGAGACTTCGTGCACGTAGGTCGGTTTGGGGTGCCCCGCGCATCCGAGCAGATCATCGATCACAAGTCGGTGGAGTAGACTCACGCCCAACGACCGCCAATCGTCGCTTTGTTCGCCCGCCAACTCCCGCATCCGGCTGGTCGCGCCTTCGTTGGCTCGCGCCATCACCCACGTCTGATCTTTTACCCCGAAGACGGCCATCAATCCCTGAGCATCGGCCTGCTCCATCTTGCTCCACGCGACATTGGCCTGTTCGACACCCTCCGGCAATGCTTCGCAATCAAACGCACCTGACAACTTCGCAAGGATCTCCTCCGATGAAAACGCCTCGGTACCGCGGAGCAAACGGTGCGTCGGCAAAACAATCATGCCGGGGTCGCTCATTCCGACAAGCATCGTCATCACAAAATTGGCGGGATGATCCTCTGCCAGCGGTCCTTCGGTGTCGGTCAGATGCTGGCGATAGTTGCTGGCCGTCTCATAGCGGTGGTGACCGTCGGCGACAAACATCGGTCGGTCCGCCATCAATTCGCCTACCTTCGCCGCGATCTCGGCATCTTTGACGGGCCAGAGCACATGCTGAACTCCCAGGTGATCCGTCGATTCGATCGGGTCAATTCCAACGGTCGCCGCATCCAGCAACGTGATGATTTCGTTTTCCGGATCTGGGTAGAGCCCAAAAATCTGGCTGTTGTTTTGCTTGGTCGCTTGGGTCAACTTCAGTCGATCGACCTTCGCCTTGGGGTGCGTCTCTTCGTGCGGATAAATGTTGCCTTCACCGAAAGGCTGAATCCGTACTCGAGCCATGAAGCCGCGACGGTTGAACGTTTGCCCGTCGGCCTCAAAACGCTGGTGATACACGTAGTAAGCCGGCGCGTCTTCTCGCATCAGCACGCCTTGCTCAATCCACTGCTCGACGAATGATGCGGCGCGGTCGTACTTTTCGTCTGCCACGTCGCCCGGTTCGGAACGATTCAGGATGACACGAATCACATTCGCAGGGTGCTTCTTGTAAAGCTCGTCCTGCAGTTCGGGACCAATCACGTCGTAAGGCGGCGCAACCACATCCGACAACGAAATGACATGATCGAGAGAATAACGAAGCGCGGCGAATGGTTGGATTTGTGGCATCGCGGTGTGGGGAGTTGGGAGCCTTCGGATCAACACGCGATCGTAACGCATGCCCAATCCACCGCAAACCGCCACCCCAAACGCTTCCGCATCGACGTCATGTCGCCCTCGCGGAGACACGCGCTACGTCTTCCGACCACACAGTGCAGGGATCACCCGACGGCAATCTCATCGTGTGCTCGCCGCACCGCCGCCCTTCCTGGTAACCCGCCTGGTTGTTTGGTAACCCGCAGTCCTTCTTGGTAACCCGCCGCGTTAGCAAGGGACGGAACAAGTCCGCGAGCGCCGCTCCAAATCTCGCAAAGCGAGTCCGCACTTGGCTCGTCGTTTGTCAACGAAAACGGCCGGCACCTCCGAAGGGAGAGCCGGCCGCACGTTGAATCCGAACGATTGAATGGGTCTTGGTCGAGGGGCCGATTCGCCGCCCCACTCAAGACCCGCCAATCCTAGTAGCGGTAGTGATCTGGCTTGTAAGGCCCTTCAACCGGCACGCCGAGATAATCCGCTTGCTCTTGCGAGAGCTTCGTCAACTGAGCACCGAGTTGGCCGAGGTGCAAGCGGGCGACTTCCTCATCGAGCTTCTTCGGCAACATGTGGACTTCGACGCTGTAGGTGTCGTTGTCGCGGTTGTTCCAAAGCTCCATCTGGGCGAGCACTTGGTTGGTGAACGACGTGCTCATCACGAAGCTCGGGTGGCCGGTCGCACATCCGAGATTCACCAAACGACCCTTGGCCAAAATGATGACGCTGCGGCCGGTGTCCTTGAAGGTGTAGCGATCGACCGCGCCGATGTCGGCGGGCTTGATCTCGTCCTTCGTCGCACGACCTTGCTCGACTTCGTTTTCCAGCCAAGCAACGTCGATCTCGGTGTCGAAGTGTCCGATGTTACAGCAGATCGCGTCCTCGGGCATCTCCTTCATATGCTCGCCAAGGATGATGTCCTTGTTGCCAGTGGTCGTGACGAACAAGCGACCTTCCTTCGCAGCCGCCTCCATCGTGGTGACCTCGAATCCTTCCATCGCTGCCTGCAACGCGTTGATCGGATCGATTTCCGTCACCAAAACGCGGCAGCCGTAACGCTGGAGGCTGTGAGCACATCCTTTGCCGACGTCACCGTACCCGGCAACCACGGCGACTTTACCCGCAAGCATCACGTCGGTCGCTCGCTTGACACCATCAGCCAGCGACTCGCGGCAACCGTAGAGGTTGTCGAACTTGCTCTTGGTCGCGCTGTCATTAACGTTGATCGCGGGAACCTTCAGGTTGCCGCTCTTGTTGAGAACTTCCAATCGGTGGATACCGGCGGTGGTCTCTTCGCTGACACCGTGGATGTTGGTCAGCAACTCGGGGAATCGATCGTGGACCATCGCGGTCAAGTCGCCGCCGTCATCCAAGATCATGTTCAGCTTCTCGCCCGAGGGGAACGTCAACGTTTGCTCGATGCACCAATCGAACTCTTCCTCGGTCATCCCCTTCCACGCATAGACGGGGATACCAGCCTTGGCGATTGCGGCCGCCGCGTGATCCTGGGTGCTGAAGATGTTGCAACTCGACCAAGTCACCTCGGCACCGAGTTCGACCAACGTTTCGATCAAAACGGCGGTTTGGATCGTCATGTGCAGGCAACCCGCGATGCGGGCACCCGTCAGCGGCTTGGTCTTGCCGTATTTCTCGCGGAGGGCCATCAGCCCGGGCATTTCCGCTTCGGCGAGACCGATTTCTTTGCGGCCGAATTCGGCCAACTCAATGTCTTTGACTTTGTAGGGCAGCGGGGTTTCAACTTGCGACACGAAATGAACTCCTAGTGTGGTGAACGTGATCTCACGCGTGAGGGCGACGGACCGACCACAGGGACTCCCGCTGGCTCGTTTCCCAATTCTGTTTAGGCCGGATTTTAGCCCCCGGCTCGATTTTGGTCATGGGGGTCGTGGCGAACTTCCCTCCGAAAGCTCCACCGCTTTCCACGACCGCGGGATTCGTGGTCGACACGCAAACGCGGATCGTTGGATGTCCACAAACAGTCAGGGCTACCCAATCACGTAATCACGAATCGAGTCAGCCCGCGATCTCATCCGACGGCGAACCGTCACTCGCCGTCGCCTCGCGAAAGGCCTCCACGAACGAACGCACTCGCCCGGCGTTCTTGACGCCCTTCGGACACTCCACCCCGCTCGCCGTATCGACGGACCGCGCGCCGCTGGTCTGCATCGCCTTCGATAGATTCTCCGGCTTCAGCCCTCCCGCCAATGTCCACTTGTCACCTGCCGCGTCCGTTTTGGCCCAAGCTCGCACCGACTCCCAATGCAACGTCTTACCGCTACCGCCGTGGGCGCTCCCCGCATCAACGTCCAACAGCAGGTGGCATCCGACATCTCGCCAGCGTGCTCCAAGCTCCTCCAGTTGATGCGGCCGAAAGGGCCCGCGCGGGATCTTGACCGCTCGCACCACACGCTGTCCCGCACCGATCAGTTGCTCCGCAACCTCGAGAGGCTCATCGCCATGTAATTGAATCGCATCGAGCCCGACTTGCTCGGCGACACGCCGCAAAAACTCGATCGATTCGTTGACGAAGACACCGACCACCATCAACTCACGCCGCCGCGCAGACTCGGCAAGCACCGACGTGGAATCAGCTTCCGGATCCAAGTAGCGGACACTCGGTGGGAAAAAGTTCAAGCCGACCGCATCGGCGCCCGAGTCCTCGACCACAACAACGTCTTGCTCCAGTCGAACCCCACAGATTTTGCACTGAAACACTTGTACCCAGTCTCCAACCGTTTCAAACCCGACGATTCCACCAATTGAAGTGGCTTAATTCCATCGCAACGTCGATACCCGAAACGGGTTCCAACGCAAACTTGCTGACCGTGACTTTATTCGGAGTCGACGCGTGTTCAAAGATCGAGCCAATAAGATCGACCTGCTGCTGATGTTCGCAGCCACGTTCGCCATCACCGTCGCATTCTGGCCCCGCAACTCACCGCTGCAAGTGGTCCGTTGCCTCGACCAAGAAGCCAATTGGAAAACGTACAGCATCGCGACCGACGATCCGGCCCTGGCGAAACTACGCGACAAGCTGGAGCGGTGGCAACGGCCCGAGCTCGACCCGGCCTACGCACAGGCGAAATGGCGGAAAGAACTCGCAGATCGCTACCACGAAGAAGTCGCGGAGTCCTTTGAGCCAGCACCGATTCCGGAAGTCCCCGTGATCGAGCCCGTGAAACCAGAAGCCACCACGGCGCGGCTCAGTGACACGGTGACGTTCGCGTCCTACGAACAAGACATCGAAGAGGACGAAGCGTCCGCCGACGTGCAACTCGCAAGTCTCGAAGAGCCGGAACCCGCAGCCGCTGTGAGTCCGTCGGATGCCAATTATTGGGAGCATGTTCGCGATGAAGCCGAGGCGATCATGCAAAGCACCGAAGAAGCCCGTGCGGAGCCCCCGATCGTGTTCGGACCGCAGCTTCCCGCCATGCTTCCCAAACGCGCGTTTCATGCCGCACTGCTCTTCGGAATTCTCGCCGCCTGTGCTTACATGCACTGGCTCGTTCGATCGCCGTTTCAAGCCGACAACGCACTCCGTCGGCAACCGAAATCGGTCGTCGCACGGATCATTGTCTTCACAGCCGTGAACGCGTTCGCGTTCGTGAGTTCAGCAATCGTCTGGTTCTGAGGCTGGGTGTTGCCTCAATCCTCGGCGATGCAATACAGCCGCTTATCGGAGCGGACAAAGATCTCTCCGTCACTGATCGCGGGGGTCGCATTGAACGGAGTTTCGTCGTCCGGGAAACCCGGGTTCTGTCCCACGACCTCAAACTCATCACCGGCTTCGATCACATAGCTTTCGCCGAACCGGGTGAATAACAGAATGCGATTGCCCTGGGCGACCGGCGACGAGTAATCGGCCGCCATGAATCCGCCGGACGCTTTTCCCTTGCGTGGCAACCGGACACGGTAGGCATACTCGCCGTCCTCGACACGAGCCGCCATGAACATGCCGCCCGTTGTCCAATAGAGGCTTTCACCGACGATCACCGGCGTGCAAATGCCGGATCGAATTTGCTTACTCCAAATCGTCGAAGAGTCCGACACGTCGCCTTTGCCGTCGCAACGCACCGCCAAACCGTGGCCCTCACGGCTTCCCATCAAATAGGCGATGCCTTCGCGGTGAACGATACTGCCGCACGTCGCATCGTCGATCTGAGTCGCCGCTTCCCAGACCTTGGTGCCCGTCAACGGTTCGACCGCGATCATCTTGCCCGGCACAGCAAAGATCGCCTGCTCGCCGTTTTCTGTGTTGATGATCGCAGGCGTCGTCCAACAGTTGGTGAACGCCCCGTCCTCGATCGACCAGGCAATTTCTCCGGACGCCGAATCGACGGCAACGAGTTGGTTTCCAACGACGCCGGCGTTGACCAAGACCAGGTTCTTGTAAAGGACAGGACTCGCGCCGCCACCCCAACGAGCCGGATCCGATTTGGTCCCAAGACTGCGTCGCCAAAGTTCGTTGCCGTCCATATCGAACGCGAACAGACCGGACTTGCCGAAGAACGCGTAAACACGCTTGCCGTCCGTCGTCGGTGTGCTGCTCGCGTAACCGTGTTGCATGATGAAACCCGCAAACGGATCCTCTTTCTCCGCTGAGGGCACTTTGACCTCCCAAAGTTGCCGACCCGATGCGCGATCGAACGCAAGCAAGTGTCGCACCAACTTCGCGGGGTCGTCGTCATTCGTCGGCGGCTTCATTCCATAGCCGGAATAGCACGTCACGAAGACCTTGTCGCCGCTCACGATCGGCGACGACG
>JBCBOT010000037.1:0-40726 GCA_039821165.1 Planctomycetota bacterium | reverse complement strand
CGCCTCTTCGAAGTCAACGCCTCGTTGGATGAATCCCAAGGCCGACAGGACGAACTCACGAAAGAAGCCAAATCCCGGTTGACCAGCGACGACTCCTTCGTCCGACTCTCCGGCCAAGCCGCGACCGCCGAAGCCGCGTTGGAACGAGCCGAGTCGAACTTGAATGAGATCGAACAAGATGCGGCCAAGAAGCTGCCGGCTTACCGGAAAAGCTCGCTGTTCACCTACCTCCGTGATCGCAACTTCGGCACGCCCGAGTACACGAAACGCGGAATCACCCGGCGGATGGATCGCTGGGTCGCTCGGTTAATTGACTACAGAAAATCAAAGCAGAGCTATGACTTTCTCCGTGACACCCCGGACCGGATGCGCAAAATCATCGCCGATGATCGAGACGCGCTTTACACCGTGATGGATGAACTGGAGAGCCGACGTGATGCGATTGCAAACGAAGTCGGACTCACCGCCGCCATCAAGGACTGTGAAGATCGGGTCGAGCAACGAGATGCACTGCTCAGTGAGCTTCACGTCGCTCAAGAGAACGTCGCCTCTCTCGAAGCCGAGATGACCGATCTGGAAGATCCGCATGGCAAATATTACCAGGAAGCGATCGAAACGTTTCGCGACATGTTGGCGGGCTTTCGCACAAAGGAACTCGAGCGCCGCGCCGAGAAAACACGGTCGCTCAGTGATGACCAAATTGTCGCGCGAATCGTCGGCGTTGATGAAAGCCTCGAGGACCTCAAATCCGATACTCGCCGACATCACGACGACCTGCTCGAACGGCAAGATGCGATCAACGCGCTCGGTCAAATGATCCAGCGGTTCCGCGCCGCCAAGTTCGATTCGGCACGCTCCGAGTTCGTACCCGGCGTTGACGTTCTCGGCTTAATCAGTCACGCCCGATCGAAACACGATGTCGAAGAACTATGGCACCAACTACGAAAGGCTCAGCGTTGGGGCCCCACGTTTGGCGACAAGATCGCCTCCGTTGCCGCGCACCCGGCAACACAGTTACTGGTTAGCGCGATGGCTCAAGCGGCCGGATCGGCGATGAGTGACCACGCGCGACGCGCCGGCGGGCGACGCTATCGCCGAGACCGGTTCCCTAAGATTTTCGATAGCAGCAGCGGCCACCGCCGAAGAAGAAAGTGATGAAGTATCCGCTCTCCACATTCGGACGACGATTGGCTTCGCAGTCCGGAATCGGTGAATTGATGCAGGACCTCGGCGAAGCTCTCGCGTCGGGCGACCCTTCCCTGTGCATGCTCGGGGGCGGCCAGCCCTCGCACATCCCCGAAGTCGACGCCATCTGGCAGCGTCGGCTTGGCGAAATCGCGGGAGACAGCAAAACCACGAGCGCTGTGCTCGGCGACTACCAACCGCCCGGCGGAGACGCGGCGGTGCGCGCGGCAATCGCAGACTTGTTCCGACGACATTTCGATTGGCCGATCGAAACCAAGAACGTCGCGATCACGCTGGGCGGGCAATCCGCCTTCTTCATGTTGTTCAACGCGTTCGCCGGTCGCTTCGAAGACGGCTCCTCACGACGAGTTCTTTTACCGCTCGTCCCAGAGTACATCGGTTACGGAGACCAATCGACTACCGATCCGATGTTTCGAGGCGTCAAGCCGCTGATCCATCACACCGGTCCGCATGAATTCAAATACGGCATCGATTTTGATTCGATCGAGATCGATGACGAGATCGCAGCCATTTGCGTTTCGCGACCGACGAACCCGTCGGCCAACGTGATCACCGACGAAGAACTCGAACGCCTGGCCGAACTGGCTTCGCAACACAACATCCCGTTGATCGTTGACAACGCTTACGGAAATCCGTTCCCGGGGGTCATCTTTACCGAGACGCGCCCGATCTGGCGCCCCGGCATGATCCTCACCTACAGCCTTTCCAAACTCGGGCTCCCCGGGACACGCACGGGAATCGTCATCGCCGACGAAGAAGTCATTTCGGCGGTCTCGGGAATGAATGCGATCGCGGCATTGGCGAACAACAACATCGGCCAAGCGATCGTCAAACCGCTAATCGAAAACGATGAAATTCTACGGTTGAGTCGCGACGTCATTCGGCCTTTTTATATCGATCGCGCCGCAACCGCCCGTGCATGGATCGAAGAGCTCTTCGATGACTCGATCCCGTACCACGTCCACAAAAGCGAAGGCGCGTTTTTCTTTTGGCTCTGGCTCGAAGGACTCCCCATCACCTCGCGTGAACTCTACGAACGGCTTAAGCGCCGCGGATGTCTTGTCATCTCGGGGCATTACTTCTTCTTTGGTCTCGACGACACCGACTGGAAGCATCGCGATGAGTGCCTTCGGATCAGTTTCACCGCACCGGAATCGGTACTCAGGCGTGGACTCGAAATTTTGGCCGAAGAGGTTCGCCACGTTTACGAGACCGTGGTCGCACCATGACGCTCCATCCACAATCGAAAGCCTTTCTAACACTTGCCGCGGAAAGCGCTCGCCCGCAGTGGTACGAAATGCCACTCGCCGAAGCACGACGCATCTTCGACCAATTCGCACCGCTTTTGGGCGAGAAGCCTGAACTCGATCGGATCGAAGACCACCTGCTCGAACATGGGGTTCGCGTTCGGCTGTACAGCAGCGGTGACACTCCGCGCCCGGTCATCATGTACTTCCACGGTGGTGGATGGGTGCTCGGCAACATCGAAAGTCACGATCCACTCTGCCGACGCTTGGCGGTCGAGTCCGGCTGTGCGGTTGTTTCGGTCGACTACCGCTTGTCGCCCGAGAGCCGGTTCCCCGGTCCCGTCGAAGACTGTTACCACGCTACCACGTGGGTGCGGGAACACGCCGATGATCTCGGTGTCGACGCCAATCGGATCGCGGTGGCCGGAGACAGCGCGGGCGGTCAACTCTCAGCGGCGGTCTGCCTCAAAGCGCGTGATGAAGACGGACCACCGATCGCGTTGCAGGCCCTGTTGTACCCGGTCGTCGAACCGAATTTCGACACGGAATCGTATCGTGCGTTTGCGGATGGATACGGATTGACCCGCGACACCATGCGTTGGTTCTGGGAACAGTTTTTGGGCGATCAGGAACCGACGCCGCTCGCCGCTCCGAGCCTGGCGCAGTCGCTCGGTGGTGTCCCTCCCGCGATTGTCGTGACGGCCGAGTATGACGTGCTTCGTGACGAGGGCATCGCCCTCGCGGAAAAGATGAAAACCGACGGTGTCGACGTCCAACACGTCGCTTACGACGGCATGCTGCACGGATTCATCCACTTCGCCGGCTTCTTCGAGACTGGCCTGGAAGCGGGCAAAACGATCGCGGTGGAAATCGGCAATCGCCTCCGCGGGTAGTCGCTCGATCACGCGGATCAAATCTTGGGCGGGGGTCACGAACACCGCGTGGGAGAGAAATTTCAACAATTTCTTCTCGGCGGAATGTAAATCGCGTGGCTCGCGGAATAACAAGGAAAACCGCGACACGCGTGAGCCATGAATCGACCAAACGATAGCCCGAAAGACCGAGAGCAACAGTACGACGAGTTTGTCGTGCTGCTCGCGAAGCATGACTTACCGCTGCGCCGCTATGTTCGGGCGCTGATGCCGTCCCCCGATGGCGTCGACGATGTGCTGCAAGAGACCGCGTTGGAGTGCTGGAAAAAGTACTCGGACTTTCAGCCCATCGATTCCCAAGAACCATCGGAAGACTTTCTCCGCTGGGCCTGTGTCATCGCAAGGTTCAAAGCACTTAGCTGGCAACGGGATCGATCGCGTGATCGACTCGTCTTTCGCGAGAGCGTGATCGAATTGTTGTCTAGCGATGCACTTCGAACAGTTCTTGGCCACGAAGAAGAACGTCGAGCGGTTAGCGCGTGCCTCCAAGAGCTTTCGGTCGAACAACGACGACTGGTGCTCAGCGTCCATTCCCCGGGGGAGTCTGTCGCGCGGATCGCACGAGAGACGGGGCAACAAACGCGACGGCTCTACCATCGAGTCAACGCGTTGCGGGACAGGCTGTTGAAATGTGTTGAACAACGTCTCGCGGGAGAAGCAGCCGATGGATAGCAACGTTCGCGAGCTCATCTTTCGGGCGGTCGATCAAACGATCTCACCGGAGGACTTTGAGCGTCTACAAACAGAGATTGAGCGAAGTCCTGATGTTCGCGCGGAGTACTTGCGTGCAATCAATCTTTGTCAATCCTTGGGCGAAATTGCGAGTGAACCGACTCGAGAAAGTTTCGTCGACACGGTGGCACCGCGCCCGCACAAAGAACGCTGGTATTCCAAATCGGGGTGGCTCTTGGCAACGGCCGCCATGCTTTTTGTCGTGAGCAGTGTGGCGTTTTGGCTCGGCCTCCAAAAAGGCATCGAGAGCCCGCAAGAACGTGTCGCGGAGCGCGTCGCCGATGACGTGATCGAAGCGCGACTCGCAGGACATGCAACGCTACGACGGGTGGTGGATGTCAAGTGGTCCGAGGGCGCCGTCCGGAGACTGGAAGGCGATGTCCTCCCGAAGGGGGCGATTGCGTTTGATGAGGGCGTTGCAGAAATCGACTTGTTCTGTGGCGCGACACTGATATTCGAAGGCCCGGCGGAATTAGAGATCGAGAGTGATTGGTCCGTCCGCGTCACGCGGGGCCGCATGCGGGCGACGGTGCCTCCCGCCGCCCGAGGATTCGTTGTCAAAGCGTCCGAGTCAGAGATTGTTGATCTTGGAACCGAGTTCGCGCTCGAGGTCGGTACGCAGGGCGCGCGGGTCGAGGTCATCGACGGGGAGGTGAAACTCCGAGGCGGAACTCACGACGGCAAACACCTTCGGACTGGTGAAACTCAATCACTGGGCGGTGGCGTGAACCGCGACCGTGTGTCGAGCGGCCTGAGTACATCGTCGGAGATAGGTCAACGCCAGCAATTGGCCGAAACGCAACGGTTTGACCAGTGGAAAGTGACTTCAAATAAGTTGCGATCGGATCCAAGAATGATTGCCTACTTCCCGATCGCCGAGTCGCAGGAAGGACGCGTTGTTCGCAACGCAAGTCGTCGCGGGAAATCGCTGGACGGTCTGTTGGTCGGCCCCGTCGAACGGACGAGCGGTCGGTTCGGGCCACAGTCCGCCGGTTTGGAGTTCGACCGCCCCGGCGCACGGGTGCGTACGCGGCTGGACGGGACGTTTGATGCCTTCACGTTTACGTGCTGGGTGCGGATAGACAGCCTGGAACACCGGTACAACGCTCTTTTCATGTCGGATGGATACGAGACAGGTGAGCCGCATTGGCAGATCCGTGACGATGGCCGCCTGATGTTTTCCGTGATGGTGGACGACACACAGGACGTTCGCTTTTACAACCGAAGAGACCAGCGAGTGGTCAAGGATGCCGGCAAGCATCGCGTGTATTACACGGATCCTTTTTGGGACATTTCCAAGAGCGGTCAGTGGTTCCATCTCGCTGCCGTCTACAGTCCAGCCGAACGCTCCGTCAATCAATACATCAATGGGGATCTGGTCGCGAGTGATGAGATTACCGACGAGTTCCTCGTGTCGCCGTTACGCATTGGTGCGGCGGAGATCGGTAATTGGGGCCAGCCGTTTCGCAGCACGCAGTGGTTTGCGGTTCGTAATTTGAATGGCACGATCGATGAACTCGCCTTCTTCGGGACGCCACTGACAGCGAACGAAATCAACAGCCTCTATCAGCAAGGAAAGCCGCTTGGTTACTAGATTGAATGTCGCGTGGCATGCCGCCTTGCTTGTCCTTCTAGGCGTCGCCCAACAAGCCCGCTGCAGCGCGGACGAAGCACCACGCCCCAACATCATCCTGATTCTCTGTGACGATTTGGGATACGCGGACGTCGGATTCAACGGGGCGAAAGAGATTGTCACGCCGCAACTCGATGCGTTGGCAAAACGCGGAACCGTTTGTTCGTCTGCCTATGTCACTCACCCGTTCTGCGGGCCTAGCCGAATGGGCATGCTCGCGGGCCGCTACCCGCACGCCTTCGGCGCTCCCTTCAACCTTCCACCAACGGGAACCGACTTCAAACGTTACGACGACCAAGGAATCCCCGTTGACCAAACACTGATCGGAACGGTCCTTCAAAAAGCGGGCTACTACACCGGGGCGATCGGAAAGTGGCACTTGGGTTTCGCCCCCCAGTTTCATCCGAATGCCCGTGGCTTTGATGACTTTTACGGGTTCCTCGGAGGCGGTCACCAATATTTCCCGGAACGCTATGGACCGATCTACGAACGACAAAAACGGTCGGGGAAGACGCGATTCAATGAATACATCACGCCGCTCGAACACAACGGCAATGAAGTCCAAGAACATGAATACATGACGGATGCGCTCTCGCGCGAGGCCGTGCGTTTCATCAAGGACGCGAATGACAACGAAAAGAAGTTCTTCCTCTACCTCTCCTACAACGCGCCGCACACACCGCTCGAGGCCAAAGAAGAAGACCTGGACCGGTTCGCACATCTCAAAGATAGCAAACGTCGAACGTATGCCGCCATGGTTTACGCGGTGGATCGTGGTGTGGGGCGGATCGTCGAGGCACTTCAAGAATCCGGCACGTTGGACGATACTCTTATTGTTTTCCTAAGCGACAATGGGGGGAAAATCGGTGGCGGCGCGGATAATGGCCCACTCAGTCGCGGCAAAGGAAGCGTTTGCGAGGGTGGCGTTCGGGTCCCCATGTTCTTTCATTGGCCCGGACAGGTACCGGCGGGCGAGAGTTTCACGCATCCAATCTCGTCGCTTGATCTCTACCCGACATTCGCAAAACTTGCGGGTGCAACGGTACCGAGCGATCAGAAGCTCGACGGTCGAGACATCTGGAAGTCGTTGATTCAGAAGCGAAACGCACGAGCGGATGAGTCGCTGTTCTTTCTTCGACACTGGAACGGCTTTCACAACGTCGGTATTCGACGAGACCAGTGGAAGGCGCTCAAGCGCGGACCAAAATCAGCGTGGCAATTGTTCAACTTGAATGAAGACATTCGTGAGAGCCAGGATGTCAGCGGCCTGTTCCCGACCATCATGCAATCGATGATCGAGGAGGCTGCGTCCTGGAGTAAAACGCACACGCGTCCTCGATGGTTTATCACCGAACAAGCTGAAGCGGCGTGGCGCGAAAAGAACATGCCGGTCTACACCTCGACCTTCGTGAGCGAAGAGAAGGAAGTTCCGAAAAAGACCTCGCCGACGGATTGGACGTTGAGCGACTGGATCGCAAGAGAGAAGGTGAAGTGGGCAAAGAATGGCTGGCGATGGAACCTCGAAAAAGTAGAGGCGGCGTTCCGCGACATCGACACGGATATAAACGGCCTCGCGTCCGCTGCCGAACGTCGCGCGTGGTACGCAAAAAAGGCCGCGGAACGAGCCGCCTCGAGCTCAGGAAAATCCGCGAACCGAAATCGCCCAACCGGTAAACCCAACGTGCTGTTCATCGCGATCGACGACCTGCGACCAGAACTCGGTTGCTACGGATCGAAACTCGCCATCACACCTCACCTCGATGGGCTCGCGAAAGATGGCTTGCTCTTTGAGCGAGCGTATTGCCAGCAGGCGATTTGCAGCCCTTCCCGCGCCAGTCTGATGACGGGCGCTCGCCCCGACACGATCGGTGTCATCGAGAACACCACGTACTTTCGCGACCGCAATCCTAACATCGTGACGCTGCCGCAGCACTTTTGGGCCAACGGCTATGAGACGGTCAATGTGGGAAAGGTGTACCACGGAAAGTTCGACGACGCCGAGAAGTCCTGGAGCCGCCGCCCCGCAAAAGCCAAGCTGCCCAATGGACGACGCAAACCGATAGGCGTCGGCGGATACGCGCTTGAAGAAAACCAGAAACTGGTAGCCGAGAAACGCGAGCGATTCGGAGCAAACGCCCATAGTGCTCTGTTGAAAGGCCCTGCCTACGAGGCCGCAGATGTTCGCGACCAAACATTTGAGGATGGGTACAACACTGATGTCGCCATCGCAACGATGACTGAGATGGTCAAGCAAGGTCAGCAACCGTTCTTCCTGGGTCTGGGTTACAAGAAGCCGCACCTGAATTTTGTTTGCCCGAAACGCTACTGGGATCTCTACGACAGAACAGACATTCCGGAGGGGACCGTCACGGTTCCGCCGAAGGAAGGAGCCGCGATGGGGCTGCACGCGTCGTTTGAACTCCGCGTCCGGCACGGGATCCCGAGGTACGGTTCGCTAAGCCCCGAAGTCGCGCGAACGCTATTGCACGGGTACCTCGCATGCACGAGTTACGTTGACGCGCAGATCGGGCGAGCCATTGCCGCCCTCGATGAACTTGGCATCCGAGACAACACGATCATCGTCGTTTGGGGTGACCATGGATGGCACCTCGGAGAGATGGGCATCTGGGGCAAAGCGACGAACTACGAGATCGCGACGCGCGTGCCGCTGATCGTTTGCACGCCGAAGATGCCGGACGAGCATCGTGGCAACTCAACAACCGCCCTCGTGGAACTCGTCGATCTTTATCCAACCCTTTGTGATCTGACGGGCCTAGAGAAGCCGAGTCATCTCGAAGGTCACAGTTACGCACCACTGCTCGCCGAACCCGATCGGCCCTGGAAAGCCGCCGCCTTTAGCCAGTACCCGAACCCCGCACTTCGGGAGTGGGCGGCGAACCCGATCACCGCCGAGATGCGCAAGCTGTTTTTTGGTCCGCTCATTCGCGATGTCGAGCAGGCCATCATCGATCAACAACAACACAAATGGGATCGGACACTCTTTGAGCAACACTTGATGGGCTATGCGATGCGGACAGATCGGTATCGACTCGTCGCTTGGCAAGACCATCGCAGCCCCGAGGCGGAGCCTCTGGCGATTGAGCTCTATGACCACGAAGTAGATCCCGAGGAAACAATGAACATTGCGGTTCAACAACCCGATATCGTCCGCCAATTGCTCAAACAGATGGCGAGCGGTTGGAAGTCTGCCTTCGATTCTCACGAGGTCCACAATGCAACACGGTAACTGGCGTTTGTTTGCGTTGATATGCGCCGCGATCACCGCTGCGCAAACCCTGCACGCAAAAGAACCCGTCGACTTTGAGCGAGACATCTCGCCGATCTTTGAAGAACGATGCTCGTTCTGTCACGGGGAGGATGAAGCCGAGTCGGGACTGCGGCTCGATTTGCGCGCGCGCATGATGCGCGGCGGTGATTCTGGAATCGCCACGATCGTCCCCGGGCAACCCGAAAAGAGTTACCTGATGGACGTGGTGAATCATCGGGATCCCAAGATGAAAATGCCGCCCGATGAAGACAAAATTCCGGCAGACGAAATCGCTCTCCTGCGCCGTTGGATTCAAGAAGGGGCGAATTGGCCCGGCCAGATGGATGCGCGATTGGAAGAGACGATCGACCACTGGTCGTTCCAACCGATCCGTGACGAGTTCGATCATGACTCCGTGGATGATTTTCTTGAGGAAAGCCTCGAATCGGCCGGACTCCAGTTTTCCGAACCAGCCGACCCACGCGCATTAATCCGTCGCGTCTCCATCGTGCTGACCGGACTTGCACCGACTCCCGAGCGAGCCGATGCATTCGTTCAAGCTTACGAGCAGGACGCCGATCTTGCGTACGCTTCACTCGTGGATGAATTGCTTGAATCGCCACACTTTGGCGAACGTTGGGCGCAACATTGGTTGGACGTGATTCGCTGGGCAGAAACCAACGGAAGTGAGAGCAACCTCTATCGCAAGAATGCGTGGATGTATCGCGATTTTGTGGTTCGCTCTTTCAACGAAGACAAACCCTATGACCTGTTCATCAAAGAGCAGCTCGCTGGCGATACGCTGGGTGCCGGCGACGCCACTGGCTTTTTGGTTGCAGGACCGCACGTGCCAGCGGGAACCGTCGGCTTTGAGCCGACCGCGATTCGACAAGCCCGCGCCGATCGCATGGATGAGATCCTGCAGACCGTTGGCGCCTCGATGATGGGTCTCACCATCGGCTGTGCTCGTTGCCACAACCATAAATTCGATCCGATTTCGATTACGGATTACTACTCGCTCGCGGCAGTGTTTCAGGACATCGAATTCGGCGGCCGATTCCCGGAACTGGCTGAAGATCACCCACGAGTGGTTCGAGAACAGGAGCTACGACGAGAACTCGAGTTGCTCCGCGACGAAATGCGCAAGACAGGTTGGGGCTGGATTGAGGATTGGAAGGGCTATCAAGAAATCCACTTTCCACCGCAGGCAACCCCTGCATTTCGGGTGTCATTCGATAAAGGTTGGGTGATGGCCGATGAGCTGGAGATCATTGAATCCGGAAGCGACCGTCGAAACATCGCCCTGCCAAAGTACGGAACGACACTCCGCGAAAATCCATCGACATTTCAAGAAGGCAAGCCCGCGGCCAAACTTGTCAACGAAGTATTCGGGACCAAACAGTGGCTGGCAAAGTCGTCGAAAGGAAACAAAGAAAGGCCGTGGGTCGAATTTCGATTCGACGACGTTGTGTCGATCGACACCATTCGAATCAGCAGTAACCGATCCGACTTTTTGGAAACGGATTACCTGCAGGGCATGAACAAGATCACCTACGGAGATTTTCGGCTCTCGCTTCCCGACATCGAGGGGGAATGGAAACCGTTCGCCGCAACCGCTTCCATGAAGAAGCGTCTGGAAGAGAACCGCGACCTGCAAGCACTTCAGACGAAGATTCAAGAACGGATCGATCGACTCCTCACCGAAGGTCGACAACCGGCCTTTCTCGCCCGATTCATTGAGCCGGCGGACACGTTCGTTCTGGTGCGTGGCAGTCCCGAAAACCCACGTGACAAAGTCGAACCCGCCGCGCCCAAGCGACTCGGAGGAGCACTGCCGGTGGACTCCGGCACGCCCGGTCCCCAACGACGACGCGCGCTGGCCGCATGGCTGACGCAGCCTGAGAACCCACTCACGGCCAGAGTGATGGTCAATCGCCTTTGGTATCACACCTTCGGTCGTGGCATCGTTGCGACGCCAAGTGATTTCGGAAAAGCGGGGGCCGCGCCGACGCACCCGGAGCTTCTTGACTGGCTAGCACGCGAGTTCGTGGCGCCCAAGTCAAAGACGGCCAAACCGTACTCGGCCAAACGCATGATTCGAATGTTTGTTCTTTCGAAAGCGTTTCGTCAATCGAGTCAGCCACGGACAAGCGGGCTCGATGTGGACGCATCTACCCAACTTTATTGGCGTTTCGCGCCGCGCCGTGTGGAAGCCGAAGTCATCCGAGATTCCATCCTCAAGGCTTCCGGACATCTCGATGAAACGGTCGGTGGCCCCAGCTACCGAATTCACGATGTCAAGAAGCGTTATGCCCAGTGGCAAGTCTTGAATAACCACGGCAATCAAACCTGGAGACGACTGCTGTATCAAGAGCGGATGCGTCGCGTCGACGATCGACTGTTTACCGCGTTCGACTTCCCTGATTGCGGACAGATTCGAGCAAAACGCCCCGTCTCAACGACACCTCTTCAGGCACTCAACCTGCTGAACAGCGATTTTGTGGTGCATCAATCCCAGTTGCTCGCCGAGCGTGTACGGAATGAAGTCGGTGACGAGCAATCCTCGCAAATCGAGCGATGCTTCGAACTGCTCTTCGCGAGACCGGCGACCGAACAGGAGCTGCGAACCGGAATCGAATTCGCCGCCGCGCACGGGGTACCGCTTTTTTGCAGAACGCTGATGAACACCAACGAATTTGCCTTCCTACCCTGAGAAACCTTCCAATGGTCAACCCTGAGCGAATCTCTCCGCACGGCAGATCACTTCTGAATCGAAGATCGTTTCTCGGCCAAGCGGGTCTTTCGATGGGAGCCCTGGGGCTCTCACACCTTTTGACACGCGAATCGTTGATGGCGAATGAGCCGTTGGCGGTCGAATCCGCACCAGCACTCAACAATCCTTATGCGGTGCGTCGCCCGCACTTTGACATGCCCGCGAAGCAGGTCCTTGTCATCTACTTGCCGGGTGCAGTGAGTCACGTCGACACGTTCGACTACAAGCCATCACTCTACAAGCTTCACGGCCAAAAGCCGCCGGGTATTCCCGAAGTCACGTTTGAAGGCCCAACAGGCAACATCGCAAAACCTTTCTGGGATTTCAATCCACGGGGCGAATGCGGCAAGATGACTTCAGAGTTGCTTCCCAATCTTGGCGCGATGGTGGACGACTTTTGCTTTGTTCATTCGCTGACGACGCAAACGAGTGCGCACCCACAGGGAGAGAACTTCTTCAATACCGGTTTTACGATGGAAGGGTTTCCGTCCTTCGGGGCGTGGGTCACGTATGCACTCGGCTGCGAAACGGAAGAGTTGCCCGCGTTTGTCGCGATCAACGACCCCCGCGGTCTGGCTCGCAGTGGAAAGAATAACTTTGGAAGTGGATTTCTCCCCGCTGCGTTTCAGGGCACTGATTTCACGGCCTCCAATCCCCCGGCAAACTTGGACCGCCCCGCCACCTACAGCCGATCCGCAGATCGCGCCAGCGTGTCGCTACTCCAGAAACTGAACGCAAACCACTTACAACAGTATCCTGGTGACGCAGACTTGGCAGCGCGTATCGCAAGTTACGAACTCGCGGGACGAATGCAGACTTCGGTGCCGGACGTCATGGATATCAAGAACGAACCGGCACACGTTCACCAGAGGTACGGGACCGATTCGGGTACCGAACTGAAGAAGGCGTATGCCCACAATTGCATCCTTGCCCGACGGCTTCTGGAAAAGGGTGTGCGCGTCGTGCAACTGTTCAACGGTAGTGATCCCGCCGGCGGCAACGGAATCACAAACTGGGATTCCCACAGCAACCTGGCAAAGACTCATGCGATGCAGGCGGAGATCATGGATCAACCCACCGCCGCGCTGATCGCGGATCTCAAGCAGCGCGGCATGCTGGAACATACCCTGGTGGTATGGTGCACCGAGTTCGGAAGGATGCCTTTTTTGCAAGCCAACGGTACGGGGCGAGACCACAACCCCGACGCCTTCACCTGCTTTCTCGCGGGGGCCGGCGTGAAAGGAGGCTACAGTCATGGCGAGAGCGATGAATTCGGTTTCAAAGCCGCCGTCGACGAAGCCACGGTCTACGACTTTAACGCGACGCTGCTTCACTTGATGGGACTGGATCACGAACGACTGACGTATTATCACAACGGTCTCGAACGACGACTCACCAACGTTCACGGTCACGTGATC
Organism: Planctomycetota bacterium; assembly: GCA_039821165.1. Classification (GTDB taxonomy): domain Bacteria; phylum Planctomycetota; class Planctomycetia; order Pirellulales; family Pirellulaceae; genus Stieleria. The sequence goes on along the minus strand of JBCBOT010000037.1, from coordinate 27,517 downwards.
AAAGAAGTTCTTGCCTGAGCGTGACCGCAACGAACAGGGTCTCCTGGTTGAGTTATCCTACGTCCCCTCGTTGGGCTAGTTCGATATTGGAATCGCGGGTGTACCAGCCATGACACTTTCTAGTTGGATTCGAGTCGTAGCGGTTCTTTTTGCCGTGAGTCCGTCACCGACCTTTGGACAACAGCAACCAAATGTGTTGCTCATCCTGACAGACGACCAGGGTTGGGGCGATCTTGGCGTTCACGGCAACGACGTTCTTCAGACACCGACACTGGATCAACTTGCGGCTGAGAGCGTGCGGCTGGATCGGTTTTATGTATCGCCCGTCTGCGCCCCGACTCGAGCTGCCCTCCTCACGGGTCGCTATCCCGAGCGCACCGGCGTCGTGGGTGTCACGAGACGACTCGAAGTCATGCGGTCCGAAGAAGTCACGCTCGCTGAAGTTTTCTCGGACAGCGGCTACGCCACGGGCTGTTTCGGAAAATGGCACAACGGCGCGCAGATGCCGCTGCACCCAAACGGACAGGGTTTTAAGGAGTTCTTTGGGTTCTGCGGTGGTCACTTCAATCTTTATGACGACCCCGAGTTGGAACACAACGGTCAAGCGGTTCAAACCAACGGCTACATCACCGATATCTTGACCGACCGCGCGATCGAGTTCCTCAACGAGCATCGGAAGGAACCGTGGTTTTGCTATGTACCGTTCAACACGCCACACACGCCTTGCCAAGTCGATCGCGGGTTGTTCGACAAGTACAACGATGGGTCGGTGACTGAAATGACCGCCGCGGTTTACGCGATGGTCGAGAACATCGACACCAACGTGGCACGACTCTTGAAGGCCGTTGAAGACCAGCGGCAGACGCAAAACACCATCGTTGTTTTTCTCACCGACAATGGTCCCAATGGGCCCCGCTACAACGGCGATATGCGAGGACGGAAAGGCAGTGTGCACGAGGGCGGCTGCCGAGTGCCTTGCTTGATCCGTTGGCCCGGCAAAATACAGCCGCGTCTCATCAATCAGATCACCGCTCACATCGACCTGTTGCCGACACTTGCGGAGTGGTGTGGCTTGGAGACCGAAAACAATCTGCCGCTCGATGGAAAAAGCTTGGTCCGGCTGATTCGCGAGGGCCGAGATGAATCGTTGATCGATCGACGGCTGCTGACGAACCGACCCAACCCCAAAGATCCCGCCGCCGTACACCGCGCGGCCGTGCGGACCAACCGCTACCGGCTGACAATCGAAAAGGGCAACACTTCGTTGTTCGATATGGAGGCCGATCCGAGTCAGAAAACCGATCTCGCCAAGGCACAACCCGCGATCACGAAACGCCTTGAGATGGAAATTCTCGAATACATCGGTCAAACCCAAGCTTCCATCACGGAACCTCGACCGATTCCCGTCGGAATGCGCGAGAACACGTTCCTGCCCTCAGTCGATAGCACGCTTCATGGCAACCCCGGCTTCGCGGACGGAATCAGCTGGGCGCACAGCTGGGTCGACAACTGGATCGCAGCGGAGGATCGAATCACATTGTCGCTCAGCGTGCGACGCGCCGGCCGCTACGAGGTGGTTCTACACTACGTGTGCGACGCGAAAGGGACTGAGGTGACGGCACGTGTCGAGGATCAAACTGCGACCGCATCGCTGCCGATAGCGGCCAATGAGAGTGTTCCTCGACCCGATCTCGATTCGAAATCCAAGCGACGCCGTATGCTTGCGTTTCGTGCGCATTCAATCGGGACCATCACGCTCGGCGAGGGGGAGGCATCACTCGAATTGCGCCGCAACGACAAGACCGGCTCGGAAATCGAACTCGGCGGAGTCACCTTGCGATCGGTTGGGCAATAAGCGTCACGGCTCGGACCGAAACCGCAATCGGATCGGCCCCTTTGCATCGGTGATCACGATGACGCGTCCCTTTTGCGTGACCTCGATCAAACCCGCCCGGACCAGCATCTCGGCTTGATCGCGTACACGCCCCATCAATGCTCGCCAATCCTCTGCGTCCAAATTGCGAGCGACTTCCGAGGGGCAGATCGTCTTGTGAGGACCGCGTGCACGGCACAGTTCGAGAATGCAGTCGCGAATCTGGTCGTCGCTGGGTATCACGGTTCGAGATAGCGCCGCATCGCCGCGAGCGTCTCAACACTGACATGATGCTCGATGCCTTCGCTGTCGATCGCCGCGACCGATTCGCTCACGCCGAGCGCTTTCAAGAATTCGAAAACGACTTCGTGGCGCTCTTTCGACTTCTTAGCGATCCGCTTTCCCTTGGCCGTCAACTCGATCGGTCGGTATGGTTGCGTCTCGACGTAGCCATCGCGTTTGAGACGACCGATCGTCCGATTCACTGTCACATGGGAGACCCCGAAGTGGTCTGCCAAATCAACGGCTCGACAAGAACCCTTGTCCTCGATCATCTCCGCGATCGCTTCGACATAGTCTTCCGCAAGCTCGGTCGCGTGATCGGATCGGATCCGCGAATGCTGTTTCTTAGACTGTTTCGGTGCCGGCAATTGTGAGATCCTCGATCGGTCGACCCGACTTTTTCATGGAATCGGGTGCAGGAGTATATCGGAGGCAGCCTCTCGCGCCCAAACGGGTTGATCGGCGTTTGTTAGACTCCACTGCAGAAACCCGAGTCCGTGTTGATCCGCCCCGCAGACGCCTCGTCATGAAACGATTTTTCTGTTTTCCGCTCCTGGTCGGATGCCTACTGACCACCCAAACGACGGCAGACGAATCGCTCCCGTCTCGCGAAACCGCGACCGTCCGAGTGATCCGCCAAGTTCAACCGGCAGCCGCGGCGGTCTACGCTAGAAAACAAGATGGTCGAAGTGGATGGGGAAGTGGAACGGTCATTGATCCGCGCGGCTACGTGTTGACGGCCGAACATGTGACCGGCGAGCAACACTTGATCGTGCTCGCGGGCCGATCTCCGCTCCGTGCGAAACGGATCGGTACCGTCAAGGAAAACGACTTGGCGATCCTTCAACTCGGCGGCCCCGCATTCAATCGTCCGGCGTCGCCAAAGTACCCACTCGACGGCACGACTCCCGGCTTCGTCCGATTAGCAACACCCGACAGTGTTTTGCTTGGCGAAACAATCCTCAACGTGGGGGCGCCGGGCGGACGCGGCGTCGTCGTCACGCGAGGTATCGTCAGCGCGGTGAACTTTATCGGTAGCAATCCGCTGTCTCTCGCGACCCAATCGAGCCTCGGATTCGAAGAATCATTGCAATTTGATGCGGCCAGCAATCCGGGCAATTCCGGGGGCGCCCTGATCAATATGCACGGCCGCCAGATCGGTGTTGTCAAAAGCAGCGTCCGATCAGAAGAGGGAATCCATTTCGCTGTGCCTCCCGACACGATCCGCGCGGCAATCCCAAAACTTCTCTATGCCGAGTACCGTCACCGTTACCGCACGGGGATCACCGTCAATCCACAGCGCGACGAAATTTGGATCACGTCGGTCGAAGCATCCTCACCGGCCGACGAGGCAGGTCTACGCGTCGGCGATCAAATCGTGACACTCGATGGTCGGCTACTGCGCGACCCCATCGATTGGGAATTCAGTAAACTCGATTTGCGCGCCGGCAATCGCATCCGAGTGGGTCTTAGACGTCAAGACGAGGAACTATCCGCCGAACTGCTTCTTGCCGAACGGAAACCGGAGGCCGGCATTGAAGTCGAAGAACCGACTCCGGGATTGTTGGTACGGGGTGCAAACTACGATCCTCGGAACCCCGATCCACTCGCCGATGATGACCGCCCCGCCGGACCACCCGACGTCATCGAATCGGTAACCGCGACGCCGCAAGACTTCAGCGGAGAACACTACGAATTGTTGATTACGGGGCTCCTCAAGATCGAAGATGCCGGACTGTATCGACTCGGGATTGAGTCTGATGACGGCTCCAAGTTGTTCTTACATGATCGATTGCTGGTCGATAACGGAGGCAACCACTCCGCCCAGCGTCGGACCGAATGGGCCTATCTTGGTGCAGGCTTTCATCCGATAAGGATTGAGTTCTACGAAGATGAAGGTCAACAAACCCTGGAGTTGACGATCGCCGCCGGTGACGCCGAAATGAAAGCTGTTGGGCCGGATCAGCTATTCCATACTCGCAAGTCGGACTGACGCCGGATCATCCGCGTAACAGCAACGAACCTTCAGGGCCCGCTGTCGGATCGTAAGCGGCGTTTCAGCGTGGGCAAAGGAGACGCATGCCGCCGCACAGGTGCCTCCAAGCAGCGTTAAAATGAGTCTTATCGCTGGTGAAACTCGCTCGAACGGACGTCTCGAGCGCGAGTATGATGCTCCTTGATGGACCACGATGGTTCCGGCGGACCCAACTCGAGCCCCTCCCGAATGCCCCGATGAAATCTCCCCTCCTGCTTCGCGTCTTTCTCCTTGGTTGTTTCTTGACGCTCTGTGCCTTGCGCGGTTCCGCAGGCGAGCAACCCAACATCGTCTTCTTCTTCACGGACGACCAAACGATCAGCACACTCGGGTGCTACGGAAACCCGGTGGTGCAAACGCCCAATATCGATGCCCTCGCGCGACGGGGGACACGGTTTAACAACGCCTTTGTCAGCCACTCGATTTGCTGGGTCAGCCGAACCACGATTCTTTCGGGACTCGTTGGCAGAAGTTTTGGAACACCCGCGCAGCCTGACGTGGCCCGACCCGATGCCGTCAACGAACTGTATTCCGATCTTCTTCGCGAGAGCGGATACCGCACCGGCTACTTCGGCAAATGGCACGCCAAGATGCCGAAGGGCTATCAACCCGGCGACCACTTCGATGAATTCGAAGCCATCGGTCGGCGGCCGTTTTACAAAAAGCAACCTGACGGGAGCTTGCGACATGAAACGGAATTGATCGTTGATCGCGGCATCGAGTTCATCAAGAACCAACCGAAAGATCAGCCGTTCGCACTCAACCTTTGGTTCAATGCGTGCCATGCGGAAGACGGTGACCGGCGTCCCGGCATCGGTCATTTCCCTTGGCCTCGGGCGGTCGACGGGATGTACGACGATGTCGAAATCTATCCGCCCAAGCTCAACGATCCTGCGATCTTCGACGCGCAACCCGACTTTCTCAAAACATCGATCAACCGTGAGCGATTCTTTTGGCGCTGGAACACGCCTCAAAAATACGAAACCAACATGCGGGCGTATTTTCGAATGGTCAGCGGCATCGACGGCGCGATCGGTCGATTTCAGCGGGCGCTTCAAGACGCCGGCCTCGCCGACAACACCATCATCGTTTATTCAGCGGACAACGGTTACCACATGGGAAATCGAGGCTTCGCCGGCAAGTGGTCTCATTACGAAGAAGCGCTCCGTGTGCCGATGATCATCTTTGATCCGCGCGTCCAAAAATCGGAACAGGGCAAAACCGTTGATGCGGCGGCACTCAACGTGGACTTGCCGGCGACGTTTCTCGATTGGGCGAACATCGAAATCCCAAAACGCTACCAGGGCCGCAGTCTCAAGCCGATCGTCGAATCGGTCACGCCAGACGATTGGCGTACCGAGACATTTCACGAGCACTTTGCGGTTCGAAATCGCATCCCCGCATTTGAAGGCGTGCGTGACAGCGACTTCAAATACGTCTGCTACTTCGACTTTGACCACGAATTCCTTCATGATCTGAAAAACGATCCAGACGAATTAGTCAATCTTGCCAACGACCCGAAGTATGCAGAGATACTGACGGAAATGCGCGAGCGGACCGCAAAGCGAGTTGCCGCGTACGGTGGGCCGATCGATCCGCCAAAGCAACCGATGACCAATTCGACCGTACCACACCCCAAGGCAACGGCAGCGGTCACAGTCAAACCAGGAAAGGACGGTTTCGTCAAACTCTTCAACGGACGCAGTCTTGCCGGTTGGACCGGCGACTCGAAATACTGGTCGGTCCGAGACGGAGCAATCACCGGCGTCACCAACGGGTCCCTGAAAATGAATCGTTTCCTCACTTGGAACGGTTCAACGATTCGCAACTTTGATCTACGGGTGAAAGTGAAAGTCAGTCCGGGCGGCAACAGCGGACTTCAATACCGTGGTCTTTCACGCCCCGACTTGGGATTGGATGTCGTCACTGGTTACCAATGTGACGTCGTGGCGAAAGTCCCGAAATACAACGGGATGCTCTACGAAGAAAAGGGCCGCCGCATTCTTTCGCACACGGGCGAAAAGGTCATCGTCGACGTTGACGGCCAGCCTTGGGTAGTGGGCAAAATGCCGATCAAAGAGTTTGCTCCCGAGGAATGGCACGACTACCGGGTCCTGGTGCGTGGCAACCATCACCAACACTGGATCAATGATCATCCGACGGCGGACCTGACCGACTTGGATGAAGCAGGCCGTGCACTCGAAGGTGTTCTCGCCGTTCAGGTCCACGTCGGACCGGCAATGCAGATTCAATACAAGGACTTTCGCATCAAGCACCTTCCCGATGACTTGCCGCTGCAAACAGCGGCGGACCACCCGATACCCGCCGATGCGTATGGTGTGCGCCCGCAAGGCAAGCTCCCGAAGGGTTGGAAAGCCCCGATTTACGGCGAGCGAACGCGATAGCCTCGTCATTTCATTTTTTTGGGCGTGAGTCAGGCTAATCTCGGACCGTCGTGGACAAGACACGATAGCGATCCCCATTTCGACCGTCTCACGCCCACTCGTCAATGGACCACGAAAAGCACCAGCAGTTCGCCGAACGTTTGGTCCACAATCAACACCGGGTTTTCGCCTACCTTGTTTCACTGGTGGGCAACCGGTCGGACGCCGAAGAGCTTTTTCAACAGACGTCGCTGACGCTGTGGCAAACCTGGGATCGCTACGATCTCGACCAGGCATTCATGCCTTGGGCATGCGGGATCGCGCGAAATCACGTCCAGAACTATCGTCGCAAACAGAAGCGTTCGCGTGTCCGGCTCGATCCCGATGTGCTTGAATTGCTCGCTTCAGAGAGTGTGCCGCAAGATCGTGAAGGAGACCGGTTGCCCGCACTCCGCGAGTGCCTTGGAGCCTTGCCCGAGCGGAGTCGAAATGCCATTGAGTCCTATTACGGCGGACGGTCGGTGACGCGAATCGCCGACGAAACCTCATCGACGGTCAACGCCGTTTACAAATTGTTGCATCGGGCTCGGGAGTTGCTGCACGACTGCGTTCGCAACAAGCTGGGTGAAGCGACATGAGCAAGCGGCAAGAGATGCTTGAGCTGGCGCAGAAGCTGGCGGACGAAACGATCGAGCGTGAGGAATCGAAACGACTCTCCTCTCTGCTTCGTCAAGACGCTTCGTTACGTGAAGAGTACGTTGCTTTCCTAAAAACACACGCCGCACTCTGCTGGGAACATCGCGACGCGAGCGTTCGTGAGCACAGTGAAGGGTTGCTCGATCGGGCAAACGTCCACAACAAGAAACCTCGACGACGCCTCTTGGTGTGGCTCACCGTTGCCGCCACCGTCGCGTTCGTCACGTTTGTGGTCAACCGTTACGAAGCCCTCGCCAGGGATCGTGCGCAGAAGGTTGTCGCGGCAGCGTTGAAAGCCCACTCGTTTGATTTTGAACATCGGTACCACGCAAGCGTTACCTGGGAGAACCCGCTCCAAGCGCAGCTTCAACCCGGTTCCAAAATCATGGTGTCGACGCGCGGTGACGAGTTCTGGATTGGGATCACTGGACGCCAACGCCTCGCCATTGGTAAAGCCCCGGATGAATCCGTTTGGATAGCGCTCAATGAAGTTCAAGGAGTCCGAATCGCACCGGACGAAGTCGGTCCGACGCTTCGAGACCTCCTTCAATTGCATAGCCTTCGCCTGGAATCCATGTTGTCGGGCATACTACGAGACCACGACCTTCAATTGATGGAAAGCAGCGCCACCACCGATACCATCGTGGCGAAACCGACGCGAATGCTTGGTTGGATTCGAAATGTCCTGATCGAAGTCGATCGCGAGTCCGGAAGGGTCCTCAACCTTAGGGCGTCGGGACGAACACTCTTGCGCGGTCGCTTTACGGTCGACTTTCAGTCAGAGGGTGTCCCCACGGACGGTCCGTCGAAATATCACCTTGAAGAACATCTCGCGCCGACGGCAAGCATCCTGACAGCGGACCAGTCACGCGAGCAGCGACAAGAGGTGCTCACGCGAGCATTCGGACTTTCTGCTCGAGGTTGGCTCGTCGCCCCGTCCGATACAGAACCGGATGCTTAGCAACCCAAGTCTCGGTTTGTTTCCACACGCCGTCCAAGAAGGAAATCCATCATGCTTCCGCTGTTCCATCGTGTGTTTTGGTTTTCAACGTCGCTTGTCGTTGCCTGCAGCTTCGCATACGCACAACAGCCGGTCGAGAAAGCAATCGACGACACACAATCGATTGTGACGGCGGAGCTTTACTTTCCATCCGAGCAAGACTGGGACACCGTGGATTTCAAGACCGCCGGTTGCGACCCGGATGGAATCGATGTTGCACTCAAGCTCGCAGGAGAGAAACACTCCAAGGGTGTCGTCATTCTTTGGCGGGGTCGCATCCTTGCAGAAAGATATTGGGATGGCTGGTCGCAAACCCAACCACACGCGGCTTACTCGGTTTCCAAGAGCTTCGTCTCTTCTCTCGTCGGTACCGCGATCACTGAGGGTAGCATTCAAGGAGTGGACCAGTCGGCGTCGGATTTTTTGGTTGAATGGCGACGGAGCCCTGAGCATCGACGAATCACGATTCACGACCTCTTGTCGATGTCGTGTGGTCTGGAAGGCGGAAAAGCGAACTTTCTTCGTGGTGTGCTTTCGCAAAACGAACGCCGATTCGCAACCAGCCTCCCTGTTCGCCATGCCCCTGGCGCTCACTGGGATTACCACCAATCCGGTTACACGCTGCTTCATTCGATTCTCGAGGAAGCAACCAATCAACCGCTGCAACGTTACACGAGTGAGAAGATCCTCGAGCCCATCGGCATGCGGCACACGACTTGGGCGACCAAACGTTTCAACAAGCGTCAGACGACATTCTTGAGAACGACGCCCAGGGATGCCGCACGGTACGGCCTACTCGTTCTGGCGAAAGGCAACTGGGACGGTGAACAATTGATCGAATCGAGTTGGCTGACCAAAGCAACTCGACCGGCCAATCCGACACTCAACCCGTCGTATGGGTATTTGTGGTGGCTCAACGGTGGTCAGTGGTTTTGGTACCCGCTGATCGAGAAGAGGCAAACACGACCGATTTTCGCGGGCTGTCCCGATGATACGTTTGCGGCGCTCGGTAAAGACGACCAAAAGATTTACGTTGTCCCAAGCCTGGATCTTGTGGTGACACGCTTTGGGGACGCCGCTGACTCCAGCACACCGGCACTCAGTGAGTTTGATTCAGGGTTTCTCGGCGCGATCTGCCGAAGCTTGGAGCCCGCCGTTCGGAAAAAACCCGAAAATAAGTGATTCGTTCTGACGCGGTCTGACGCATGGGGTGATGTCTGACATCCGTTTTTCATCACCCGAGGAGCCACCATGCGTTACCTGCCACTTTTGACACTGACACTTCTTTGCCTGCTGATGGGGTGCGAAGGGACCGACTCCCCGACAGCGGAGATCGGACTCGACGAAGTCCAAGAAGTTGGAGGGTCCCAGCGGGAAGCGACAATCCCGATCAATCTCGACCCGGATTCACTCGAAAAGCTATCGAGCTGGGATGACACCAGTCGAGCCAGCGCTGAGTTGACGCGTTTGCTTGCCGACATCATGTCGGACATCAAGGACGCCGATTCCGCGACGGCGGCAATCCCCAAGCTGAAAGAGCTCGCCCCGAAATTCGCCGCGGTGAATCGTGCAGAAAAAGCGATGGGTGATCCGTCCAAGGAAGATCGCACCCTGGTGCTGAAAAACCTTTTCGAGGCGAATCAACAATTCGACGCGGCGTACACACCGATTGTCGAAAACGAAAAACTCAAAGAGATCGTCGGGGAGGCGATCGACGATGCCTATGTCGGCAACGTGACCGAATGAGTCGATACGACTTTCCTCACAACTCGTTCCGACAACAACCCTAGGAAGTCAACGCGGAAGCGATCGTGCGACTTGACACGGAGAACCAACTGGATTGCTGGAGGTCGCGGTACGGAGAATCCTCCGGCAAGGTATCCATCAAGTAGCGGTCTGCTTCACGCAGATTGTGATAGGGCATCGAAGGAAAGAGGTGATGCAGTGCGTGATAGCGAATCGAATAGGGAAAGAGTAGCCACGTGAAAAAGTCTGGTTGGGTGTAGTTGCAAGAGTCCATCAAATGGTCCGACGTCGACATTTTTTCGCCATCGCCGGAGAAGTGATGATCTGCGATCAGTCGCATCTGATTGAGCAGCAGAACACTCACGCCGAGTGCGTAGAGCATCGGAATCCGGGTCCAGTCATGGATACCCAGCAAGACGGCGCCCGGGATGGCAGCCGCACGTAAACAGCACAGTACCTCGACGGCCAGAATCCGACGTCGATCGGCAGCATTGACGCGACGCACATAGTGCGGGTTCATCATCAAGGACGAACAACGCGTCAACACGAACTCGCGAAGACGAGGATGCAAGAATGTGAACGGCGTCAAAATGAAGCGAACCGTCACGATGATCGGAAAGCAAAGTACCAGGAGTGCGTAACCGAAGACGCTCGCCAAATCGCCGCGACGAAAGCAGTTCACAATGTATTCTGGATCCTGCTTGGTCCCATACAACCGATGAGAATGGTGATCTCGGTGGTGCGCGGAATAGAAAGGTGACGGGGCAAGCATCAAGACTCCCGCCACGAGGTTCCAAGTGACCTTGAACGCCTTCATCTCGTGTTCACCAAGATGAGCGACTTCGTGAATAAGCGATCCTGCCCGATAAAGCCAAAACACGGCGACCGGGAAGAACACGGCCCACTGCAGCGGCGGCGACTCCGACACGAGGAATAGAGTGGCGAAGACATACGCCAACGTGGTGCTCACCAAAAAATCACGCCAGTAAATCCAGGGCGAGTGATGGAAGAAGTCCTTCTTCGCGTTCCGGATTGCCGCCTTAGAATCCCGAACCCATTGATCCGATTGAGCCAACGTCCGTTTCCTATTTTGGATGAGCTGCGTTGCCGTTTGACGCAAAGTCGAGCAGTGCCGGTGGAAACCGGTCCGCGTAGCCTACGTAGCCGTCCCGCCGACGGTACCCCATTTCGGTGATCGGAACGGAAATATCTCCGTGGATTCAACGAATTGACGGCGCAGGAACCCCGCAGGCGTCAATCTGCCACCGTCGCGAGCCTACTCTTGGTGGGCGTCAAATCCAGGTCGTGCGGCGAAAGTCCCCCCGCTCAAGCAACACAGATTCTCTGCCCAAATAGACGCTGGACGATGGTGCGCGTTTCCAAGCCTCTAATCCGTTTGGGGATAAAGACGCACGTGAGTTCTCCCGTGTCGATTGGCGATTCTCGGCCGAGTGAGTGCCCACGAGGTTTCACTTCTATCTCGACGGCCACTTCCAGCCGCGCTGCGAGATCAGATCGGCACCTTCGAGGATGGTTTCTCCGAGTCTCTTGTGGAGTCGAATGGGGACGCAATCGGGCTCCGATGCGAGCAATTCGGTGAGCGCAGAATTGTGGCTCACGACGATGATTTGACTCCACTTTGAGGCTTTCAAAATCAATCGCCCCAGTGCTTCGATCAATTCCGGATGCAGACTTGCCTCCGGTTCATTCAACACCATCAGCTCGGGTGGCCTTGGGGAGAACAACGCGGCGGCCAAGAGCAAGTAGCGTAACGTCCCATCAGACAATTCTGCCGCGGAGAGTTCACGCAACATCCCTGGTTGCTCAAGACTCAGCTGCATCCCCGAGGGAGTCTTTTGTATCGCGATCTCAGAACCTGGAAATGCGTCATCGATTGCCGCTGCGAGGCCTTCATGGTCACCGATTTCGCGAATTGTCTGAATAGCTGCCGCGAGGTCCGAACCGTCGTGCGACATAACGGTTGTCAATGTGCAGAGCGACGGACGCCGCGCGGGAGCCTCCGCATCGGTACGGAAAGAATCATAGAATCGCCAAGACAATAACGTCTCACGAAGCAAGACGATTTCGGGCGCGGCGAATGGGTCGGCAAACTCAGCGAGCACGCTGTTCTGTGGAGGAATCGAAAGATCAATCTCTTTCCAGGGCCCCTTCACCGACCGACATCGGAGTGAAGATCGATGGCGGTCGACACAAAGACTCCGTGCTTCAAGCGTCGCGCCTCGCCACAAACACTCGCGTTTGATTTCCGGGTCGGAGGAAAACATTGACTCCACGGGGACGGGCAAACCGAGGTCAAAACAGTAGCTGTAGGGTGAAGCCGTAAAACCGAGCCGCAAACTCACCGGGTCTTTGCGAATCGTTCCTTGCACCGGCGTTTCTCCGCGGATCATCTCGTTGGAGATCTTCTCCGGACCCGCCCAAAGCACCGATGCAAAGCCGCCTTCCCGCGCCAGTGAAACCGCGAAACGTCCGTTGGCCGCATCAGCGAGCAGCCGCAATGCACGATAGAGACTCGTTTTGCCGCTTCCGTTCGGTCCGGTGACGACATTCAACGAGTCGAGCCGCAGCACCAACGATCGGATGGATCGATAACCCGAGATCGCGAGGCGTTCAATCATGTTTATCGGAAGAGATCGCGACGGTTGAAACACGTGACCACGCAAAAACCGCGGCGATGAGGCACCCCAGCGCAACGATCGCAACGAGCAGCCCACTCACCGCGAAGTTGTCCTCCACAGGCGTCGCTTGATCGAAATCGGGTCGAGAGTTCTGCACATGTCCTGGCGGAATGGAGAGGGACTCGGGCTGCACCACAACCGCCTCGGAGATCACGACCTGATCACCAAGCAGATCCTGCCAACTCGCGTCGAGCAACAAGTCCGTGCCCGGATTCAGGGCTTTGACGCTGCAGCTGCATTCGCCAAACAGATAGGAACAAGCCTTGAGAACGGATTGATCCTTAAACGACGACATCGGCAACGGATCGATCATTCTCCCGCGCCCGAAGATCGGAACCGCGCACGCCACATCGGTTTGGTTCGACATACCTTCGACCATCGCCCGCAGCGCCCACTCCTGATCATCATCGCGAGACAGCACAATCAAAGAGAATTGGACTTTGAGCGGGATATCACAGCGAAGCACATCGTCCATCGAAAGAGTTGCATCTTCCGCAAGTACGACCGCTGCGTCTCGCCGACGGATCACACCTTCGGGAATCTCGACGGTGGATTCCGCCTGCCTCAACGCTGCCATGAGCCGAGCAACGGAATCCGCATTGGCTTCGCTGTCGTTCCCTTCCACAAACAGCCAAATCGCGGACACCCCCGATTGAATCTCCTCGCAGATCTTTCGACGGAGCGGTGAGTCGCGCCAAGCTTCCACGTTTTCAGCTGTCAATTCTCCGGACCAACAGAGCCTTCGCTGTCCAGAATCTTGATCCGGGTAAAACACCTGCAAGACTGGTGCCTCTTCAGTGTCTCCCAGACCCTCCACGGACCAAAGTTCTGCTTCGGAAAGTGTCGAGAGATCGATGATCTCGACGTCGACGTTTGCCTGGGAATCACGCAGCGATTGGAGCTTTCCCAACGCGTCCGCCACCACGTCGTTTGGCTCGCCGTCGATGACGGCCACTATCGTGAAGCGATCCGCAGCCCATCGCTCCAGCGCGTAGCGGAACACGGGAACTTTGCAGGCCGGCGATTCGATCGCAAACACGGAAAGCACGAGGACGACTGAGATAAGAAAACGTGCTTTACTGAACATCGTTCGTGAACGCGTAGATGTGGCCACGCCCCGTGCTGACGAACAGTCGACCGTCTGCGACGGCCAATCCGTGCGCGACACCTTCGACCGCGTGTTTCCAAATTAGCGCGCCGGTTTGTGGTGCATAGGCACGCACCTCTCCGTCGAGACCGACCACAACCGCGTTGGCCGTCTTAATGAAGCCACGCGGAGGAGGGCAATCGACCTCCCATCGCCACGCGGCCGCTTGATCTTGTTGAGCCCGACTCACCGCTTGGCGAGCTTCCTCCTTTGCAGTCTCGTCTTGAAGCTTTTTGTTGTTCACGATGGCCTGGTACTTGGAAGCTTTCATCTGCGCTTCGATGTATCGCCCACGATGCAACTGTTTCAGTTTTCCGGCGATGGGAATCCAAGCGTTCTCGCCGTCCACGAGGATGCGATTGGTACCGCTGAACGTCGCCACGCGCTTGCGACTCACGGCGTCAGCAATGCGCACTTGATTGGAGGATTCCTTTTGCGTTTGCGGACCCGCAAGCAGCATTTCATCTTCGGTCAAAACGCAGAATACGCCCCCGGCTTCCCCGATGGCTCCGAGTGGTTTTCCGCTGACCGCGTCGAAGGTGAGCGGAGCGGCGCGTCCCTGGGGCACGTAAACCCGCTCGGCGGATGCGAGCAGCGCCCCCTGCAACGTCACACCATCGACATCTGTTCGAAAGCAACGTTCGTCGCTGGAACGGCCGTTCTCGGCATCAACTTTCCACAGGTACGAAGTGTTCCATGGAACCAACGACCCTCCAAACAACGCGCATCCATCTTGAAGGAGCACGCCGGTTCGGACGGGCCACATCGACAGGATCTTGCGGTTGCTGGTGACAAATCGATTACTCGGCGAAGCGCAACACTTCCAAATCAGTTCGCCGTTTGTTTGATCACAACAGTAGACATGACCGTCATCGGAGCCGAAGTATGCTTGCTCGCCGCTGAGCGTGGGAGGCAATCGAACGGCCGAGTCGGTGAAGAACACCCAACGCTCTTCGCCGCTGGCGGCATCGAGTGAGTGAACCGCATCATCCACGGACGACCCGAAAAAAACCTGCCCCTTATCAGCGGTGACATAGAAACAGGGATCGAAGTTTCGCATCGACTGCAATCCGCTATTTCCCGAATACGCGTCCCACTTTGCAGGTCCAGTCCACGCGGTTTGGGGGCGTTGGTCGGAAAGGCGAACCCACGCTTGCGTGAGTGGAAAAGCCAATGCTTCGGAGGTGACGCCGCTGCGTCTCCCATCATGACGGTACGTCGGCCAATTCTCGGCCTGCGCAAGTGGCGAGCTGAATAGGACGGCAAGCAAGATCAGAACGAGATGACGGACAATCATTGCTCGCGCCCCCTTGTCGGCGCAAATCCAATCGAAGTCTCCATCCAACCGCCGCAGGAACAACCGCCACCGCCCTCTGGCGAGAACAACATGCCTTGAGCCGGGATGGTGGACAGCCAACAGCTCGGACGGAGTCGGGTGAACTCGCTCGTTGTGTCACGATCGAGTGCCCAAAGCGTGACAGGCCCCGTTCCACCTCGATAGATGATCGAGTTGCCGGCACCGACAGGCGTCGCGCAACCGCGACGCTTGCCGAGGGTGCCCGACTTCAGAATCGTGCCATCACTCGCATCGATTATGTGCGGTTGGACGAGCAGTTTTCCGTTCATCAGGACGGCATGCTGCACGTGGGCACCGTGATGGTCCTCCGGCCAATTCGCGGACTGCTGCCAACGAGTCTCTCCCGTAGCCGCATCGACGGAAACAAAATGGAATTGGTTCTTCCCCGATGTCTCGAGAACAAATTGAGTCTCGTCGGCGATCCCGAAGCTGATGATGCACTCGTGGTTTTGCGTGGGGACTTTTGACTTCCACAACTGCTTTCCGGATTCCAAGTCCAAGCAGACGATGGATGCCGCGTGCCAAATCTTTTGGTTCGCCAACTTTCCGGTCTTCTCCTGGCTCAGTGACGCGTCATCGACCTGGACAAAGTAAACCTGGTTTCCTTGGACGGTGATCGTCGAATTCACGATCGCGTCGGCGGGGTGTTGCCATTCGATGTTTCCATACTGCTTGTCATAACCAATGATCGCGTCGCTACAGACCTTTGCCGTGGCCGCATCATCCTTGCCGTCATACCAGGACGCCTTGTCCCAAAAATTGGAATACGAACTGCCCTTCTTGACGGCTGTTCCGATCACGTGGGTCTCCGTTGCCGCGACATAGCCCCATTCGTGATTCGCTTGAAAGGATTCCGGCAACGCCATCGTTCGTTGCAACTCGCCACTCGCCGCGTCGATCACCCACAACGCGTCTTTCACTGCCGCATACACCGATGATTCATCGGCACACCAATTCGCGGAATCACGCGGGATGTTGACGCGTCGCAGATCAGGAATTTCGAGGGACCAAAGCACCGCGCCGTTGAAAGCGTCGAGCGCAATCATCCGATTCATCCCCTGATGAAACAGACGACCACCCACGGCAAGCGGTGCCGGCATTCGAGGATTGCGGTCGATGCCAAAGTCGGCGCCGGGTCGACCGATCCATTTCACTTTTAGGTCCGCCGTGTCATCGACGCCATCGAGTTGTTCTCCCGAGTAAGACGTGTTCGCAGCGGAACCGTATTGGTGACTCCAGCCGGCAAGTATCGGTTGCCGTGTTCGTTCTCCCAGCAGGACACCGTCTCCAAGTTCCTTCCAGACAAGTCCCTCCGGCCGCGATGTCCCGGAAAGTTTCACGACCCGTCCAGATGCTGATAACAGCGGAAGAGATCCGGCAAAATCGTCTTCCTGAACCACAACCAAGTTGGCAAATGACTCAGGTAATGTGGTTGCATGTCGAACCGTCAAACGAATGCCGTAGTTGCCTTGCTTGTACCAGCGTTCTCTCAAAGCTCGCGGCGATTGGTCTTCACGAAGAGAGTAAACGACACTCATCGTTGTTGCGGCAGCAATCGATTCCGCCCAACCCGGATCGACATTCGAAACAACCACCGCGTACCCGCCGAGTTGATCAAGGCTCTCCAGCAACTGTTCGCACGCCGGAATCGCCTTTGCCGTTTCGATTGTCGGAGGCGTGTAGTTCATGCCTCCTTCGAGCTGGTAGATTTCGCTAAAGGATCGCTGACTCCCACGGCGGACCCCGAATCGATACCAGTAGTCGGCTCCCGGAATCAGGTCGCCGACAATAACTCGGTGGTAGGTGCTCTTCGAATCCGAAACCGCGACGCTTCCTAGCCGTCGTGTCGTGCCGTACGCGACGACCGACGGGCCCGCAACTCTCGATTCCCAACGAAACTCCGCCGAATCGGGCGTGACGAAACGTACCGAGGGACGCACCTGGAAAAAGTCACCTTCGTCGGATGCGGTCGGTTCTTCCGCGCACCCTTGCATGGAGAAAGTCGTGCCCCATCCCAGAACGAAGAAGCCCGTGGCGAGTGTGATGTGCCGCCAGAAATGATTCATGAGTCGGTGCCGAATCGGAGCCTGAGAGCGAATCGTCAGACCGCATCGTAGCCGACCACGCGGAGCTTCGCCCCAACAGTGTTGAACGATCCCACAGGGCCGTTGCCGGAGAGTGGCGGAGAAGTCATTCGAGCGTGCAGAGTCGAGCGCCGCGAGGAGGGTGGGGTTGAAGCTCGCAAACGCTTGATAGGCTCGCCACGGACAGCGTGACGACGCACGTGTGTCGATACCAATGCCCAAAGGGAGGGTCCTGAGCTACCTTTTTAGGGTCGCATGTCACTCAGGGGTGGATAGAATGAGGCGTTGCGAACGGTGCGGTCTCCCTCCTCAATTCTGCGTGCAATGACGGCCTCTGAGGGTTCATCCCACGATCAATTACTCGATCAAACCGTCGACCACGACACAAAAAGTCGCTCCGGGCCGACAACCGCGAGCGGCGAATCGCCGACGGTCGCCGCGCCGAGCGATGCCGCGAGTCGCCCCAACGGGACGGTGCTCGATTCCAGCATCAGTCTCGCGAACATCAACGAATGGCCGGAGATTCCTGGCTTCGCGCCGACAGATACCGAGCCGCGCCGCGGTGGCATGGGAACGGTGTTTCGCGTTCGACAATCAAAACCGGATCGGGTCGTAGCGCTCAAGGTCCTCAACGGAAGCCACGACCCATCGACCAGTTTGGTGAAGCGGTTTCTCTCCGAACCCGAGGTCATGGCACAACTGAGTCATCCCAACATTCTGCCCGTCTACGATGCAGGCGAACACGGCGGCTGGCTGTACTTCACGACGCCTTGGGCAGAAGGCGGTAGTCTTTCGGATCAACTTCGTTCTGGAAGGGAATACTCACCCGAGCAAGCCGCCGAAACCGTCTTGGCAGTCACACGTGGTCTGCAGCATGCCCACGATGGCGGCGTCCTGCATCGCGACATCAAGCCTTCCAACATCTTGCTTGATGGCGCAGGCAAACCGTTGTTGGCCGATTTCGGCTTGGCGCGGAATCCGAACGCCGACGCCGACTTGACTGGAACGCACGACATCCTTGGGACGCCTCAGTACATGGCACCCGAACAAGCCATCGGTAAACACGAAGACGTCGGAGTCCGCACGGATGTCTACGGAATGGGCGGTGTGCTGTATGCGTTGCTAACCGGAACACCGCCGTACACCGACACGCACCTCGGCCGCATCATGGCCGCCGTCACCGACCCGACTCGCAAACCAACCAATCTTCGGGAGGTCAGAGCTTCGGTACCCCGCGACCTCGAGACCATCTGTCTGAAATGCCTCGAACATGCTCCCTCAGACCGTTACGGTTCGGCTCAGGAATTAGCCGATGATTTGCGGCGTTTCCTGGACGGCGAAGTGGTGCGGGCACGTCCGCTCTCGCGTCTCGGTCGGACCGTCCGATTTGCTCGCCGGAACCCGCTTCCGACGATCTTGATTGCTGCGCTCATGGTCTCGTTTCTCGGAATGGCCGCCGCCTATCGCAGTAGCATCCTCGCGGTCCGCGATCGAACGGTTGCATTGAGCGATGCTAAAGAGGCGGGGCGACGAGAACGGCTGGAAGCGGAACGTGCAGCCAGCGCCGCCAATCGCGCCGAACGGGCAACTCAAGTCGCGCTCGCCACTTTGGGTGATGTCGAAACGCTCGTCCTCGACGAACAGCAACTCAAGAGCGAGTCTTTTCGCGAGCTACGTGACGGATTCAACACCGCGCTGTTCGATCTTTATTCGCAACTCAGTCGCGACGAGAGTTTGGCCGGTTCCGCAGACACTCTGCTCAAAGTTGGCCGGAGTGTGTTTCGACTGGGCGAGCGGCATCAGGAACGTGGGGCTTCACGCGAAGCCATGAGATACGCGGAAGAGACGACACGCATCGCCGACGCTCTGCATGCACAAACGCTGCAATCGGAGACACTCGCCGATGCGGCCAAGGAACTCGCCGTCGATAGCCGCATTCTCTGGGCCAAGGTTTCCTCTCGGCTCAAAGGCAGCGAGCGCGACATCGCGGCCGTGATTGCAACCGCGGAAGAAGCCGAACAAATCGCGGGGACGATTACGAAAGAAGTCACCCGCGAATGGATGCTTTCCAAGGCATGTCGCTGCTTAGGCTACATGTACCTTCTCAATGATCGGGACAAAAAGGGCATCCCGCCGGTCCGTCGAGGACTCCAACACGCGGAGACCGCAAACGCACTGTCAGGCAATCCAGCCGATCCAGAGATTCTTCTCGAGCTCGCGAACGCGAAGAAGAGCACCGCGCTCGTGACATACAAGATGGATGTGGATCCTGAGCACCGCGCTCAAATCGAGCCACTCTATCGCCAGACACTCGAGCTGATCGATCAGCTTCTCGCGTTGCCCGATCTCGATCCGAAGATTCGCAAGGAGGCCACCGCCATGCGGGGAGGCGTCTTCAATGATCGAAGCATGTACTTCGGTAGCCTCGGAGGTGTCGGAGATCGCCCCGAAATGGTCCGAGCCGGTTTTGATGATGCCGTCGAAGCGGTCAAAGTCAGCCAAAGCATGCTGGCGAATGACCCGCTGAACAATCTCTACCGGCATCGTGTCGCGATCGGGTACTGGAACGTCGCCGACCGAGTCACCTACTTTGGACCATGTGAAACCGAAATCGAGGCCCGGCGCAAATCAATTTCAGCAGCGATGCCATTGCTGGAATTGCATCGTGGCGACGTGATGCTGGAAATCATCAACCTTCAGCGTTTCCGGCTCTGTTCGCCGCTCTTGCAGCTCGACCGAGACGACCAAGCCCTGGATGTTTTCAAGCAAATCCTTGCCTCGGGCATGCCTCTGGATGAACTTGAAGGCGGCGCATTGAGAAGCCTCGTCGTCGCGGTGTTGTATGCCAAACTCGCAGAAGACCTGGAAGAGAAAGGCAGCGACCTTGTTGAGCTCAATCTGGATGTCGAGTCCTGTCGCTCACGAGCCGCAAAATGGCTGCGTGAGATGAAGAATGCTCTTGACGACTACACACCGGAAAACAAGACGCAGTGGTTAGAGGTCTACCGCGTTCGGTTCGACGCAAAACAGATTCTCGCACCGGTCTTCGAACAGCACACCGAGGTGCGCGACATTGCAGAATTGATCCCGCCGATCGACGAGTTAGAAAAGAGTCAACGCCTCATCGAGCCTTGGCCGGTGCCGTAGACATGACTCCGCGGACCCATTGATTGAGATCTTCGCCACTTCGAATTTCGGTGACCACGCCGTCGACGAGCGTGACGACAGCCGGTTTGGGTAGCTTACGGATCGCGCGATCCGCATAGAGCACATCGCTGTCAGCAAGAATCATGCGCTTCGGCGCGCCTCGATTCGTGGCCAACTCTTGTTGAAAGCTCTGCGCGGGATAACCATGCTTGCCGGCATGCAGCATCCGAGCCTGCACGCCGGACTTGTTCAAATGGGTGATGACGTTTAGCAGTTCCGTGTGTCGTTCATTGCATTCGTCGTCGTACATGTCCGACAGGATCACAAAGGTCTCACCGCTCATTTCCTCCTCCGGCAAGAACACCGCGATGGGCTCGGCGGCGGGCTTTCCGACGGGCGAACTCACGGAACTCCTATCCATCATGAGGACAAGCACGATCGCCAAAATGATGGCGACCGAGAGCAGTGTAATACGAAGTGATTGATTTCCGGATTGAGCCTTGTTGATCTCGTTCATCGTTCCAATTTGCTCAAGTACTGATGGATACAAGTGATTGCCAGCGCCCCGTCACCGACGGCGAATGCACAGCGTTTCGTCGTTCCCGAGCGAACGTCGCCGGCGGCGAAGACACCGGGGAGCGATGTCTCGAGTTCACATGGCGTGCAGTCTTCGCTCCAGTGAGGCGAATGGGCCACCGCAGGCCCCACTTTGATAAACCCTTTCTCATCAACGTCTACTTCGTCGGGCAACCAATCGGTGTGCGGTTTGGCTCCGACGAAAACAAACAGGCCGTTACACGGAGAACTGATTCGCGCGTCGGTTTGATTGTTGACTAAACCGATTTCCTCCAACGAATCTTCGCCGACCAAAGCATCGACTTCGGTGTTGTAGAGCACTTCGATGTTCGGCGTTTTCAGGATCCGCCTGGACAGATAGTTGGACATACTCTTCCCGAGATCATCGCCCCGCAGAACGAGTTTGACCTCGCGACTCTGCTCCGACAAGAACATCGCCGCCTGACCGGCCGAGTTGCCGCCGCCGACCACCACGGCCACGCCGTCGCGACACCTTCGCGACTCGACGGTGGTCGCCGAATAGTAGACGCCGCCACCCTCGAATTGCTCACAGCCCGTGACGGGCAAACGGCGATAGGAAGCCCCCGTCGCAATCAAAACGGTCCGAGCCCGTGCGACTTGGTCCGTGCAGAGATCGACATGGTGCAAACCATCGTCACCACGACTCATCGAACGAACCCCCACAGGCGATGAGAACTCCACACCGAACTTGAGCGCCTGAAGGTAGCCACGGTTAGCCAACTCCGCTCCCGAAAGCCCAGATGGAAAGCCCATGTAGTTTTCGATTTTGGAACTCTGGCCCGCTTGCCCGCCGGGGCCAATCCGATCGACCACCAGTGTCTTTAGGCCCTCACTACCGCCGTAGACCGCCGCGGCAAGTCCGGCCGGGCCGCTACCGACAACTAAAACGTCGTACACCGCTTCGTCACGAATCTCTCGCCGAATGCCTAGGTGTTCGGCAACGCGAGCAAGCGATGGCTTCTTCACCACTCGCTTGCCGCAAAACATGACGGGCGTCTCATCAGGTGAAGCGTCAAGCTCGGCCAGCGTCGCCAAATTTTTCTCGTCAGCGATATCGAAGTACGTGTGTGGTACCGCGTTCTTGTAAAAGAACTCACGCATTCGAAGCGTCTCATTGCAGTCCGAGGGTCCAAACACACGGATGCCGAGAAAGCCCGATTCATGAATCAACTTGCGGCGAAGCTGAAATGCCTTCAGCAACTTGTCGCCAAGCCCAGGTAGGTCGCGCATCATCTGACGGATACGGCAGGCGGTGATTTCAACCGCTTCGCAATCCGTCTCCGCCGAGATCGAAACGACCGCGGGACGGCCCGTGAGCGTGTCGATGTCGCCGGTGAAAGAACCGTTCGAATGTCGCGCCACAACCCGCGGCTCGCCCGACGAGTTTTCGTGAACGATGATGCCGCCGCTTTTGATCGCGAAGAAAGAAAAGTCCCGCGTGCCGGCTTCGATCAACGGCTCGCCGGCCGCGAATCGGCGTGTCGTCCCGAATTGCTCGATGTAGTTCCATTCCTCCGGGCCGAGAGAAGGAAACGCCTCACACGCGACCGCTGCTTCCGGCGTTAAGGTTGCTGAAGCTCCCATCGACTCTCTCCTCAGATGAACGTGACCATTCGTGACGTGGCGATTGTAGCGCCCGCACAACCTCAATGGAGGCCCATCGGATGCGATGGCTCGGGCTAAAATGGGAGCCCTTCCGTTTCGCCCCCGCCTAAGTGAACGAACACATGCGCTGTCGTCTCCCATTCCTTCTCGCCTGTGCGGTTGGGTTCTATTTTCTTCCCTTGCGCTGGTGTCACGGGCAGAACCCGGCCTGGGGAATTGACACTCAACTGAGCGACTACTTCGAGACCGAAGTCGAACAACTGCGGTCCGAGAATTTGAGTGACATCCGGACACTTGAGGATTGGACCGCCAAGCGCGAGCAGTTTCGCGGCGAGCTGCTTGAAATGCTGGGGCTCCAACCAATGCCCGACAAGACACCTCTGGAAACTCAGATCACCGGCACGGTGGAGCATGACGACTTTGTCGTCGAGAAACTGCACTTTCAGTCACGCCCGGGTTTGTACGTCACCGCAAACCTCTACCGCCCCAAGCACCAGGAGGGTCCGCTGCCGGCTGTCCTCTATGTGTGCGGACACGGGCGCGTCAAGAAAGACAACATCAGCTACGGCAACAAGACCCACTATCAACACCATGGTGAGTGGTTCGCCCGCAACGGATATGTCTGCCTGACCATCGACACGCTCCAACTCGGTGAGATCGAAGGCATTCACCACGGCACCTTTCGACACGACCGATGGTGGTGGCTCAACAGAGGCTACACGCCGGCCGGTGTCGAAGCATGGAACTGTGTGCGGGCACTGGACTACTTGCAATCTCGTCGCGAGGTCGATGGAGAGCGGATCGGGGTCACAGGCCGCAGTGGCGGAGGCGCCTACAGTTGGTGGATCGCGGCGATCGATAAACGGATCAAGTGCGCGGTTCCCGTAGCCGGCATCACCGACCTCGAAAACCACGTCGTCGACGGATGTGTCGAAGGCCACTGCGACTGCATGTTCATGGTCAACACGTTTCGTTGGGACTATGCCAAGGTTGCCGCACTCGTCGCACCACGGCCGCTGCTCATCAGCAACACCGACTCCGATCGCATCTTTCCACTCGATGGCGTCTATCGAACGTTCAACGAAGTCAGGCGAATCTACAAGCTAAACGAAGCCGAGCAAAACGTCGCCCTGCAGATCACCGCCGGCGGACACAAAGACACTCAGGAATTGCGAGTCCACGCTTTTCGATGGTTCAACCAGCATCTCAAAGACGACGATTCGCTGATTCGCATGCCCGCCGAAAAGTTGTTCGATGTCACCGAATTAAAAGTGTTTGAGACACTGCCGGCCGACGAAATCAATACGAGCATCGACGAAACATTCACGCCGACTCTCGAGGTGAATGCCGACGAAGTGAATGAGGGACTTCGAGACGCTCTTGCAAAGCAACTCCGCGAGAAGTGCTTCCGTGGATGGCCTCTGGACAGTGCTGCCCCTGAGTTGACGAGAGTCTTCGAAGGCACGGTCCAAGACGTTCGCTTTGAAGCCTATGACTTTGAGAGTCAACACGATGTCCCGCTGAGACTCTACCTTGCGAAACGCTCTGGACTCGACAAACCCGATCTCGTTGTCCTGAATGTGCTCGACGAAAGCGGTTGGGACGACTTCACCAAGGTTTTTCATCAACGTTTCCCGGAAGCCTTTGTCGGCGCCGTCAAAGCCAATCCGACGTCGACCGACGACGAGGGCTTTGAGCAGACTCGCGGTATGTTTCGCTCGTTTCCGTGGGCGATGGCCTATGTCGCACCGAGAGGTGTCGGACCGACTGCTTGGGATGTGGATGAGAAGAAGCGTGTGCAGATCCGGCGACGCTACTACCTGATCGGTCAAACGCTCGATGGAATGCGCGTGTTCGATACACGCCGCGCGATCCAATCACTTCGCTCGCTGCCGAGTTTTGGATCGACAAAGCTGTGGGTACAGGGCGAACGACAAATGGCCGGCATCGCACTCTATGCGTCGCTATTCGAACCCGAAATCTATCGAGTGGAGCTTCACGAGTTGTCGCGAACCCATCGTGACGGTCCCTTTTTTCTCAATGCCTCGCGCGTCTCAACCATGCCGCTTGCCATCGCCGCCGCGAGCGTCAAATCGAAAGTCGTGATTTATGACGATGAGGAGCCATGGCAGAGTGCAAGAAAGCTCGCCGAGCCACTCGGCACCACCTCGCAGATTCAGATTCGAAAGCCAATGACGGCAGCGCCCTAAACGAAGCGGCGGCGATCAAAGGACTCCTGCGATTCATCCAATTTTTCAGGGTGGTTCCCGCATTCCGCGTTGCGCCGCCAACTCGTTGATCTCTAGATATAAAGCGAGAACTGGGCACTCGCGAGTCAAACGGTTCGTCGCTGGGAGATGGCTTTGCCTGACGAAACAACGGAAAAACGGGAAAACGCCTCGGAAGTCCTCGGACTCGACTCCACGATGGATGACCAGCTCGGTGTGATTCTGGACGCATACTTGGCCGAATGTGACGCCGGCACCGCTCCGCCGCGTGAAGAATTTCTCGCTCAGCACCCGGCTTTGGCAGATCGGTTGGCGGGCTGCTTGGATGCCGTCGACATGATGGAGACTGGCGACGCAGTTCCTTTGGAGACGTCGCCCCGCACGATCGGCGACTATGAATTGCTCGGAGAGATCGGACGCGGCGGGATGGGTGTCGTCTACGAAGCTCGAGAACGAACACTCAACCGAATCGTCGCGCTCAAGGTCATGCGTTTTGGAATCGTTGATCCGCAAGCGCTTGAGCGATTTCAACGTGAAGCCGAGACCGCGGGAGGCCTCCACCACACCAATATTGTGCCGGTTTATGCGACCGGTCGCGAAGGAGACACGAGCTGGTACGCGATGCAGCGTATCGAAGGAGACAGTCTCAACAGCAAGATCAAGAACGCGCGAGAATCCGGCAACGGTTTGACGGAGAAAGATGTCACCGCAATCGGGATTCAAGCGGCCGAGGCGCTCGCCCACGCCCATGAGCGAGGCGTGATTCACCGAGATGTCAAACCAGCCAACTTGATCGTTGAGTCAGAAGGCCGCGTTTGGTTGACCGATTTCGGGTTGGCACGACGCTTGATTGATGTCGGCGCGACGATCACCGGCACCATGATGGGAACGCCGCGATACATGAGCCCGGAGCAAGCGAGCTTGACCGGTGCGACCGTCGATCACCGCAGTGACATCTACAGCCTCGGCGCGACACTTTATCAATCCGTCACCGGGCAACCACCCGTCACCGGCGATGATCCGCTGGAAGTGATCACCCAGATTCGGGAAGACGACCCGCCGAGCGTCCGCACCTTGCGCCCGGAAATCTCGCGTGACCTGGACGTCGTCATCTTGAAGGCCATGTCCAAGAGCGTTTCCGACCGCTACCAAAACACGAGCGAGTTTCTTGATGACTTGCGGGCCGTTCATGAAGGCCGACCGATCCGTGCCCGCGGGCTCTCATTGCGAGAGCGAATGCAACGGTGGAGCAGGAAAAACGAGACACGAGTTCGGCTCATTTCGACAGCGGTTGCGGCGACCATCGTTGGCGTCTTTTGCTTATTCGTTGCATGGAACGCTTACCGCGAGAGCCGACAAGGTGAGTTCCTGCTTCGTGCAAGCGGTGGTCCCTTCACGGCCCGATTCTTTGCGATCGATGACGAGAACCGACGCGAACTCGTCACATCACTGACCGTCCCCATGGAACAGGCTCAGCAACTCGAGGCCGGTGATTACGACGTGCAACTTGCACCGACGGGGCGTTGGAGCTCGCTCGTTCGCATGCCCGTCCAACGCGGTGGGTATCGAGACTTTCGGCTTCGCCGCGATCCGGAAAAACGCCGTGAAGTCTCGATTGAGGACGCCAGCGCCATTCCGATCATGGGCTTCAATGCTCCAGCGGTCCTGCACACCAAAGGCCCACTGATGTCCCGCATGACGATCGATCCGTCTCAAGACTGGACGCTTTTCGTTTCGGCCGTCCAAACGGAGGTCACCTGGTTACCAACGCTGGAAAAAGGACTCGATACCGCAACGATTTCGCAACAAATGCTACCTACGACCGTCGACTTCGGATTCGACAACTCACGGCGAACTGATTGGGTTTACGACCGACTGTACGCCGACACGACACAAGCGAATCCCAGTCGAGTCTTGCGAAGCCCGATCGATCTCGACGGCGATGGGCGGAGCGAGACGATTGTTGCCGCCGACCGTGATCCCGCACTCATGGCGATCGACGCGGACGGAAAGATGCTATGGGCACGACGGTTTGATTTTGGGAGATCCAAAGTCACCAACCTACGCAGCAAGCTCCAATTGCCGGGGGTGATTTCGATCGTCAACGTTGGTGACGTGAATGACGACCTCGTCGACGACTTGGTGGTCAGCCTTGTTCGAGTCCAGCCGATGATCCAAACCGACACGGCACTCGCATGGATCAGCGGCCGAGACGGCAAAACGCTTCGTGCACGGAGAATGCCTCCAATCGCCGGGGCACTGCACAAGGCGTGGCCACTCGACGGCGGACTTCGTTTCCTCACGCCGCGGACACGGAAGGAAAGCAACATCGCATTCGGAATGGATGGCGCTGCACAGGTGAGTTTCTCGAGGTCCCGACAACTGGAATATTCCCGGACGTCGTCAAACACCGCCACCACGGGTTTCGCTCTCCCATCTCCGTTGGGCTTCCTTCCAAAATCAAATTCGTTGATCTTTCTCGCGGGAAAGACGTATCACCGAATCGACTCGAAGACGGGAACTCTACTAGGCGAGCCCCTCGAGCTGCCCTCGATGCCCGAACGTCTTCCTCAAGCCATTCAGGTCGGCAACAAGACACGATTGCTTTTCGAGGGAGTCCACCACCCCAATCAAAGC